>CAYLTY010000075.1:3191-34708 GCA_964386705.1 uncultured Planctomycetaceae bacterium
GAATGTTACAAGACCGGCCCCCCGTACGGCTTGAACTCCGCGTGGCGGATTCGCTCTTTAGTGAACTGTTTCGCGTGCTCGATGATAGCGGGCGAGCAGTCCGACTTGATCCAGAGGAACGTTACGCCGTGTTTCTTTTCGGCAGCGACTACGTCGTGATCAGGCGCTGCGGTCATCCGGACCATTGTCTGGCACAAGTTTACGCAACCAAGAATCTGCAGCGGGCAGTCTCAATTGCTGTTACGGGAACGACGGAATTCAACCTCGCCGTTGAGATGATGCAGCTCAATATCATCAACGGGAAAGGGGGTAAGGTGGGCTGGAAGTGCGCCAAGTTTCAGAGCATGCCACTCGCACCCTTGGAAGTGGCGGTTGTGATCGAAAACCGCTTATCGAACCGCAGGTCATCGCCGGACGATGAGAGCTCTCACGGTTAGTCCTACTCGCCGCTTGATTGATTCGCGTAGTAACCGCAGAAAATCGAGGAAGCCTGCGACAGTCGCCGACTTCTGCCTTCAACCCAGACGGTGGCCGGCTGGCATCAGGCAGCGTAGATCAAACGGTTAAAGTTTGGGACGCGGCGAGTGGCGTGCAGTTACTCACGTTCAAAGGACACACCAACGGCGTCATTGGCGTAGCGTTTAGTCCGGACGGAAATCGATTGGCGTCGGCTGGTGGCGACAAGACTGTCAAAGTGTGGGATGCCAGTAGCGGCACAGAGCTGTTGTCATTGCAGGGGCATGCGAAGCTCGTTCAGCGGGTGGCATTCAGTCCCGATGGAAAGCGGCTTGCGTCAGCCAGTGATGACAAGACAGTAAAGGTGTGGGACGTAACACCACGAGGTGAGTAGCGGTGTCGCAGGTGACCTCGATTGCCATTTCAATGGATACCGGGGCGGGGTAAGCCGCCGGAAACGCGGCCAGTGCACAGCAGACCCGTGGCTTCTTGTCGCTTCGCAACCCGAATAGGCCGCAAGCGGTCAATCAGTGCCACCCCGCGTCACTGATTGCAGTTCGTCGTAGTTCAGCATCTTCGAGACTGAACCTTCCGCTCAACGCCACGAACGAGTCAACTTGAAGTTAGCGACACGATGAGTGCTCAATCTCGGACAGACCGAACTACGTCGGCGAGTCATTCCATGACTCGCACTCCGACACGCAGTGTGCCGCTGCCCATTTTGGGGTAAGAATCGTCAACACTCGCGGCACGACGCGGGTTGACCTGGGCATTCGTATTGAGCCTTCGGGCAGTATTGCAATCAGAAGACTATCGAGACTGAGACTTTATGCAGAGAGCATTGATTTTCACTATATTTCTGGCCATTCTCTCCACAATGCTGTCGGGGGAGGAGCGCAAGAAACCTGCAGACAAATATGCTGAATCGTATAAAGCCTATCTGGGCGCTCCGTTCCCCATCCAGATCGACTCGATCAAGAACTTCGTGTACTTCGCACGAGATCGAGAGGCGATGCGCTCGAGCCCGTTCTTGTTGAACTCCAGATTTGCCGGTGCCCAGATCATGTACCCCTGGGCAATTCTGGAGCCGGAGAAGGATAAGTATGACTTTTCAACGATCTTGGCAGACGTTGAGTTCCTGAAGTCGAAAGGCAAGACGCTCTTTGTGCAGCTTCAAGATGCAACATTCACAATCAAATTCAACGCTACCCCCAAGTATTTGCTGACAAAAGAATATGACGATGGCGCTACATTCCAGAGGGATGAGCACGGCAACCCTGAAGGCTGGGTAACAAAACGCTGGAACCCCAAAGTGCGTGAGCGCTTTGCCAAGTTGCTGGCGGCATTGGGGCGTGAGCTGGATGGCAAGATTGAGGGAATCAACCTGCAGGAGACGTCGATTGGGGTATCACCCAAAGACGACCCGTCATTCTCGGAACCAGCCTATGTTGACGCAGTCAAGGCCAACATGCGAGCGATGAAGGCAGCCTTCAACAAATCAGTGACCATGCAGTATGCGAACTTCATGCCTGGTGAATGGCTGCCCTGGGACGACAAGGGATTTCTCCGCTCAATTTATCAGTATGGCGAAGAGATTGGCGTCGGACTTGGCGCCCCAGACCTCATGTTTACCAAGAAAGGTCAACAGAACCATACCATCGCAATGATGCACGAGAATAAGTTTACCGTCCCAATTGGAATCGCAGTTCAAGATGGAAACTATATTGGAGAGACCAATTCTACGAAGGTCATCAAGAACCGGAAGAATCTGGTTCCGGCTTTGCACGCATTCGCGAAGGAATTCCTGCACGTGAACTACATGTTTTGGTCCAATCAAGAGCCCTATTTGATTGAGGACGTCTTGCCTTCATTTCCGGCGGTGAAGTGAGGAGAATCTCCGGGACTCTGATCGCTACCGGGGCGGCATGTGCCGCCACCATCGATAGAAAAAAGGAATATGAACAAACAGATCTTCCTCAACCTCCCCGTCGCCGACTTGCAGAAGTCGAAGGCCTTTTATCAGGCACTTGGCTACTCACTCAATCCGCAATTCTCCGGCGACGATGCCGCGTGCGTCATCATCAGCGAGACGATCTTTGTCATGTTGGGCACGCATGCCAAGTTTCGCGAATTCACTCCCAAGGCCGTCTGCGATACGACCAAGGCGGTGGAAGTCCTGATCAACCTCACTTGTGAGAGCCGCCAGGAGGTCGACGATCTGGTCGCCAAGGCCCTCGCCGCCGGAGGCTCAACCTACGACAAGGCCGAGGACCTGGGCTTCATGTACTCACACAGCTTTGTCGACCCCGACGGCCATGGATGGGGGCTGTTTCATATGCCCGAGTCGCCGCAGCCATGATGCCGCTAGCTCGCTTCAGGAAAACGTATGCGACCCCTTCAGTATTCCATCAACGTCACGCTGGACGGCTGCGTCGATCATCGGGCAGGTTCCACGGACGAAGAACTGCATCGTTTCTGGGCTGAGAAACTCGCCCAAGCCGATGCCCTGCTCTTTGGCCGGGTTACTTACGAAATGATGCAGGCCGCGTGGCGGTGGCCGGCGAATGGGGTGCGGCCCGAATGGATGGCCGAGTGGATGGAACCCTTCGCCCGCACGATCGACGCGGCCAGGAAGTACGTCGTGTCGAGCACCTTGAGCCAGGTCGATTGGAACTCGGAGCTCGTACGCGGAGATCTGGCAAAGGCCGTCGAGCAACTTAAGCGGGAGCCGGGCAAGGGACTGTTCGTGGGAGGCGTGACGCTCCCGCTGGCGTTGGCGGAGCTGGGATTGATCGATGAGTACGAGTTCGTGGTCCACCCGAGGATAGCCGGCCACGGCCCGACGTTGTTCGCCGGGTTATCGAAGTATGTCGACTTAAAGCTCGTGAGCCGACGAGAGTTCGGCTCGGGCGCGGTCGCGATGCAGTATGTGCCAAAGCGGTGACCATTTCTTGACCAGCACTGCCGGGTCGCGCCGGTTTCCAGTTAGTGGCTACGAGACAGTCGCTGCCCGCCAATCAGCTCCTCCTGTTGATACTGCCGATCAAAATCCCGCCGCGCGGCGTTGAGGATTCGGCAAAGCTCCGAGTCAGTCGCAGGAACTGCGGTGAATGAAGCAGGCAGGACGACTTGGATTCTGAGCACCGCGAGGAGCAGTGATGCTGATCGCCTTCATTCCCAACCCATTTCGGTTGCAGGCTCGCCGTTCGCACACCCGCGCTTTTTCATGAGATTTCCGTCTTGACGGCACACTCGCTGATTGTATTATTGCACTAATACAAGTGACGGTCGACGCCAATCAAAACAACGGCGGGGCACAGTCGTGCAGATTCACATTTCACCCACTGACGGAGTGGCGATCTACCAGCAGATCGTCAATCAGGTGAAGTACCTGGTGGCGTCCGGGCGGCTGGCGGCCGGGGATGAAATGCCGCCCATTCGCGTGCTGGCGGAGCAGCTGATTATCAATCCGAACACGGTGGCTCGGGCTTATCGCGAACTGGAAGCGGCAGGCATTGTTGAGAAACGCCGCACAGCGGGGACTTATGTCTCTGACCAGGGCTCTCCGCTGGCTCGTCGAGAGCGCGTCAAGATCCTCACAGAGCGTATCGACACGCTCTTGGCCGAAGCGCAGCACATGAATATCGATGTTGAAGATGTCGTGAAACTCATTCAGCAGCGTCACTCAGCGATGCAAACTACTCGCAACGAGGAATGATCTCATGCTCGCACCTCTTTCATTTTCGACGCCCCCGATTGTCGAGATTCACCGAGTCACTCGGCAGTTCGGTAACAAGACGGCGCTTGACGACGTCTCGTTGATCGTGCCACGTGGCGGAGTTTTCGGATTGATTGGCGGCAATGGAGCAGGCAAGACAACGCTTATCAAACACATCCTCGGAATGCTCAAAGCTCAGTCCGGCAGCGTGCAGGTGTTTGGTCTCGATCCCGTACAGAATCCAGTCGGCACACTAGGCCGGATTGGTTATCTGTCGGAAGAACGCGACCTGCCGAACTGGATGCGCATCGGCGAGCTGATGCGTTATACGCAGGCCTTCTTTCCCAATTGGGATGAAACGTACGCCGAAGAGCTCAGGCAAGCGTTTGATCTGGATAGCAGAGCAAAGATCAAAACACTGTCTCGCGGGCAGCGAGCTCGTACAGGCTTGCTCGTCGCATTGGCGCATCGTCCAGAATTACTGGTATTAGATGAGCCCTCATCTGGACTCGACCCAGTTGTGCGTCGCGACATTCTGGGAGCGATTATACGGACGATCGCTGATGAGGGACGGACCGTTCTGTTCTCGTCACACTTGCTGGACGAAGTAGAACGCGTAGCTGATCGCGTCGCGATTATTCATCAAGGCCGCATCATGCTCACCGCACCGATGGATGAGATCAAAGACACGCACCGCCGCATGACCCTGCGGTTTGAGCAGCCGCTCGAACAACCGCCAGCACTGGTGGGCACGCTCTCCTATGAAGGACGTGGCCCGGAATGGACTTATATCTGTAGTGGCGAAAGCCAGCAGTTGCGCCGAGCGGCTGAAGCGATCGGTGCGACAGTCGTCGACGACTCGGCGCTAACGCTGGACGAGATCTTTGTGTCCCGCATTCTCAGGTGAGCCCATGAACTCAGCCATTCTCCGAATGCTGATGTGGGAGTTCTGCCGGCGCGGCTGGTGGCGCATGCTCAACGCGCTCTTGGCGGTGTCGGGAGTAGCAATCATCGTCTACTCGTCGCTGTTGCGAACCGGCCCGCTGGATCCTCAGAGCGGTCGCACGCTGCACTTTGTGTTGCTTTCGATTCTGTTCGTGACATGCGGCGGTGCGGCCTGGTCCGCCCAGGGAGTTGTAGAACGATTCTATTTGCTGCCGCTGCCCAACCGTCTGCTGGCTGCGACTGTGATGTTGCCGGGCATGATGTCGGTCGGCTTCTCATATGTGTTTGCTGCCAGAATGCTGAATAGTTTGTTCCCTGTCGCCTGGCCTTTGTGGGGACCGGGGCTATTCCTCGCTGCAGCGTTGGGCGGCTTTCAGACCGTGTCGTACCTCACCAAGGGAAGCCGTCCTTTACAGTTGATACTGTGGTGCCTGCTCGCGGTGCTCTTCGAGGCGTGGTTGATCGATCGATATGGTGGCGGGCACTTTCTGCAGCCAAAGGCGATGTGGTCGACCGTCACATTCCGCGAGCTCTTGTCTATGGGAGCCATGGTATGTTGCGAGTTACTCGTAGCAACCTGGTGCATCGCGCGGGAGCGGCGCGGGGACAGTACGGTGTTGTCGTTGCGTCCGGCTCGGCTTGCTCTTTCGGAGCAAATGGCAGCTTCTACCCAGCGCCCATTCCGCAACGCTGCGGCCGCTCAGTTCTGGTTTGAGTGGCAGCAGAAGGGATGGATTCTCCCCGGCATCTTCGCAGCGTTCGCGGTGTTCATGCTGACTGGCTATTCGCTCCACTGGTTCAAGAACGGTGAATACGAATTGCTGCATGGCTGTGCCGGATTCGGCATTGGATTAGCTCCCATCTCGCTCATTGCGGGTCTGGTATTGGGACACGCCAATCTTCCTCAAGGCAGTTCCGAGTGCGGCGGCTTTCTAGCGACTCGCCCGCTGACGAATTCAGCCTTGTCGGCAGCCGTCTTCAAGATGGAAGGCGTGAGCCTGCTGCTCACGTGGAGCTTGTGGCTGCTTGGAACGCTCAGCGCCACCGGACTGTTATACCTCGATCAAGGAGTAGAACCTGTTTGGGATCTCTGGACGCAGCACGGCCAGCTCACGGCTGAGTTCTCACAGATGGGGCCGTGGTTCGGTTTAGTAATCGCTATGATGTGCCTGCTCGCAGCGTGGATTTCGTTGACGCTGGCAACGTCCCTGGCGTTATCAGGACGTCAGCAATTTCTTGTGGCGGTTGTGTCTGGCAGCGTGCCCATCTTTCTCACGGCGCTGTTTCTGGCGGGGCTGCGATCTGAAGGTCACGCCCTGCTTTCCGACGAGAAAGTTCGCCTTGTCATTGGCGGTTCTGCAATATTGGGAACACTGGCGACATTCGCTCTGACTCTGCGACGTAAGCTCATCGGCCGGTCAACATGCCAGGCAGTGGTTGTTGGATGGTCGGTGCTCTGCTTGTTCGCTAGCGGTGTGATGTGGCGCGTGAACTCGTGGACGTTGCCTTGGCTGATATTTGCAGCCGGCGCGCTCGTGCTGCCGTACGTCCCGCTGGCCGCAGGACCTTTGGCGTTCTCCTGGAACCGACATCGATAGGAACTTCCCATGCGATCCATGCCCTTAGCTGTAACGTGGGAGATACTATCTCGCGGCTGGTGGATCCTGATCGGCACCGCACTCGTGGCGAATGTTTTTCCGGCGATCCTCTTTACGGCATTGCAGCGTGAAGGTGGCTATGATGCCGGAGATCAATTCATGGTGATCATGCACCTGACTCTGGTGCAGATTAATATGTTTATATTTTCTGCTGCGGTCTTCGGGGCGCAGGGTGAAATCTCGCGTTTGTATGGCTATCCCGTGCGGACATCGTCTATGGTCGCGTGGCAGATGATCCCGGCGATGGTATTGGTGGCCTTGGAAGTTCTCGCCAGCAACGCCGCGCTGAATGCGGTGTTTCATGTCGACTGGCCATTATGGGGACCAGCTTTGTTCGTAGCAGCAGCGGTCGCAGCGGTCCAAGCAACATCTTGGATGACCGGCAAATCGGGTTGGCTCCCGTGGGCGTTGGGGGTTGTTGCGCTTGTCTTGGGATTGTGGTACAAATCGCGATACGGTGACTTGTTTTCGCAACCCACTCACATGTGGTCGGAAGTAACGCCGCTTGACCTCTTGACTCTGCTGGCCTTCACCGCCGTGTCATACGGTATCGGTATCGTCGGAGTGAATCGACAGCGACGCGGCGATCCGCTGCCATCTTTTGGCATCATCGCTTGGCTGGAACATATACTTGATCCCGATCTCGAACGAAGGCTGCCGTTTCGCAGTCCAACCGAAGCACAGTTCTCGGTAGAATGGAGTCGCAAGGGTGTAGCGATGCCAGTCCTGGTCGTGCTCGGCTTGTTCTTGGGATGCGTGGGCTGGTTGATCTTTAGCCGTGATCCGAAAGACTTGTTCGAAGTCCTCGTGGCTGTCGGTGCGATACTATCTCTCGGGGGATTCATCCTCGGCGCATTGATTGGCAACGTCGGTCCCAACGATTCGACCTTCGAGATGGGACATTTCCTGGCGACTCGCCCGATGACAACTCCCGACTTGGCGCGAACGATCTTGAAGTCAACCGCCAAGGGTGTCTTCATGGCCTGGGCCATTTGGGCCGGAGCATTTCTAACTCTGTACCTGGTTCTTCAAGCCACGCATCCCACGCCCGAGCAACTGCTGCCGGACCACTGGAGTTGGTGGTACTTCCCCGCCGCGCTCATTGGCCCTTGGGTGGTCGTGATGTCCGTGTCAGCCGCAGGCTTGACGGGCCACGCCAAGCTCTTTTATCAACTCTTCCTAATACCAATCATATCATTCTTTTTCATACTCCTGTCCAAGTTTGTGTTACCTCCAGAGGCCCACGTGCAACTCGAACAGGGGGCGGTCATCGCCTTGGGAGCAACCTTCATCATCGCGACAGCTTGGGCATTCGTGGCCGCACGTCGCCGCGCATTGATCGGCACGCCCGAGACAACCGCCGCGATCTGTGTCTGGTTCGCACTGAGCTCCATCGTGATCTTCAATTGGGTGACTCAATCCGCTCTCCCGATTCCCGCCTACGCTTTCATATTGGGAATCGTCGCCCTGGCCGTCGCCCCACTCGCCACTGCACCGCTGGCTCTGTCATGGAACCGGCACCGCTAAGGACCGCGATCCAAGAACAATACGCAGGCTGGTTGGCGAAGTCGCAAAGCCCGTAAAGGTTTTCGTGGCACAGCCCCTCCGAGGCTGAAGCATCCTTCGCACAGCCACTTGGCGCGTTAACTTGAAAGTGGCGGTGTGATGAGTGTTCAGCCTCGGACAGACTGAACTACGGTTTGCGACACGAGCATGCGGCCTAACTTCCTGTGTGGTGTTCCACAGGCATGGCCGGTGTTTGGGTTCCGCACTGGCGGAGCGAGTGGCCCTCAGCTACCAAGCTTGACGAAGCACTTCGGTGCTTGAGGATCACGAGCTTCTCCGCGAGATATTCACCGTGCAGACGCCAAGGTTAGTTTCCTGCCTGCGAATCAACGTCCTGTGGGGCGGGTTGAGCGTTCTGTTGTGGATGCTTGGCGTTTCGTCGGCGGGCGCGAATGACGGGCTGGAGTTCTTTGAGAAGAAGGTGCGGCCGGTTCTGGTGGAGCACTGCTTCAAATGCCATGGCTCGCAGAAGCAATGGGGCAGCTTGCGATTGGATTCGCGCGAAGGCCTGTTACGCGGCGGAGACTCGGGCGCCGCGATTGTGCCGGGCAAGCCGCAAGAGAGTTTGCTCGTGCGAGCCATCCGGCATGAAGACCCGGATCTCAAGATGCCGAAGGACTCGAAGCTACCCGAGCGGCAGATCGCGGATCTCGTGCGCTGGATCGAAATGGGAGCACCATTCCCAGCGAGTTCGACGACGGCCTCGAAGAAGACTCGAGACCCGCAGCACTGGTCGTTTCAGCCACCTGTTTCGCCAGCAGTTCCAGGCATCAAGCATGAGGATTGGGCCAAGTCGGAATTGGATCGTTTCATCGGTGCAAAGCTGGACGAAGCCGGCATCACACCGGCACCGCGAGCCGACAAACGCACGCTGCTGCGTCGAGTGACCTTTGATCTGACAGGCCTGCCGCCAACACCCGGCGAGATTGCAGACTTCATCAAGGACGACTCGGCCGAAGCCTTCGCGAAGGTTGTGGATCGGCTGCTCGCGTCGCCTCGCTACGGCGAACGCTGGGGGCGGCATTGGTTGGATGTGGCGCGGTACGCGGACTCGAATGGCTTTGATGAGAACGTCGCCTATGGCAACGCGTGGCGGTATCGAGACTACGTCGTCTCGGCTTTCAACAACGACAAGCCGTTTGATCGGTTTGTCATTGAGCAGCTAGCTGGCGATCTGCTGCCGTTTGATAACGAGGCTCAGCAGCATGAGCAGTTGATCGCGACGGGGTTTCTCAGCCTCGGCCCGAAGGTGCTGGCGGAAACCGATGAAGCCAAGATGCGCATGGATCTGATCGACGAGCAACTTGATACCACCGGTCGCGCATTCCTCGGACTGACGTTCGGGTGTGCTCGGTGTCATGATCACAAGTTCGACCCCATCGACGCTGCCGACTACTACGGTCTGGCAGGTATCTTCAAAAGCACGAAGTCGATGCGGAAATACACCAAGCTGGCGGAGTGGCACGAAGCCCTGCTGCCTTCAGACGCTGCGAACGCAATCAAGACCCGCTTCGAAACGGATGTCACGGCCAAGAAGACCGCGATCGCCAACCTGGTCGCCGTGGCTGACAAGCTCGTGCAAGAGAAGTTAGCTCAAGACAAGCAGACGGATGCGAAGCCGCCAGAGAAGCTAGAGACGCTTTATCCAGACGCGACGAAAGCAGAGCTCAAGAAGCTGCGCGATGAGCTTGCGGCGTTTGAGAAGGCCGGTCCCGATCTGCCGTCAGCCATGAGCGTCACCGAAGACAAAGTCACCGATGTGGCCATTCATCTGCGCGGCAACCCGCTCAAACTGGGCGATATCATTGCGCGGCGCACTCCGCCGGTGATGCGTGGTCCTCAACCACCTGCCTTCACCGACAAGGACAGCGGACGAAGGCAGTTCGCCGAGTGGCTGGTGGATCCGCAGCATCCGCTCACGGCGCGAGTCTTCGTCAATCGAGTCTGGCGCTGGCACTTCGGCCAAGGCCTCGTCCGCACGACGGACAATTTTGGTCTGCTCGGCGAAGCACCGACACATCCGGAACTGCTTGATTGGCTGGCTCGCCGCTTCATTGCTGATAGCTGGTCGATGAAGTCGCTGCATCGTGTGATCTTACATTCGAGTACGTATCAACAAGCTTCGACAACCAGCGTTGATACGCTCGCACGCGATCCCGATAATCGACTCTTCAGCCGCGCTGATGTGCGACGTCTGGAAGCCGAGGCCATTCGCGATGCGCTGCTGGCCGTGAGCGGTCAGCTCGACCTGACGATGGGTGGTTCATTGCTGACGGTGAAGAACCGAGCGTATTTCTTCGATCACACATCCAAAGACCTGACAACCTACGACAGCCGCCGCCGTTCGCTCTATCTGCCGATCGTCCGCAACAACGTGTTCGACGTCTTTCAGTTGCTCGACTTCCCCGACCCCGCGGTCTCCAGCGGCAACCGCGCCACGACTATCGTCGCACCGCAAGCGTTGATGATGCTCAATAGCGACCTCGTGATGCAGGCCGCCAGTACCTTCGCCGATCAACTGCTGGCCGAGATCACCGACGACCAGCAGCGATTGTCGCGTCTGTATGTGACCGCCTTCGGCCGCGAACCCACCGAGTCCGAAGTTAGGCACGATCAAGCGTTCCTCACCGCAGTGCAGCAAGCTCAAAACAACCAAGACGACACCACCAACAGACGTCAAAACGCCTGGGCTGCGTTATGCCACGTGATACTCTCAGCAAATGAGTTCATCTATCTAAAATAAGGAGCAATTAGTTTGTTGATACTCAAGACCATCGCGGCATTTACACTCTTGCTCCCCTCGCCCCAGTAATCTGGGGAGAGGGGCCGGGGGTGAGGGGTTTCAAGAATATCGCAATTTTTTGAGAAAAACCACAAATGATTTTCCCGCAGAGGCGCAGAGCTCGCAGAGAAAACAAGACTCAGTCGCCTTGTGGCACCAAGCAGATCTCCAAGCCACACTAGATCAAAAAGAGGTAGAAACACAGAGGAACAGAGATCACAGAGAATGAACGGAACCTACCTCTCCGTGTGCCCTGTGCCTCTGTGTTTCAAATCTTCCCCGTCGTCCACGCTGCCACATCCGAAGATCTTTCTCACAAACGCGTTGTTGTGATCTCATTCTCTGCGAACTCTGCGCCTCTGCGGGAAAATCAAACTGCCTCGGGACATGCGTTGATACCAATCTCAGCCTGACGATCAGCAAGCAACCCGACTTCGACCAATGAGTCTGGATACCATCGTGAATATCACTTCGCTCAATCAACCAACTCCCACACTCACGCGTCGAGCTCTCCTCAAGCGTTCGGCAGTGGGGTTTGGTTCGCTCGCGCTGGCTTCGATGCTGGCGGATGAGTCGGTGACTCAGGCGGCGGTTGATAATCCTTTGGCGGCTCAACTCCCGCTGTTCGCGGCGCGAGCGAAACGCATCATCTTCCTGCTGATGTCCGGAGGTCCGTCGCAAGTCGACACGTTCGATGAAAAGCCGCTACTCACGCGCGACGACGGCAAGCCCCTGCCCTTCGCCAAGCCGCGAGTCCAGTTCAACACCACCAGCAACCTGCTGAAATCACCGTGGAGATTTCGTAAGTACGGCGACAGCGGCTTGAGCGTCAGCGAACTGTTTCCTCACTTGGCTCAACGCGTTGATGACTTGTGCATGATCCATTCGATCCACGGCACGAACCCCGCTCACGGCGGGGCGATGATGAAGTTGCACACCGGCAGCGACAACTTCATTCGCCCCAGCATCGGCTCGTGGGTGAGCTACGGGCTCGGCACTGATAATTCCAATTTACCCGCGTTCGTGACCATCTGCCCGACGCTCGCCTTTGGTGGTATCAACAATTGGAGTTCGGCTTTTCTACCTGCCGCTCACAGTGGCACACCGCTGGGCAATGCCAGCGTGCCGTCTGAACAAGCACGGGTGAAGTTCATTCAAAACTCAAAGCTGCCGCGTGACATTCAGCGACTGCAACTGGACCGTCTCAACACCATGAACCGCGCACATCTCGCTCAGGCCGGCGCTGACGCGTCGCTCGAAGCGCGAATCAATTCGTTCGAACTCGCCTTCCGCATGCAGTCCGAGATCCCCAAAGTCGAAGACTTATCCGGCGAGACGCCTGCGACGCTGAAGCTCTATGGCATGGATGATCCCGTTACGGCCAACTTCGGGCGGATGTGCTTGATGGCTCGCCGCTTTGCCGAGGCTGGAGTGCGGTTCATTCAAGTCACGCACAACGACCATCTGGTCCAATGGGACCAGCACTCTGATCTCAAGAACGGGCATGAGAAGAACGCTCGCGAAGTCGACCTGCCGATCGCCGGCTTCTTGACCGACCTGAAGCAACGCGGCTTGCTGGAAGATACTTTGGTCTGGTGGGGCAGCGAGTTCGGCCGCACCCCCACGTGCGAAGGCACCACCAACGGCCGCGACCATAACCCCGAGGGCTTTACCATGTGGCTGGCCGGTGGCGGTGTCAAAGGTGGCTTTCGCTACGGCTCAACGGATGACTACGGCTACTACGCCGCCGAAAACAAAGTTCACATCCACGACCTGCATGCCACGCTGCTGCACGCCCTGGGCCTCGATCACGAACGCCTCACCTACCGCTCCGCCGGCCGCGACTTCCGCCTGACCGATGTCGAAGGCAATGTGGTGCATGAGATCTTTGCGTAGGTCGTTCAACGGTAGCTGCTTCGACGCTGAAACGTAGTCGGGAGGGCGAGGCTCCTGCCGAGCCGTCTCAAGTGGCTGCTGCGGCTCGGCAGGAGCCTCGCCCTCCCTGACGCACCGAGCGGTTCAGCCCGACGTGTCAGGCGGTCGTCGCGGGAGTAGAATCATTATCAGCACTTGCGGCACACGCGAGTCGGCTTGGTCGGCGGGGATCGGACGGCAGAATTGCGATGAACCAGAAGTCCATTCCGCGCCTGATGCGTTATCGCCGGTCAATGCCGCATTGTGTGCTCTCCGGCGAATGACGGCCGGCGAAGTGATCGAACAGCAGCGCTACGAAAACTCTGGAGAATCTGAGATGTCGAAGGCTTTGTTCCCCGCTTGCGCAAGCTTCGGACCTCTCTTCATCGCGATGGGCAGTCTGTTCCCCAACAGAGGAGACACGCTCCCGTTTGGCTTTTTTCTGGCCGCTACGGGAGCGCTGGCAACTTCTGCCGCGTTGATCATCCTCTTTCGAGAGGTGAACTCATCAGAGAAAGCACCCGTCACAGCCAAACAATCCATTGATTCCAAAATAGAAAATGCCGGTTGAAAGTCTGTCTCGGCGGCTGGTCCCGGTTGCCACTCCAATGGTTGATGAGGCGGCGAGAGCCGCAAGAAACAGTATGGTTCGACACTCCTCTGGCTTCTTGTCGCCAAGAGAGCTACATCCCATCCCGCAACATAATCCACGGGTCGGCAGATGGATCTCCGTCACATGGGCAACTCAGAGCAACTGAGCCTTGCCTTAACAGTCGATCATCAATTTCGACGACTGTTCTCCAGACAGCGGCGTCCTTGCAATGTAACTCAAGAATGAGCAGCCTCTCTCCAACGCGATAAATGCGATCAAATGTCGTTGGACGAATCGCCGCAATACTCAAGCTGTCTCCAGATGTATATAGGCAGCCCTGTTCTCGCTGACGCCCTGCCAGAATTGCGGCCAGATTGTCCCGTGACGTCGCCTTCCAATAATAGATCTCGCCGGTTTTTTCCTCGCAACCAACGACGACTGCAAATGGCACATTGGTTACAGACTCAGCGACATCAATTACGCCAAATTTCAAGAGTATTAGCACTAAGAGCACAAACAACACGGCAGCAATAAAGACTCGTTTTGCAGCACGCCACAACATGGCATCGCCCCATAAATGCGACCAGCGCCCCGCCATTAACTCTGTTACATACTGCCACCCAACAGCTTCTGCCATGTTGCAGAGCGTCGCGAGTAAGTTCATCACTTTTTAAGTTGGACAAGACTGTCCGGCCTACTTATCGCTCCGGTTAGAATAGTCCCCTACTGCTGCCGCAATGAGAGCACGTAGGTCATCAGGTTGCGGAACTCTTCGGGGGGGATTTGTTCGCCCCAGTTGGCGGGCATGAGCGACAGCTTGGAGGGCACTCGTTCGTCGATGTCGTTCAGGGAGATCGATTGGGGTTTGCCCTGATTGTCGATCAGCGTCAGTTGCTGACCTTCGGTGGCTTTGACGAGACCCGTCAACGCGCGGCCGTCTTTCAAGACCAGCGTGGTCGTGCGGAACGCCACGTCCACGTTGCGGTTCGGGGCGAGCACGTCTTCCAGCAGGCGATCGAGGCCTCGATTACCGATGCCATCCAGATTCGGACCGACCGTGTTACCCTGATCGGCGACCTTGTGGCAACTGGCACAGCTCTTCTTGAAGAGAGCAGCACCGGCAGCCAGGTCACCAGTTGCCCCCGTCAGTTGGGTCTTCTTCTGCTTGATGAATTCTTCGATCTTCGCGTCTTCCGGCGGAGCGGCGGCGATGAGCGCATCGAGCCGCTTCTTGAGATCCGCGTTCTTCACGACGGCCAGCTTCGGCTGAATGGTGGGGCGAGTCAGCAGGCCGACGTTGGCCAGACCGTTCTCCGTCAATGTGGCCAGCAGCTCAGCTCCAGCCTCGTCACTGGCAAGCCGTTCGGCGATGCGCAGCTGCTCGACCGAGGTCGCCGCCTTCAAGGTGTCCTGAACGATAGGTGTGACCGAGTTCGGATCGGCCTCGCCCAGAGCCGCCGCCGCCCGTTCGCGCAGCTTGCTCGTCGCTCCGTCGGTGCGGAAGCACTCGACCAGAGCGGACAGTCGCGAATCCTGCTTGAACTGCACCAGGGCTTCGGCAACGGACACGGAGGCGTCGCGTTCTTTGGTCAGCTGCGGCAGCAGACTCACCAGCGCCGGCTTCAACTCATCGAGCTTGAACGCGGCTGCCAGTTGAGCTCCCTGACGTTGATCATCCCGCAAGCCGCTGGGGTTCAATTCGGTCACCGAAAAGCGACCGACCGCCAGCCACGCGTAGGCACCGCGCGTATCGCCATCGACGATCTCCACGAAGACGCGTTTGCCTGCGTGCTCGGTCGTATTCCACTTGGTTCGCTGAGCCATGTCGTTGCGGGGCGGAGTGGCTTCGAAGAGTTTTTGTTGTGTCTCGGCCTCGATCAGCCGGATGAAGTTGTGAGCTTTAACGGGTTCACCCGGCGGTCCGATATGACCGGCACACCAGAAGCTGAATTCCTTGCCAAGCGTGAACGGCTCGGAGCGATAGAACCCGGTGCGTTGCTCGCCCGTCACCAGCGTGCTGAAGAACGGAGCTTTCGGACCGTTGTCCTGACTGACACGTTCCTGCAGTACGAATGAGCTGCCGAGTTCCGGCTTGTCCTTGATCGGCGTATAGGTCCACGCCAGCGTTTCCGAGCCCGACTTCTCAAGGCTGCCATCAGCAGCGACTCGCAGCAGCTTGCGGCTCAAGGTCAGAGCCCAGTTGCGAACTGAGGCAGGCAGCGCGGCACCGCGTTGATTGAGTCCGTTACGCACCGAGTTCAACAGCTCGATCTGCAACTGCGGGTCATCTTCAAACCGCGTCGTGGCGACCGTGACAAGATCGCCAACACTTTCAGTCGATGCCTGTTGCGCCGCGGCCTTAACCAGTTCCGTCAGCCGAGGCCGATCGGTGATGTTGATCTTGCCGAGTTGCTTGATGAGAAACTGTCCCGCTGCCGGGGTCTTCAGCGCGAGGCTGACACTGGCAACGAGTTCGCCTTCGGCTTCGTTGAGCTTGCTCGCGGCCAGTTCGTTGAAGACATCGTCCTTGCGGAGTTGGTGTCGCAGCGCCATGCGCAGGGCATGCTTCAAATGAATGTCATCAGCGGGAGTCTTCGCGAACAGCGCGACAATCGGCTGCACGAGGCTGCGATCCTGCACCACGGTCGCGGCCAGAGCACTGGCGCGGCGCACTTGTGGATGTTCATCAGCCAGAGCCTTACGGAGATCTGCGATCCTGCGCTCATCCACCGGCAGCGTTTCAGCTCGAGCAGCCACGATGCGGCAGGCGTGCGTGCGAACCAGCGGGCTGGCATCAGCGAACGCGGCCTGCAGGATGGCACTGTCGATCTGATTCAGACGCTGCAACGCCCACAGCGAGTGCAACCGCACGGTTTCGCGATCACTCTTCAAACCGGCTATGAGCGCACCTGCAGCGGTGGCACCAAATCGCTCGACGAGCCGATCAGCCGCCAGCATGCGGCGATTGAGGTCATCAGCCGCGAACTCGGACACAAGTTCCGGCGCGGTGAGCTTGGCCAAGTCGCTGGAGGTCTTGGTCAGTGCCATAGCGGGAACGTCGCGACGACCGGCATCACCGACGTAGGAAATCTTCCAGATGCGGCCGCGGAAGCGATCGCGACCGGGGTGCGGCAGCGGCACTTCGTAGTGGCCGATGATCTTGTTGTAGAAGTCCGCAACATAGAGAGCACTGTCCGGTCCGAAGACCAGATCGACGGGACGGAACCAAGAGTCGCCGGCAACTAAAAAATCGGGTTCTTCGCGAGCCCGCACGCTGGAACCCGCTACCTGCAGCGAGTTCCGATTAATGCGGCTGGTCATCACGTTGCCGCCGAACGTGTTGCCATGAAAGATCGGCGGGAACTTGTCGTTGTTGACCATCGCAATACCCGCAATGGCCGTTGAACCGTGCAGATGGTCCATCACGTTGGGCACATAACCGAGACCGTCGTGCGGCTTGCCAAAGCTCTCATAGGAACCGCCCGGTAGAATGAGCGTGACGGGCTTTGTGTGGCAGTCCGCCGTGAACTGATTGCCGAAGGGATCAAAGCATTGCCCGAACGGGTTCACCTGTCCGAAGGAGATCTGCTCAACGCGCGAACCATCTGCTCGAAAGCGGAACGTGTTGCCGGACGACATCGTGATCTGATGGCCGTCCTTACCCTTCAACGTCGTATTGTTGTTGAAGCCGTGACACGAATAGATCCAGCCATCAAAGCCCATGCGGAACGCGTTGCACATGCCGTGCGTGTCACGTTCCCAACCGATCGGGCCGTAGAGCACCTCGCGCTTGTCGCACTTGCCGTCGCCGTCGGTGTCTCGCAGGAACCAGATGTTCGGAATCGAGCCGCAGATCACGCCGTCCTGATACGGGATCAGGCCGATCGGAATGTTGAGCCCATCAGCAAAGGTCGTGATCTTGTCGGCTTTGCCATCGCCGTCGGTGTCTTCGAGGATCTTGATGACGTCGCGAGCCGGCTTATCCAACGGTGCGGCATAGGGGTACTCCAGAGACATCGAAGCCCATAGTCGCCCCTTGGCATCGAAGGCCAGATTCATCGGCTTCTGGATATCAGGTTCAGCGGCCACCAGTTCTGCCTTGAAGCCCTGCGGCAAGACGAACGTCTTGCGCTCCTCTTCCGGGTCGAGCGCATCCGTTGAACGGACGCCATTCGCGAAGTCGGCCATGCCCGGCAGATGCCGCGGCGTCTGCTGAGGTTTTGGCAGCGCGGCCGCGAACTGCTCATCGCTGACGGTCTCTACTCGTTGAGCAAACAAGAACGTGCCGCGCTTGTTGCCGACCAGAATGTCGAGCTTGCCATCGCCGGTGACATCACCCACGGTCACTTGCGTGCCGACGCCCGAGGCTTCATCGACGAGGTGCGGGATGAAGTCGACACCGTTCTCGCCGCGCACCGTCTGGAACCAATACAGCACCGGCAGTTCTTGAGATCCCACATCTCCGCCGCTGCCGTGCGCGTAGTAACGCTTACCCGTGACGATGTCCTGAATGCCGTCACCGTTCATGTCGGCCAGCGCGAGCGCATGCATCTGCGAGATCGCCAGCCCGTATGCATTTTCCTCGGGCTTGCTGGTGAGGATCGAATGCTTCACCCAAGCCGCGTTGCCGCGATTCTCAAACCAGGCCAAGCCGAACCCGTGAGCGTTCTGGCTGGAAATCACATCGTTGTCGCCGTCGGCATCCAGGTCGTAGGCGAACATGTCCGCGCCGCCAGCTTCGGCAAACTTGGTGGGGCGCAGAGTAAACAGCTCACCCTCTTTCTCCGGTTGTTCCCACCAGCCATTGGTTTCAAGCAGATCTAGACGACCGTCTTTGTTGACGTCGCCAATGCCCATCCCATGAGTGAAGCCACCGAAGCCGCTTTTGGGAGTAACCGGTGTCCATTTCCAAGGCTGCGTCGGATCTGCTTCCGGTCGCGCGTAGCCGAACTGGCCGCCCTTTACACAGACGAGTTCTGGCTGCGCGTCACCGGTGAGGTTCGCAAAGTCCGGGGACTCGCCACTGACTTCATCAAGGGCCAGATGCTCTGACCACTGGCCATCTTTGGAGCCCGGATTGGCATACCACTTGGCCGCCTGACCCGGAAAGCCGACGACCAGAATGTCCGGCTTCTTGTCGCCGTTGAAGTCGTGAGTCCACGAAAAGAAGTGCTGCGAATACTCGTTGATCGAGAACGCCCGGCCGCCGACATACTGATGCCGCACGCGGTACTCAGGCCCTTCATACCAGAAGTTGCCCGAAACGATGTCGTGGTCACCGTCCCCATCGAGGTCGGCAAACGACGCACCTTCGCCGCGAAACTCTTCACTCAGCAGCACTCGATCAAATCGTTGCAGCGGCTTGTCGGCCTGAGCGACGGTAAACTGCAGGAAACTCAGAACGAACGCGACGAGGAGTGAGCGCTGCATGCATGACCTCTGCCAGGAAACCAGCGTGGTTGGTACCGATTAGGGGAGTCTCATATCGCTGTCGGGCGATAAGGGTACCGACCACGAGTAGGCTGGCAATGCAGAGCGTGGCTGCATTTCAGGGCAGGCAAGACCGAAGCAACACCACCGCAACCGCGATCAGCCAGAACGCTGGCGAGGCGAGCCTGAAACTCGGTCCGCCGCACCAATTTTGCGAGCTTCTCAACAGCGCGAGCACTGTTACTGGGAGGTCAGTTTGAAGTCAGCAGTGGTTGTCCCTCCGGTTGGCACGTCAAGAGTCAACTTCGTTTGTTGAAAGTTGCTGAAATCGGCCGGGACAGTCTCTTTCGGCCCCTGGACCAAGGCGCCCTCCCCCGAGGGCGTGCGAGAAAACTCAATCGCAGCTTTCTGCCCATCGTCCAACGCCTCTTCGGCGGGCGTGAGTTTCTTCTCGGCGGGTTTACCTTCGACTTTTGAAATCACAACCTTGTAGGTTCCTGCAGGCACTCCCTGCACCAGTTGAAACTTACCCTCCGCGCCGGTGCGTCCAAATCCGGTCACCTTATCCGAGATCAGCTTGATCTCAGCTCCGGCCAGCGGCTTGGCATCCATGGTCACCATGCCCGAGACGTCAAACACTTTCGCTTTACCACTGCCGCCACACCCCACCACGAAAGCGAGGACGAAGATATAGACCAATTTCATCGTATCTGAGCCCTATGAGTAAACTGCCGTGATAATTACTCCATAACACAAAACACTTAGATTAATCATCACCGGCGTTCGCTGGCTCATTATCATGGATGTAATTCAGCAGCGCGAACGTTCTGTAGTTCATCGTCTCTGCCAGAAACTTCACAGCGCCATCATTAAACAGGAAATGCGCGCCACCCGCGTGAGTACTGTGAAACGTCCATGCGTACGACTGCCTGGTGGCAGTTGGGGCTACAGTCAAATTGCTTGTCCAGGCTCCGTTGATGCCGTAGTCCTGAGCTTGCCCTGCAGTGAACTGAGCTGGATCGACGAGCGTGCCAGAGGAACTCGACACTCTGCCGTGGCAACAGGTATGTGTCCCGGTAAGGCCCCATGGTCCGTAACTACCACTTGTCTTGGTGGCGAGGCCGCCATGCATTTCACCGACTGCGATGGTCACGCTCTGCCCATCAGTCATCTGCGAAAACTTGGCGGCGCCGCTGTTGCCAAAACTTGCCTGCCGAACGTCATTATTGAACGCAGTGTAGGGCGCGTCGTAGTCAGTCCATGGGCCGGTGGCAAAAGCGTAGCTTGTTCGCGCGGCGTTCGTTCTCGCATAAAAGGCAGAGCCGGCAACGGTTGACCTCTCGCCCGCGACGGGGTGAGTCGGGCACAGCAGAAACGACGGATTGAGCTTGCCAATGACCGCCGCATTCACCGCGTCCGTGCCGGATAACGGCAGGTTATAGGGCGTTCCATTATCCATCGAAGATACTTGGGTGAAGTCGTATTGGTCATAGGAGCCTTGCTGGTCCAGGAATGGCAGTAGCATCGCCCAACCCGTAGTATTCAAGACGCGATTATTGCCGACATAAAGCGGCGCTGTGGCGCTGTTAGCGCGGCCTGAATGCAAGAGCGCAGGCGGGTAGATACTGTGAGTCCCGTGATAATCGTGGAGCGCGATCCCGAGCTGCTTGAGATTATTCTTGCACTGCGCTCGTCTCGCGGATTCGCGGGCTTGCTGCACAGCGGGCAGCAGCATGGCAATGAGCACCGCAATAATTGCGATGACGACCAGCAGTTCAATCAGCGTGAAACCGAATTTCGGTCGCAAAGAACCACGCATGGCACACCTCGTCAGAGAACATAGGAGCGAGTTCCAGGTGAACGCGGAGAACCCGTGAAATGCGAAGGGAGAAGCAAATGCCGAACGGCACTGGAAACAGAGATCACTGAAGACGAGAATCAGTCAGCTCGTTGGCCCACGCAGAGCCTTCTCACCACAGCATCTGACGTTCAGATCGTCAAGAACCTCTTTGGAGCTGCGGGCTCAGAATGCGCAAACACGCGATGAACAAATCGATACTTAAGTTCACTACAACACTGTTTTGAGTGTAGTTCCAGCCAGGTCCCCCAGCCTCTACAGTGTGCCCTTGAATCCAGATTCCGAACCAGAGTTCGTGCCGCGTGTCTTCCGCGTCGCAGATCAGAATTACTTGCAAGTTTCGGTATGACGACTTCGTTTTATGACTTTGATGTGGCCGTGATCGGTGCCGGACATGCCGGTGCGGAAGCGGCGTTGATTGCGGCTCGAATGGGCGCCAAGACCGTGCTTCTGACGATGAACGTCGATACGGTCGGGCAGATGAGTTGCAACCCGGCCATTGGGGGCGTCGCCAAAGGGCAGATTGTCCGCGAGATCGATGCCCTGGGCGGCGAGATGGGCCGCTGCATCGACGAGACGGCGATCCAGTTCCGGATGCTCAACCGCAGCAAGGGCGCGGCGATGCACAGTCCGCGAGCTCAAGCGGACAAGAAAGCCTATCAGTTCCGCATGAAGCTGGTCGCCGAGGAGCAGGAAAACCTCACGCTGCGTCAGGAAACGGTTGAAGGCTTGATCGTTGAGGACGGGCGGATCACCGGCGTGCGAGTTCGCGGCGATGCGGTCTACCGCGTGCGGGCGGCCATCATCACGACGGGCACGTTCCTGCAGGCCATCATGCATACCGGCGAAGCGAAGTCTGCCGGTGGCCGCGCGGGCGACAGCACGACCAGTGGCCTGTCCCAAACTCTGGCCGGCCTTGGCTTTGAGTTGAAGCGATTCAAGACCGGCACACCCGCCCGGCTTAACGGCCGGACGATTGATTTCAGCCAGCTCTCGCGACAGCCGGGCGACGACGAGCCAGTACCGTTCTCATTCCTGACGGACCGCATCACCGCTCCGCAGATGGATTGCTGGCTGACGGCCACCAACCAGCAGGTGCACGACGTCATTCGAGCCAACCTGCATCGGGCTCCGATGTATTCGGGGCAGATCAAGTCGACCGGGCCGCGTTACTGCCCGTCGATCGAAGACAAGGTCGTGCGTTTTGCCGACAAGGAATCGCACCAGCTCTTCTTGGAGCCCGAAGGTCGCAACACGCGGGAGTATTACGTCAACGGCATCTCCACCAGTCTGCCGCGCGACGTGCAGGACGAGATGATCCGTTCGATTCGAGGCCTCGAACGCGCCGAGATCCTGCGCTACGGCTATGCCGTCGAATACGACTTCGCACCACCGACGCAATTGCATGCCACGCTGGAAACGAAACTTGTTCAGGGTCTGTACTTCGCCGGTCAGATCAACGGTACTACAGGCTACGAAGAGGCCGCGGGGCAAGGTCTGCTGGCCGGTATGAATGCCGCTCTGAAGATCGCCGGCAAAGGCCCCTTCATTCTGGACCGGAATCAGGCGTACCTCGGCGTACTGATCGACGACCTCGTCACGAAGGGCGTCGATGAGCCTTACCGTATGTTTACATCGCGGGCCGAATACCGCCTGCTGCTGCGTCACGACAACGCAGATCGGCGACTGACTCCGCTGGCTCGCGAAGTCGGCTCCATCAGCGACGAGCGCTGGCAGCGTTACCTGCGTCATGAAGAACAGATCCAGCGCGCCATGACACTCATCACGACGACGCGGCATGAAGGGCGATTGCTCGAAGAGTGGCTGCGACGTCCGGAGATCACCTGGAACGACCTGCGAGCAATGTCACCCGCCGCCGCGGAAACAGACTTTCATCCGCTGGCGATCAATCAGGTGGAGATCGAGACGAAGTATTCCGGCTACGTCGCGCGGCAGGCTGCGATCATCGAGAAGCAGGCTCAAGTCGAATCCCTGTCCATTCCCGAAACATTCAACTACCGAGCGATCCCGCACTTGCGAGCTGAAGCTCGCGAGAAGCTGATTCGCGTCCAACCGCGTAACCTCGGCCAGGCCGGTCGCATCAGCGGTATCACTCCGGCAGACATCGCAGTGCTGATGTTGTACCTCAAAGAACCCAGCCGCCTCGCAACGTAACGTAACCAAAGCGTTCGCCAGGTCTGTAGGGCGGACAAGCTTGTCCGGCCTGCTTGTTGTTCTCGTTCGGATCGTTCGCTAGCTAACCTCGCACGATCTGGAATGAGATGTCTGCCAGTTTACTGAGCTGCACATTGGTAATTGCGCGGAAGCATGATTGGGAGGGCGAGGCCACTGCTGTGAACACGATTGGTTCTGCGGAAACTGCTAGAAAATAGGAGTTACTGGTCGACCGCAGCACCAAATTCAAGTGCTTGACAGAATCCAAGAGTTATGCAGGGTGGGGCCAAAATGCCCTATTTCAGTGATTTTTCGTTCCAAATCGTGTTCACAGCAGTGGGGCGAGGCTCCTGCCGAGCCGGGAGCTTGTGGCAACGTTGATTCGCGCATGCGGCTCGGCAGGAGCCTCGCCCTCCCGTACCTTTGTGGCTGCTACTTCAGTTGTTTGTCAGCCTCTAAGACAGCAGCTTGTCGACGGGTTTGCCTTCGTTGCCGATCTTGAAGGGGCGGCCGTCGGGGGAATAGATCTCGGCGTTCCAGTCGAGGCCCATGGCCTTCGCGATGGTCGCGTTCAGGTCGCCGGGCTGCAGGCCGTTGTCGTCGACGTAGAACGCGTCTTCGTCGCTCTTGCCGTAGGCTTGCCCGACCTTAATCGCGCCGCCCGCCATCGCGCCCGAGAACGCGGCCGGATGATGGTCACGTCCCGCGCTGGAACTGATGCGCGGCGTGCGACCGAACTCGGTGCCAATCACGACGATGGTGGAAGCCAGCAAACCGCGCTTGTCGAGATCCTTGATCAGCGCAGACGCGGCCATGTCGAGTTCGCCGGCTCGCGTCGGCATGTTGTTGGTTTCAAAGATGTCGTTGTGGTGGTCCCAACTGCCGTGCGACACCTGCACGAAACGCGTCCCGGCTTCGATCAGGCGGCGAGCCAGCAAGGCTCCCTGACCCAATCGATTGCGACCGTACGCATCGCGGACCTCAGCCGTTTCCTGAGCGAGATCAAAGACCTTCAAGTCTTCACTGCGCAGCAGAGAAATCGCTTCGCGGTACAGGTCGTCGTAGCCATCCACCTTGGAGTTCTTGGCCTTCGACCGGAAACCTGAATCGAACGAAGCGGAGAGCTTCATGCGTTTGTCGAACTGGTCGTTGCTGAGGTACTTCGGCGAGGCGGTGTTCTGCAGACCCTTGTCCGGATCGCCGATCGGCACGGGAGCGTAAGCAGCTCCGAGATAGCCCGGTCCTTCGCCGCCGCCAACATGCACCACGGCGGGCAGTTGCTTGTGAATGCGGCCCAGTTGCTTCTGAGTCCACGAGCCCAAGCCCGGATGCTTCGTCGTGGCGATCGGCTTGTAGCTGGTCTCCAGCAGGTAGCGGGCCTGCTGATGGTCGGCGGTGGTCGTGTTGAGCGACCGGATGATCGCCAGCTTGTCCGTGATGGTCGCCAGATTCTTGAAGTGCTCGCTGATCTGAATGCCGCTGACCTTCGTCGAGATCGCCTTGGTTTCGCCCTGATGCTTGCTCTTCGGCTTCGGATCGAACGTGTCGATCTGCGACATAGCGCCGGTCATCATCAGATAGATAATCTGCTTGGCCTTGCCTTTGCCCCTGCTGGCCGGTGCTGCGGACTTGCTGTCGGCCGCAAGTCCCAGAGGCGTCAGAACCGAGAACACGCTCACGCCCAGAAAGCAGCGAGCGGCGTCCAGCGCGAACTGACGACGAGTGACTTCATCCAACTTCTGAACGGCATCCTGATCGAACTGCATGACGAAGACCTCTGAAATCGCCCCGCGAAGAAATGAGTCGGCAGACGTGGCCTGACGTCAAAACTCTAAGCGATGGTGCGAGGCGTCGTGAATTGACGCTCGCACCATCTGGCGGAATTCCCGCTAAAAGACAGACAACAGAAGTATTTGTGACGTGTGGATTAGCGCCCGCCGTTCCTGCGGCGTCACGGTGCCGCGAGACAGAATGTTCCGCGTCGTCGTTTCCGCCTGTTTCACGAGAAACCGCTGAATGTCTGTCAGCGGCTTTTCGTCCTCGCTGGCCATCAGGGCTTTGCAGATGCGATGCAGCGAGGCCACTTCCTCCAGCCGCGGCGGCAAGTCGTCCGTCCACTCAGCGACTTTCGGAGCGTTCGCTGTGTGCTCCGTGACACGCAGCACCAAGCTGGCCACGGAAGCGACCTGGTCGTAGTCGATGCGTTCCGGGACATCGTTCGGCGTGTGGTAGTCGGGATGTTCGCCCGACGAGAAGAACAGGAACGGCACCTTCTGATCGCGGAACGGACCGTAGTCGCTGCGCGTGCCGATCAGATCGATCCCCAGCCGCGCGACGCTCAGTTGATTCGGTTCGCCAACTGTTGTGAGCATGTCGCTCAAGCCAACGCCGTGTTCGCTGCCCATCACGAAGACGGTCTTCAGATTCAGGTTGCCCAGCGAGCGACCGATCATGTCAGCCGTCATGAAGAGTTTGACCTGCTCGATCGGCCACGGCGGATGAGCCACGAACCAGCGTGATCCCCACAGCAGATGTTCTTCGAGGTCAAACCCCAGGAACACGATGCTGCGTTTAGGCTTCTCCTTCAGAGCAACGCTCTGCCGGGAAACTTCCAGCAGCATCGACGTGCCGCTGGCGTTGTCGTCGGCCCCGCGAAAGATTTTACCGTCGCGCGTGCCCAGGTGGTCGTAGTGGGCACTGACGATGATGAATTCGTTCTTCAACGATTCATCAGAACCCGGCAACCACGCTCCAACATTGCGGCCATACATCGTCGGCGAACCATCGGGAGCCTTCGGGCCGGGAATGTTCTGGTAGTAGTCGTCACCAAACAGCGGCTTCAGACCGAGCTTGCGGAAGTGAGCCCGCAGGTAATTGCTGGCAGCCAGAGCGTCCTCGCCGCTACGTCCCTTCAGAGGTTCGCCGGCGAGGAACTCAATGTGCGGCTTGATGTCTTCAGGAGTGATCTGAGGCTTGAAGCGCTGCGGTTGGTCTTCGCAGAAGGCTGCGGGAGTGATCCACCACAACACCACAACCAGAAACAGGTATCGAGACATTCCATGTCCTCCGCTAAAGCTTTGCTAGACGCGAACCATCCAGTGAGCCGCAAGGCGCTAGCCGCGGGTCTATCGAGATCCCCACCGGCGGCTAGCGCCTTGCCGCTCACCCAAACAGTCACTGGTGATTGCTATCAACGACTTTCCTGACCGGCAACTTACTTCAGCAACCGCTCCACCAACCGCACCCAATACGTTGCTCCGATCGGAATGACCGCATCGTTGAAGTCGTACTTGGGCGAATGCAAGACCCGACCGCCTTCGCTGGTTCCGTTCCCCATCCAGATATAACAGCCGGGGCATTCCTGCAGCATGAACGCGAAGTCTTCCGAACCCATGCACGGCTGAGGTTCCAGTTCCACATGCTCGCTGCCAACAGTCGCACCAGCTGCGTCTGCCGCCCACTTGCTCTGCAGCGGAGTATTGACCGTCGCCGGATATCGCCGCTGATAGTCGATGGTGGCGGTCGCTCCGAAGGACGCCGCCACGCCCGTCGCAATGCGTTTCAGCGAGGCTTCCGCCATGTCCTGCACGTGCGGCCGAAAAGTTCGCACGGTGCCACGCAACATCACTTCCTGCGGGATGACGTTCCACGTATCGCCCGCATGGATCTGGGTAATACTGACCACAATCTGATCGAGCGGATTCGTCTGCCGACTGGCGATCGTCTGCAAGGCGGTCACGACATGCGACGCGACCACAATTGAGTCCACTCCAATATGCGGCATCGCCGCGTGACAGCCACGCCCCTGAATGCGAATGTCGAAGACGTCAAACGCCGCCATTGCCGGACCTTCGCAGACGGCGAACTCACCGACCGGCAAGCCCGGCCAGTTGTGCATCCCGAAGACGGCATCGCAGCGGCACTTTTCGAAGAGTCCTTCCTGCACCATCACGCGGCCGCCGCCTTCGTTCTCTTCGGCCGGCTGAAAGATGAAGTGCACGGTGCCCGCAAAGTTCCGCGTCGCCGCGAGGTGCTTGGCCGCTGCCAGCAACATGGTCGTGTGCCCGTCGTGACCGCAGGCGTGCATCTTGCCGGGAAACTGCGAGCGATACGGCACGTCGTTCTGCTCGGTGATGTCGAGTGCGTCAATGTCCGCCCTGAGTCCGACTGCGGTCACTCCGTCCTTCGGAGCCAGTCGACCTTGCAGAGTGCCCACCACACCGGTCGTCGCCATGCCGCGTTGCACCGGGATACCGAACTCCGTCAGCTTCGCGGCCACAAAGTCGGACGCGTAAGTCTCTTCAAACGCCGTCTGTGCATGAGCATGCAGGTCGCGGCGCCAGGCTGTGAACTCCGCATTGCTGGTGGCAAGGTCTTCAATGATCGGCATGAGTTGAATTCACCTGACTGAAGGACGGCGGGCCTGTGGTTCGATCCCTGCGACGGCGCACACGAATTGGAACAGAAGCCCGCGAAGGACGCGAAGGAGATTTTTGAGACCTGTCAATCTGGCTCTTTGCGTCCTTCGCGAGCTTCTGTTCCAAAGTCTTTGTTCTGTCGGTGAATTCGGGCTGGGACGTTGGAGCCAGTCATAGGGTTTATGGCCAACTGCCCTGTGCCGGCTATGCAGATTGAGTCAGCGTTCGAGGAGTTTGGCGACACTCGCACAGTCGATTTCCGGAACAACTAGAATAGGTGGTTCTGGCGCATGCTCAACGAAGGCCAGTAACGGCCCACAGGATCTCGTCAGTCGTTCGAAAATCTGAGCCACAATGAGTGGGGCAGCCGAACCGTGAATCGCAAAGGAAGACATGTGTCTGAACTCAGGATGATCTCTATAGATGGTCGTCATAGAGACGATGTCGTGAGTTGTTTCCCGGTGGCGGGGCTCCTGATCGAGGCGCCTCATTTCGATGTCACGAGATGCTTGCCAAAGCTGTATCGAAGGAATTGAGTAGGCATGCAGTTGCCCCGAGGCAGACGACCAATTCGGGAACGATCTAGAAACGTGCTCAACCTCCTCAAAAGTCGGCATGCGACTCGTTTCGTACCCAGCGGGAATCTCAAGGCCACAGGAGGTCGCCCAAGCGCGAGTTTCGGAGTTAACAGGAATCGCGTAGAACGCAGTTGACATGCTGATTTTCCGAAATCGTGTATCTCGTTGCGTGGACAGCGAATCACTTTCCAGCTTGGAACCGGGAAGCTGTTTTCGGACCTCGCAGGTCCATAACATTCGCCCCGCCTTGCTTCGGCTGAATCGTAGTCTCGACTTTTCATTTGAACGAAACCAAACATGCCTCGTTACGACGCGCAGCGAATTGAACCCAAGTGGCAGCAATACTGGGACACTCATCAAACCTTTGCCACCGGCCCCTTTGATGCCAGCAAAGAGAAGCTCTACGTCCTGGATATGTTCCCGTACCCGTCCGGAGCGGGCCTGCACGTCGGACACCCGGAAGGCTACACCGCGACCGATATCGTCTGCCGTTTCAATCGCATGCGCGGCAAGCAGGTCATGCACCCGATGGGTTGGGACGCGTTCGGCCTGCCCGCTGAAGATTACGCCATCAAGACGGGTACTCATCCGGCTATCACGACCGCCAAGAACATTGAAACCTTCAAGCGGCAGTTGAAGTCGCTGGGCTTCAGCTACGACTGGAACCGCGAACTCGCCACGACCGATGAAGACTACTACCGCTGGACGCAGTGGATCTTCCTCAAGCTGTTCGACACCTGGTACGACCCGGCCTGCGAATGGACCGGCCCCGATGGCAAGCAGCGAGTCGGCCGCGGCCGCCCGATTTCCGAGTTGCCGATCCCGGCTGATGTGAAAGCTCAAGGCGCGGAAGCCGTGCGTCGCTATCAGGATTCGCAGCGGCTGGCCTATCAGCAACATGCACCGGTCAACTGGTGCCCGGCTTTGGGCACGGTGCTCGCCAATGAAGAAGTCATCGACGGCAAGAGCGAACGCGGCGGCCACCCGGTTGAACGTTTCCCGCTGCGCCAGTGGATGCTCCGTATCACCGCTTATGCTGAGCGTTTGATCGACGAACTCGAAGACCTCACCTGGCCCGAGTCCATCAAGGAAATGCAACGCAACTGGATCGGCCGCAGCACCGGCGCCGAGGTTGATTTCTACATCGGCGCTATTTCATCTGCTCCCCTCGCCCCTCAGGGGAGAGGGGCTGGGGGTGAGGGGCGATGTGAGCCGGGCGTTGCCCCAAATAGCCCCTCACCCCCGACCCCTCTCCCCGAAGGGGCGAGGGGAGAGAGTGCTTGCGGGTTTGAGGCTTGGAAGACCACCCGAGCCAATACCGGCTTCCCGAAGACTGCGGGCGACGATGTCCTGCGGATTTATACAACTCGGCCCGACACTCTCTTCGGCGTGACCTACATGGTGCTCGCGCCCGAGCATCCGTTTGTCGAACGGCTCACAACGCCCGAGCAACGCGAAGCCGTTGAGGCTTACCGCAAGCAAGCGGCGCTCAAGAGCGACCTCGACCGCACGGACCTCGCGAAGTCCAAGACCGGTGTCTTCACCGGCGGCTACGCCATCAATCCGGTCAATGGCGAGAAGGTGCCCGTCTGGGTCGCTGACTATGTGCTCATCAGCTACGGCACCGGAGCCATCATGGCCGTGCCCGCGCATGATGAGCGTGACTGGGAGTTCGCCGAGACCTTCAACATTCCGATCAAGACTGTCGTCGCTCCGGCAAATGGAGCGGCGGGAGTTGACTACAGCGTCGCCCCGACCTCGCTCTTTAGCGAACTCGGTGTCGCCGTAAATTCAGGTTCCTACGATGGAATGCCGACGAACGAGTTCAAAGCCAAGATCACTGACGATCTCGCGACGGCCGGTCTCGCTCGCAAGGCGATCAACTACCGCTTGCGAGACTGGCTCTTTAGCCGGCAGCGGTATTGGGGCGAGCCGTTTCCGATTTGGCATGAGATCGATGCCGACGGCAACCAGACCGGCTTGATGCGCGTGGACTCGGAGGCCGAGCTGCCGATCCGCTTGCCGCAGATGGCGGAGTTCAAGCCCACTGGCACTCCCGATCCGATGTTGTCCAAAGCTCCCCAAGAGTGGCTCTACAAGACCGCCGCGGACGGCACGAAGCTGAAACGGGAAACCAACACGATGCCGCAATGGGCGGGTTCGTGCTGGTACTACATCCGCTTCGTTGACCCCAAGAACGATAAGGCGTTCATCGACCCGCTGCTCGAGAAACAATGGCTGCCGATCGACCTCTACGTCGGCGGCGCCGAGCACGCGGTCTTGCACCTGCTCTATTCGCGTTTCTGGCACAAGGTGCTGTTCGACCGCGGGTTGATCAGCTCAGTGGAACCGTTCCAGCGCCTCGTCAATCAAGGCTTGATCCTTGGCGAAGTCGAGTTCACCGGCTTCAAGACCGAAGCTGGCGAGTGGGTCTCAGCCAAGGACGTTGAAGAGGTTGAAATCGAAAACAACACGGTGCGACGTCATTCGAAGACGAAGCAAGTGGTGACGCCAGTGAAGCTGGAGCCTACGCAAGTCGAGAAGAAGGGCGAAAATTTCATTGTTCCCGGCCAGACGGACACCGTCATCGATGCCCGAGCCTTCAAGATGTCCAAGTCGCGCGGCAACGTCGTGAATCCAGACTCGGTTGTATCGGACTACGGCGCGGACTCATTGCGTCTTTACGAAATGTTCATGGGCCCGCTGGAGCAGGTGAAGCCGTGGAGCACGACTGGCGTCGAAGGCGTGTTCCGCTTTCTCTGCCGCGCGTGGCGCATGATCACGGACGAAGACTGTGCCGATCAGGTGCGGTTGCACCCATCGGTGCAGGACGTCGCGCCGAATGCTGATCAGGAACGGCTGATTCACAAGACGATCAAGAACGTCACAGGCGATATTGAGTCGCTCGGCTTCAATCGCGCCATTGCCCGCATGATGGAATTCCTCAACGAAGTCAGCAGCATGACGGTGCGTCCCAAGTCCATTATGGAGCCGTTCGTGCTGCTGCTCGCCCCGTTCGCTCCGCACATCGCCGAGGAACTGTGGGAGTTGCTCGGCCACACGAAGTCGCTGGCCTACGAACCGTGGCCCACCTGGGACGAAGCCAAGCTGGTCGAAGCCGAAATTGAAGTCCCCGTGCAGGTCAACGGCAAGCTGCGCGCCACTATCAAGGTGCCCACCGGCTCCGACGCCAAAGTCATCGAAGACGCCGCTCGAGCCAGTGATAAAGTGGTCGAACACCTCACCGGCAAGAACGTCGTCAAAGTCGTCTACGTCCCCGGCCGCATGATCAACTTCGTCGTGAAGTAACCGGACAGGGTATCGACTGCAGGGAGAACCATGCTCGACGGATCGTTTACCGAGCCGCACATTGGTAATTGCGCGGGAGCATGATTGGGAGGGCGAGGCTCCTGCCGAGCCGGGAGCT
>CAYLTY010000076.1:0-34381 GCA_964386705.1 uncultured Planctomycetaceae bacterium
CAACGGCGCGGTTGTTTTTCTGGCGAGTCATCTCAACGACATGCAAGTGCCCGCGACATCCATCACATCGCGGCTGTTCCTGGGACGGCAAGTGCAATGCACTCAATGCCACAACCATCCGTTCAATGATTGGCAACAGTCTCAGTTCTGGGGCATGAATGCATTCTTTCGCGGGACGAGGCGCGGAGGCGGTCGCGGCGAGGTGTCGCTCAGCGACGATATGGCGCCCAGCATCGTCTATTTCGAGAAACGCAACGGTGAAGAGAAAGCTGCGTTTGCGACGTTCTTCGATGGCACGATTGTCGATCAGTTCAACAAGTCGCCTCGCAAACAACTGGCTGAGTTCGTGCTTGATCCGAAGCGACCCTACTTGGCCGAGGCATATATCAACCGCATGTGGGGACAGTTCTTCGGTTACGGCTTCACCAAGCCGGTCGACGATATGGGGCCGCACAATCAGCCTTCGAATCCAGCCCTGCTGGCGTATTTGACGACCGAGTTTCAGAACTCGCGGTATGACACCAAGCGACTGATTCGTTGGATTTCCGGCTGCGAGGCCTACAACCTCAGCAGCCGCACGCACGACGGCAACAAGATCGATGAACCGGCTTCCGGTGAAACACCGCTGTTCAGCCACATGTACTTGAAGCAGTTTCGAGCGGAACAGCTCTATGACTCGTTGCTTATTGCCACCACCGCCGACAAAGCAGGCCGGAACGATGAGCAGGCCGAGGGGCAGAGAAGGCAGTGGGCTCAGCAGTTTGTGACGACGTTCGGCACCGACGAGAACGACGAGAGCACCACCTTCAACGGAACGATCCCCCAAGCTCTGACGCTGATGAACGGCCAACTTGTGCAGAACGCCCTGAGCGGTTCCGAGGGCAGTTTCCTGCGTCGCGTGCTGGAAGCTCCTGCGGGTCTGCCCGCAGAGAAGGGCATCGCCTCTTCGAATGCTAAGGGTAAGGCTGCTCCGCCGCGTGTTGCTCCGAAAGCATCGAGTGGCTCCGCTGCCAAGGGGACGATTCCCAAAAAGATCGAGGCTTTGTTCCTCGTCACGCTGTCGCGCCGGCCCACTGACACCGAACTGCAATCGTTGAACGGTGTCTTCCAGAAGGGCGGCTATGCGGACCCGATTGTCGGCCTGCAGGACGTCTTCTGGGCGCTACTGAACTCCAATGAGTTCATTATCAACCACTGATTTTCAGTGGCTGGCCGGAGCTTCGAGCTAGTGCTGATTTCATCGCACATTTGGAGTTCCAATAGGCTTCGACTAGAAAACGCACCTCTCTGCGGGAGTGGCGAAATTGGCAGACGCGCCAGACTTAGGATCTGGTGTCTTCGGACGTGGGGGTTCAAGTCCCCCCTCCCGCAACTTGTTGATTGATCGGCGTGTTCGCATCCTCTGAGGTCTTATCGCGGGCCGACGCTGTTCAGATCGTCGGGCTTCAGCGAGCTACAGCCTGTGTTGAATGCGGCAAACGCGGTAAGTTCACGTCTTCCCTATGCCTGAGTGCATCCTCTCCAATGAGCACACTCATGGTTCAACTGCTGGAAGACTCACCGTGCCGAAATCGGGTATTTCATTGTGCTTCGGAGCCGCTCTGAGTTTGGGTTTGCGCGTAGCCGTCTGCGGGATGCTGCTACTCGGTCCTGCTAGCGCTGATGACAAGCTGGAGTTCTTCGAGCAAAAGATTCGACCTGTGCTGGTCGAGCGATGCTACAAGTGCCACTCAGCCGATTCGCCGAAGCCGAAGGGCGGATTGCGGTTGGACCAGCGAGCTGGCGTGTTCGAGGGAGGAGATTCAGGGCCGTCGGTTGTGTCGGGGAAGGCCGATGACAGCCTGGTGATGAAGGCGATTGCCTGGTCAGGGGCTGTGTCCGAGATGCCTCCGGATGGCAAGTTGCCTGATCGAGTCATTGCGGACTTTCGAGAATGGATCGCGCGCGGGGCCGCGTTTCCGGCGGATGCATCTGAGGCCGCAGAGAAGCCTCGCCCCGTGGATATCGAGCGAGGGCGTGCGTTCTGGTCGTTTCAACCCGTTCACGAACTGCCTGCACCGCAGGCTTCCCATCCCGGCTGGCAGCGTCGCAAGATCGATGCATTCGTCTTGGCACGCCTTGACCAACAGGACATGCAACCTGCGCCCGAGGCTGATCGTCGCACTCTGATCCGCCGGATGGCGGTTGACCTGACGGGCATTCCGCCATCGATTGAGGAAGTGAAGGCATTTGAGTCCGATGTCAGCGAAGACGCGTATGAAAAACTTGTGGAGCAACTCCTCGCGTCTCCGCAGTATGGGGAACGTTGGGGACGGCATTGGCTCGACCTGGCGCGTTATGCAGAGGATCAGCCCACATCCGAAGCCACCTGCAAGCCGCCGCGTTTTCCGTTCCGGTACCGCGACTGGGTTATCCAGGCATTGAATGATGACCTTCCCTACGACGAGTTCGTGCGTCGACAACTCGCCGCCGACCTGCTGGATCTGCCGCGCTCAGAACTTGCGGCGCTCGGGTTCCTCGGATTGTCCCCCGTCTATCACAAAGAACCGAAGCTGGCGGCCGACGTGATCTCGGTCATTGTTGCTGACGAGTGGGACGAACGCCTGGACACGGTGACTCGCAGCTTTCTGGGCCTGACCGTGGCGTGCGCCCGCTGCCACGACCACAAGTTTGATCCGATCAAGACCGAGGACTACTACGGTCTTGCCGGCATCATGGCGAGCACGCAACTGGTGGAGTGGCCGCTGGTTGATACATCGCCCGACACCGCAGCAGCACTCACCGAAGTGCAACGGCAGATTATCGATGGCGAGCTGCGGTTTGATTACGCCAAGCGAAATCGCAAGACCGCCAAGGACGAAGGTGTTGCGGACCTGACACCATTCGATGCCGAAGTAACTCGCTGGGAAACCAGCTTAAAGGAGCTGAAGGCCGTAGAGCTTTTTAAGGGGCCCATCGCCAATGGAGTTCGCGACGCCGGGTTGTGGATCAATGGAGATGATCCGTCGTGGACGTTGTTGGACTATCGCCAGCAGCAGTCGCGCGACCTGCCGATCTTCATTCGTGGCAATCCATCGAATCCAGGTAAAAGCGTTCCGCGTCATTTTCTGGAGGTGCTCGCACCCAAAGACGCCAAGCCGTTTCAGGCCGGTAGCGGACGTCGGGAGCTGGCTGAAGCAATTGTGAGTCAGGCTGCTCCGCTGGCTGCGCGAGTGATCGTCAATCGAGTGTGGGGATGGCATTTTGATCGCCCGCTGGTGACGACGCCGAGCAACTTCGGAAGACTTGGAGATGCTCCTTCGCATCCAGAATTGCTGGACGATTTGACGGCTCGATTCATGGCGTCAGGCTGGTCGTTGAAGTGGTTGCATCGAGAGATCCTGAAGTCTGCCACATGGCGTCAGAGCAGCCATTCGCCGACCAGTTTCCATGATCGAGATCCCGACAACCGTAACCTTTGGCGGATGAATCGTCGTCGACTCGAGGCCGAAGCTTGGCGCGACGCCGTGCTAATGACTAGTGGCGAGCTCGATCTCACGATGACCGGCCCATCAAGCAGCCTGGACGACGCCAAGTTCCGCCGTCGATCTGTATATGGAATCGTCAGTCGCCAGCGACCGGCCGACATCTTCCGCCTGTTTGATTTTCCGGATGCTAAGCGGCATGCTGAAAATCGCTTGCCGACGACGACTCCGCTCCAGCATCTCTATTTGCTGAACAGTCCTTTCCTTCAACAGCAGTCAGACGCCACTGCCCAAGCGGCCTTGCGTGAGGCACCTGGCGATCCTCAGGAGATCATCAGGCACCTCTTCCGTCGCATCCTGCTTCGCGATCCTGCAGATGCTGAACTCGTCGAAGCGTTATCGCTGGTGAGTGATTCGAGCGGAGCTATCTCCGCCGAACGCTGGACGTTGCTGGCTCATTCCCTTTTTGCGACGAATGAGTTTCTGTTTGTCGATTGATCGGGCGCGCTGGTTTTCAGTGATTTGCGACTGCCTCGCGGCGAAGAATTCATTGATGATGGGGCTGTCGCGTTGATGAGTTCCTTGCCTAGGATTTGGGTCTTTGCGTTCCTGGTTCAGGTTAAGCGTGCTGTATGAGTTCATCGATTGTTGAATCGTCGGCTGGTTTCTCCCGCAGAGAAATGCTGGGGGCACTGGGCGCCGGCTTTGGAACGCTCGTGCTGAATGATCTGCTTCGAGCAGACTCGGCGAGCACCAATCAACCGCTGACGACTCAAGTTGCGCGAGCCAAGCACGTGATCTTCCTGTTCATGGCTGGTGGACCTTCATCGCTGGACTTGTTCGATCAGAAGACGGCCTTGGAGCGATATGCAGGACAGCGGCCAGCCGCCGCCGATCTGCGAACCGAGCGAGTCACCGGCGGTCTGTTGCCCTCTCCGTGGAAGTTTCGTCCCGGCGGAGACAGCGGCTTGATGATCAGCGAACTGCTGCCGCATCTCCGTGCTTGCGCGGACGAGTTGTGCGTCGTCCGTTCGATAGTGGGAGGCAACCCCAACCATGCCCCGGCGGCCAATCACCTTTTCTCTGGTCGGATTGATCAGATTCATCCGTCGCTGGGGGCTTGGGTCTCTTATGGACTGGGGACCGAGAATCGCAACCTGCCGGGCTTTGTTTCGTTGAGCGAAAACGGCAACGCCTCGCGTTATGTCCGCAGCGGATATCTGCCCAGCGAACATCAGGGGACCCCGATCAACACGACGGAGAAAGACCCCGAGAAGATGATCCGCAATCTGCGAAACTCAAAGCTCGACCGCGAGACGCAGGAACGGCAGCTGGAATTCATCTCGCGGTTCAATCGTCGCCAACTTGAGACGACAGGTGCGGACGTCGCGCTCGAGGCTCGCATTCGAGCGATGGAAACGGCCTTTCGGATGCAGTTCGCTGCCGGTGACGCTTTTGATCTCCGTCAGGAGACTCAGCAGACACAAGATGACTACGGCACGAGCTCCTTTGCTCGCGGTTGCCTGGTGGCTCGGAGGCTGGTCGAACGGGGAGTGCGTTACATCCACCTGGAGCATGGTGGCTGGGACCATCATGAGAACATCAACAAAGCGATTGCCAGTTCCAGTCGGCAGATCGATCAGCCGACCGCGGCACTGCTGAGAGATTTGAAGCAGCGTGGTCTGCTGGATGAAACGTTAATCGTATGGGGCGGAGAATTTGGCCGCACGCCGGTTTCTGAAAGCGGCAATGGGCGTGATCACAATCACTATGGTTTCACGATGTGGGTGGCTGGCGGAGGGACTCGCGGCGGCATGACCTTCGGTGCAACTGACGAGTTTGGTTTCCGAGCCGTTGAGAATCGCGTCAGCGTGCACGATCTGCACGCGACGTTGCTTCATCAACTGGGCATGGATCACGAAAAACTGACCTATCGCTATTCCGGGCGTGACTTCCGCCTGACCGATGTGCATGGTCAAGTCGTGCATGAGTTACTCAGTTGAGAGGCGACCTTTGATAGGGGCAAGATTGATGCGTCGCCGGGATTGCTTCAGCTTCGCAGGTGCAACGGGTCTGGCTGTTCTCGGTGAGGCCTTGAGGCAGCGGTCTGCTCTCGCTGAAGACGCGAGCGGGTTGCCGGGTTTCGGGCAGGCGAAGTCCGTCATTCTTGTCGTTGCTAGCGGCGGTCAGAGTCAGCTTGAGACCTTCGATCCGCGTCCCGACGCGCCACGCGAAGTTCGCGGCCAATTCGGCTCGATTGAAACATCGGTGCCGGGAACGTTCGTCTGCGAACACTTGCCGAAATTGGCTGCGCTGGCCGACAAGTATGCTCTTGTGAAGTCGATGTCGCATGAAGACCTGGATCACGGCTCGGCGCTGTATCTGGCGCTGACCGGGCAGTATCACGCCCGGCGATCTGGCAACCCGCCGCCACGTCCAAACGATCATCCCTTCTTCGGTTGTGTGTTGGAGCAACTCCGGCCAGCATCGAAGTTCCTGCGGACTTCTGTGCTGGTCAATGGCCCGGCATTGGTGCCTTTCGAGCCGGGCCCTGGCCAATTCCCCGGCCTGCTGGGACGTCGGTTCGATTCGCTGATGATCGGCGATCTGACGAGCGGTGAGGCCGCATTGGCTGGCTTGGATCGGCTCGATGAAGTGGACTCTCACCGCCAACTTCAAAGGCAGGGGCTGCTGCAAACTTTGGAACGAGGACAGCCTCCGAATGGACAATCGGTCGTCGACATGCGGACGCTCTACCAGCAGGCATACGCCATGCTCGACCGTCCAGCCGCGCGCGAGGCTTTGAACCTCGAGACTGAGCGCGCAGTGATCCGCGATCGTTACGGACGGCATCGAGCTGGTCAGGCCTGCCTCTTGGCCAGGCGTCTGGCTGAGGCCGAAGTGCCGCTGATTACGGTCGTGTGGAATCATTCAAATCGCGGACAAGACCGTTATCCGGACGACGAGGAACAATTCGGCTGGGATACTCATAACGACATCTTCGACGTGATGGGACGTTCCTTGTTGCCCAGATTTGACCAGAGCTTCTCAGCGCTGCTGGAAGACCTGGATGATCGCGGGTTGTTGGCTACGACTCTGGTTGTCTGCATGGGGGAATTCGGCCGAGCTCCCTTGGTCGCGTTGGAAAGGAACTTTGCCGGAGCTTCTCCCGGTCGCAAGCACTGGCCGTTCGCCTATTCGGTTTTGCTGGCCGGGGCAGGAGTGCGCGGCGGTGCAGCAGTTGGCGCGACCGACCGACACGCCGCCTATCCCGTCAGTTCCAAGTTTGGTCCCTGGGATCTGATTGCCACGATTTTTCATGCTCTTGGCATCGATCCCGGTGGTCACTTTCATGACAGCACGCAGCGTCCCTATCCGATCTGCGCCGGCAGGCCGATCACGGAACTCTACAGTTGATGGTAACCCGCGCCCCCGTGAGCCATCGGACACACAATGCGATTCGTCGGGAATTATGGCTCTACGAAAACTCCGCCACTGTGCGGCTTGACGCCCATGAAGTGTTGCCCAAATCCCGCTACTTTGAGATTGTTCTAGGAGATTGTCTCAGGTTCCGTTCGGACAGCTTCTGCGACAGGCGTCCCGTGGTCGCTTCCTCACATCAGAATTTCGCTTTTGTTCGTGACTTCACGACTGTTGATCTTCTCTCGCGTGCTCACAACATCCACTAGCAGACAAGTTTTAGAGTTGTTTTCGCTCGAAGCGGTCTAATCCAGATTCTCGTACAAACGGACTTCGTATGCGCATCGCCGAATTTGTTGAAACTCGGTTTCGATCTATCTTCATTTGGTCGGCAGCCGGACTGGTTGTGCTCACGGGACTGGGCCTGATTCTGTTTGGGCCCCAGACGCTGTGGTCGTGGGTTCTGTTTGGTCCGATCGTGTTGCTGGGATTCGCCGATCTCACTCAAAAGAAGCAGGCGATTCGTCGTAATTTTCCCGTGCTCGGCCACATGCGGTACGTCCTCGAACTGATTCGTCCCGAGATCTATCAATACTTCATCGAGAGCGACAAAGAGGGAGTTCCCTTCGACAGAGAACATCGTTCGCTGATCTATCAGCGTGCGAAGAATGTCCGTGATACAACGCCGTTCGGTACCAAGCTGGATGTGTATGCTCCTGGCTATGAATGGGTAAATCACTCGTTGATGGCGCGGCATGTTGACGCCGAAAACATGCGAGTGATTGTGGGTGGCCCTGATTGCCTCAAGCCATATTCGTGCAGCTTGCTGAATATCTCGGCGATGAGTTTCGGTTCGTTGAGCAAGAACGCCGTGCTCGCGTTCAACCGTGGGGCTAAGCTAGGGGGCTTTGCACATAACACCGGCGAGGGTGGCCTCAGTCCTTATCACCTGGAAGGTGGCGGTGATCTCATCTGGCAGATCGGGACCGGTTACTTCAGTTGTCGAGATGAGCACGGAAATTTCTCGCCGAAGCTGTTCGCAGAGAAGGCCGTACTGCCCAACGTAAAGATGATCGAGATCAAGCTCTCACAGGGAGCGAAGCCGGGACACGGCGGTATTCTTCCGGCGGCGAAAGTGACACCCGAGATCGCATCGATTCGCGGCGTGCAGATGGGCAAGGATGTTCTTTCTCCTCCGACGCACTCGTCATTTTCCACTCCGATCGGACTGCTGGAGTTTGTGAAACAATTGCGCGATTTGAGCGGCGGAAAACCTGTTGGGTTCAAGTTGTGTGTCGGAAAACGACGCGAGTTCCTGGCGATTTGCAAGGCGATGGTACAGACGGGAATTACGCCTGACTTTATTACCGTGGATGGTGGCGAGGGCGGTACTGGTGCTGCGCCTCTGGAGTTCTCTAACCATATAGGTGCTCCGCTCGTCGAAGGTCTGATCTTTGTGCACAACGCGCTTGTTGGTTATTCGCTGCGCAGTCGAATTCGTATTCTCGCGAGTGGAAAAACGTCATCCGGATTTGCGATGCTCAAGCGATTGGCCATCGGTGCCGACATTGTTATGAGCGCGCGTGCGATGATGATGGCTATCGGCTGTATACAGGCGTTGAAGTGCAACAGCAATCATTGCCCCGTCGGAGTGGCCACTCAGGAAAAACACCTGATGGCCGGCCTGGACCCCACAGACAAGGCCAATCGTGTTGCCAGCTATCACAAGCAGACCATTCACAGTCTCGCTGAGATGATCGGCGCTCTAGGCCTGAGTTCGGCTCAGCAATTGCGCCCGTGGCACTTGATGCACCGCATCTCGGCAAACGAAACCCGCCACTACGGGGAACTCTATCACTTCCTGCGTGATGGCGAGCTGCTGTCTGACAACCTGCCGCCGGACTATGCCCGCGCTTGCCAGGCAGCTTCGGCAGAAACGTTCGGCCATAGTGATTGAGAACGTGTGGCTGAACTTAACGGAGCGTTGATCAGGACTCGTCCAGATTTGCCTTCATGCAGCAAATTCGACCGGAACGATCTGAGGCGCTTAACCCGGTGCTACATCACTGGGACGTTGTCAATTTCACGATCGCGGCGGTGGTTACCATCCGTCTGATTCCGGTGGCTGCTGCGGCGGGACCCAGCATTGTCTGCATGTGGCTGTTGGCGGCATTCGCGTTCTATATTCCTGTAGCTGTCGCCTCGGTTGTTCTGTCGCGGCAGTTGCCAGGTCCGGGTGGAGTTTACATTTGGACCAAGGTGGCATTCGGAGACTTGCACGGCTTCATCACAGCCTGGACCTATTGGACCTCAAGTCTGGTCTTCTTTCCTTCTGTGCTCATCTTTACTTCCACTCAGGCTGCGTTCATTTTACCGGGCAAGGGGTATCTCGCTGAAAATCCGGTATTTCTCAACGTGGTTTCGATCGCGTCGATCGCCTGCGTTCTGTGGCTTAATGTCAGCGGAATGCGAGCGGCGACGTGGTTTCACAATGTCTCGACAATGGCGATTTATGTCGTCCTGGCGGCCTTTGCTGGCTTTGCAATAGCTAGTTGGTTTCAATCAGGGACTGCGACCAGCTTTGCCCTTGCCGCGTGGGTGCCGGACTTCACAGGGCTGGAGAATCTCCTCTTCTTTTCGTCCATCGTTTACATGCTGTCCGGTGCGGAATGTGCCTCTCAGCTGGGAGATGAAGTCCACGAGGCGCAGCGAACGATGCCTCGAGCGCAGAAGAACGACGGTTTGATAATTACTGGGATCTACATACTTGCGTCGCTGGCTTTATTAGTGTGCGTGTCTGCGGATGAGTTGTCCGGCCTAACGGGTTTTGGCACGGCTGTGTCGATTACCGCTCGACGCATCGGTGGTGACTCTTTCGGAGGGCTTGTAGAGCCAGTCATGGCGATTCTACTGTTCGTTGGACATTTGGGGACGTTCAGCGTCTGGTTCGCTGCCACGGCCCGCCTGCCATTTGTCGTTGGACTCGATCGCTACCTGCCTGCTGCTTTCGGGCGGGTACATCCTCACTATGGCTCGCCTCATGTAGCATTGGTCACTTTGGCAATTGCTACTGCGATGCTTGTGCTTCTATCAAGCCTGGGCGGTGCCGCCGCCCAAGTGTATCAGGTGTTGATCAGTCTGGAGATCGCGATTTACTTTATACCATATCTGTATTTATTCGCGGCTTTGATCAAGCTGCAGATGACGCGGCCAGCCGGCTTGGAGGCGGCAAGCTGGGTTAATGAATCGATGATTTATCTGATTGCCGCGGTCGGCTTTGTGGTGACCGCTGGATCGCTTGCATTGGCGCTCATTCCGGGGGCTGAAGTCGAAAGTCCAGCAAGGTTCTACGCCATGTTGTTTGGCTCGCTGGCGGCGAATCTGGTCATCGGAGCAGGGCTGTACCTGTGGGGAAAACGACACCGGTCGGAGCGCTAGCTCCAGTTGCTTGAGCACGATGTTCGCCACACGGCCTCCTCGAACGGGCTGAAGGTTGCGTCTTCTTGTCGCTCCCCCGAGTAATGCGATGATCTCCGAGAGCACAGGGAGCAGCAGCCACGACAAGGTAAGTTTGCGGAGCAAGTTTAGTTCGCGACTGCCATCGGGGGCTTCCTAAACCCGCAAGTACCTGTTGTCGGGGCTGGTCGTGGCTTCCGACGCGAACCCACAGTTACCTCAGAGCTTGAGGTTTTGGGTAGGCGGTTTCTTTGCCGCGATCTGCGAATAAAGGGAAATGCCGCAAGTTCGTGCGAGCTTCAGGTAGTTTATCGGGTGGGCTTCCTGCGTTTATTAAGGGCAACGGTCGGTGTTGACCGGAGCTACTTCACGAACAATTCGCCGATAATCCGCCCGGCAGCATATTGAACAACTGGTGGAGCGTGTTTAACGTCCGCCGTGCGGAGCTGCCGAAAGTCCCTATCTCAACCATTTGTTGAATCGCGGGTTTCGGAGTGTGTGTATGGATAATTGCTTCGCGCTGGAATCAGGAATGGGCCAGGTCGTGACCAAGACCAGTGGCTCGCGATTCCACAGAGAGACAACTTCGCTTGGGCCGCGCGTGCTTTGACCTCAATTGCTTTCGAAGGTGAGTTGCGACGTGTGCCGTTCGCAGCTCCGTCAGTGCGAACCGGACCATTGTTCCGGCTGCCGTGAATGATCGAAACAACGAACTCCGAATACCGGAGTCCTTGCCTTCTGAGTTGATCTCATCCATTGCTGCGAGGAGGGTTGCATCATGCTGAGGGGCGTTTTTGTGTCCCGTGGGCTGCTGGCGTTGTGGGCTGGCCTGATGTTGATAACCGGGGGGGCTCGCGCGGCTGACCACCGTGATGCTCCAAATCTGAATATTGAAAACGGAGGTCCACGCGCGCTGGATATCAACGATGTGTATATCTTTCGTTCGCCAACGAATGCAAACAATGTCGTGATGATGCTGACGGTAAATCCACTGATTGCGCCTGGTGAAGTGGTATTTTTCTCTTCGACGGGCAGCTATGAGTTCAAGATTGATAATAACGGCGACGTGGTTCCGGACATCACCCTGAATCTGGCCTTTACTGCTCCGCGAGGCGGCAAGCAGGAAGTGCGACTGAGCCGCATCGATGGCAATGGCCAACCGGTGCTACTAGCCCGAGGGCAAACGGGTTCCAACGTTGCCATTCGTGGTGGTGGCCAGATGCGTGCAGATGTTTTCGATGATCCGTTCTTCTTTGACCTCGATGCGTTCAAGGGAACGGGTGGTCGCAATTTCAATGACCCTAATCGGGTGGACTTCTTCAAGGGGTTTAACACCAGCATCATGGTGATTGAGGTACCGAGAGCGACGATCAAGGGTGCAACAAACGTCCTTAGTTTGTGGTGTCGCAGCTTGGATGCTCAGGGGCGGCAGGTTGATCGCATGGGGATTCCAGCGGTCAATACAGCGTTTGTTCGTCCCAACCGGTTCATTGGAAATGCACCTCCAGGTCAGGACCTGAAGAAGGCATTTAACGAGAGCCTGCCAGTTAACGACCGAGCTACTTGGGGTAATGAAGTTCGCAACGCGCTCGCAGCGTTTGGTCGCGACGCCAACACGGCTGCCGCAATCGCGAATGTTGTTCTGCCTGACGTTCTCACGTTCGATGTGACGAATGCTGGCGGATTCCTGAATGGCAGGCGGTTGGCTGACGATGTCATCGATATCGAGTTGAACTTGATCACCGGTGGCGCGATCCCAACGGATTCAATTCCGTTGAACGACAAACAGTTCCGCAATCTATTCCCCTATGTCGCGGCGCCACACTGATACAGCAGCCGCGCGTGCGCAACTCCCATGAGCCCTTGGTGCGCGATTGCTGAGCGCGCTCATGGGAGTCTCTGAGCTTCAGTCTGGAAATTCGTAGCGTCCCTATGTCGAGCAGATCGCTGGCGCGTTGATCGTTGGGATCTGCGTTTCTCAGGAACTGCAACGTGAAACTGCACCTGCGTCTTCTTCTTGGAACGTTGGCCATAAGTTCGTTGGCGCTGGCACTCGGGTCGGATTCGTTTGTCCGCGCGGAAGAGGTCGCGGACACGCCGCCCGTAGCTAATGGTCTGCCCGATTATGACCGGACCATTGACTTCTTTCTGAAACGCATCGAGCAGCAACCTCGTGTGCCAGCCAATTATGTGATGCTGGCTCAGCGGTATTCCCGAAAGGCCAAGGAGACCGGTGCGGAAGAATGTTATGGCTTGGCTGAGGAGGCTCTGAAGAAGGCTTTGGAGTTGGCCCCTAAAGACATCAATGCCCGCATGATGATGTCCGGTGTGCTGGCCTTTCGACATCAGTTTGCGGCGTCGCTGAAGTTGGCTCAGGAGGTCGCCGCGGAATTACCGGGCGATCTTGATGCTCTGACATCGGTGCACGATGCCCAGATGGGACTGGGCGAGTACGCAGCTGCGCGGAAGTCACTGGATGACGTGGCCAAGCAGGCAACGGGTGTTGTTCCTGGCTTGTGGGTGCGACAGGCTCAACTCGCAGAGATCCACGGGCAGGACGAAGAGGCCATCAAACTACTGAAGCAAGCCAATGCTGCGGTACTCGAAAGCTCTGGCGATTACCGGGCTCCGAACGTTGCCTGGTATCAGGTGCGATTGGGGCATCAACTGCTGGATTCCGGCAAGATCGATGAAGCCGCTGCACAGTTCGAAGATGCCATGAATGGCGTGCCCAAGTATTTCCTGGCCGTAGCCGGACTGGCCGAGGCTCGAGCCGCTCAAGGCCGCTATGAAGACGCTTTGAAGCTGTATGCGCGCACGATAGAGCTAGCTCCCGACCCGATTTTCTACATGGCGGCGGGCGATATCCACATGCATCTCGGCGCCGCGGACAAGGCCAAGGATGCCTACGACGTGGCGAAGAAAACCATTCTCGAATCACAGGCGACGCCAGCGGAGTACTCGCGCGAGTTGTCCTTGTTCTATTCCGAACGCGGCTTGCAATCGAAGAAAGCCGTGGAGCTAGCTCGGACTGATCTCAAGTTCCGCCAGGACATCATGGGGCACGATGCGCTGGCTTGGGCATTGTATCGCGATGGTCAGTTTGAAGAGGCGGCCAAGGCGATGGAGCAGGCTCTGCGAACTGGCTCCAGGAACGCCAAGCTGCGTTTCCATGCGGGCATGATTCAGCACCGCCTGGGGCATGCGGACGCAGCTAAGAAGCATCTCAGTCAGGCACTGGCTCAGAACCCGAAGTTCTCTGTGCTGGATGCCGATGTGGCCCGCAAGACGCTGCAAGAACTTTCTCCTGCATCTCCGTGAGTTAGCGTCCTCAGACGCAACTCGCTGAGGCTGCAATTTCGCTTTTCTTATTGCCTGACGACGCTCACTACATATGCGAGGATCTGCCATGAAGCTTCAACTGTGGATCGATTCTCTTTCCGGCCGCATCCTGAAAAATCATGCTCAGCGGCGCGTTGCCAGAAATGCCCGGCGGCAAATTTTGTCTGAATCTCTCGAGCAGCGCATCGTGCCAGCGACGATTCAGTTCGTTGAAGGTGTGTTGACGATTACCGCTGAGAGTTCTGAATCCGTGGCCGTCTCGGCGAGTAAAGCGGCCGTCACGGTGAATGGAACCGGGACGGAAGTTGCCGCCAAATCCGTCACTTCAATTGTGCTGAATGGTGACGCGGGAGCTAACACGCTCGATCTGTCGGGGGTGACCGAGAGCGACTTCACGACACTATCGGATGTGCAGATCGTAGGTGGTACCGGTGGTGACACGATCATCGGGTCGCCATTCGGTGATACGATCATCTGGAACAATGGCGACGGCTCGGACTTGATCGACGGTGGCGACGGGCAGGACAAGCTGGTCGTCAACGGATCGACATCGGGTGGCGATGCCTTTCTGATTAAATCTGGGACTGGAAGATTGGAATTTCAACGAACGAATCTCGGCCTCTTCACATTAGATGCGGGTTCCGTCGAAGACCTCGTCGTGAATTCTGGCGGCGGTGATGACACCATAACCGTCGGCGATACGACCGACAGCGGCTTGGACAACGTGACTGTCATGGCTGGTGATGGAGATGATTCGGTCGACATGACTGGTATCAACTTGGATGCGCTGCGATTGCTCACACTGGACGGTGAGGATGGAGATGATGTGGTCACCGTCAGCGCCGGCAACGATGGCGAGAACGGCAGCCCGGATGCCTTCAAACTGCTGCTGGTCAATACGTTCGACGGCCCGGAAGCGGAGTTTTCCGTCAATGGTGTGACGCTGTTCGCGTCGAGTGATGCGACGGGCCGCATCGAAGTTCAAGGCTCATCCGATGACGATTCGTTGGCCATTATTAGCGACGCTACGTTTGGAGTCCCGTTGCCGGGGAATGGCTTGAGCTTCGACGGTGACACAGGCAACGACTCTCTGGTGATCACAGGAATTGTCGAAACCGCCGCCTATGACTTTTCCGCAGCGACGGACGGAACCGCTCAGCTCGATTTGAAGACTATCGACTTTACCAGCCTTGAACTGATCGACGACCAGACTTCGGCTGCATCGCGCACCCTGTTCTATGGCAGCAGCGACGATGCCGTCACAATTTCTGCGGTCGTCGGAGCGATCCCGGCCGTTCAGTTTGCCAGTACCAATGGAACGTTCACGAAAGCGACCCCGATTGTGGATGGTATTCTGTCACTGAATACCGGAGATGGAAAAGACACCATTACGCTGGCATCGCTGAATGACTCCTTCACGGGAACTCTGTTTATCGATGGCGATGCCGGCAACGACACTCTCACGATCTCCGCGCTGGCGAATGTTACGGGAAAGGTCGAGATCAGCGCGGATGGCGGTGCGGGCGATGACAGCCTGAACGCATCCGCATTCGGGAAAGCCATCGTACTGTCCGGAGGTGACGGCAACGATGCGCTCACGGGCGGTAGCGGTGCTGACTTGTTATCCGGCGATGCTGGCAACGACTCGGTTGTAGGTGGTGTGGGCAACGACACCATCACCGGCGGACTGGGCCGGGATACGCTCACCGGCGCTGCAGGCAACGATTCGATTGATGGCGGCGTCGATATCGACACGATCCTTGAAGGCGGCGATGTGAACATCGTGCTGACGAACTCTTCGTTGACAGGTTTCGGCACGGATAGCCTGGTGGCGATCGAGTCTGCTCTGATCAACGGGGGGAGCGGAGCGAACGTGTTCGATGCGTCTGCATCAACGGCGATCAGCGTGAACTTTAATAGTGGTCCAGGTGCGGACACGCTCATCGGCTCAGTTGGCAAGGACACGCTGAATGGTGGCACCGGCAATGACGCGCTGTTTGGCTCAGCTGGTCAGGACGTGTTGTTCGGCGGGGCAGGGGACGACTTCCTGGATGGTGGTGCCAGCAACGACATGCTGATCGGTTCTGACGGCGTTGATATTGTGCGGCGCAAGAGCAACGTCGACTTCCGCGTGGATAACACCGGCATGTTTGAACTCGTTAATCTGACCATCGTTGCTGCGGACTCCCTCAGCGGGATTGAAGCGGTTTTCATCACGGGTGGAGCTTCCGCGAATCGCATCGATGCGCGAGCGTTCGTCGGCACCAGTGTCTCAACGATTCAGGGCGGTGACGGTGACGATACTCTGATGGGCTCAGTCGGCCGCGACCTTGTGCAAGGTGAGGCGGGCAACGACGTCCTCTCTGGAGGGCCGTCGTCCGACACTGTTGATGGTGGCGTTGGTACCGATGTCATCTATGAGACCAGCAATGCCAACTTCACAATCAATGGCACGCGAGTCACTGTGGGGACGACAGCGACTGACAGCTCTATAAGTATCGAGGGCATCGTTCTCGTTGCAGGTCCCGGCAACAACAAGCTTGATGCGACCAATTCGTCGGTGCCCGTGACGCTCTTGGGTGGTCTTGGCAATGACACCCTTATTGGCAGCGCTTTCGCTGATGTGCTCATCGGCGGCAATCGAGCTTCGTCAACCGGTGGGATCGACAACCTGAACGGCTTGGCTGGCAACGATCAGTTCGACAACGACGGCAGCGATACGCGGACCACAGACGCTGGCGATCAGATCGTCGCCAACATCTTTGCGCAGATCCCGACCTGGATTGACGCGCTGGCCTAGCATGAACTCCTCTTGGGTTAGTTCCTCGCAATTCTGTACCAATACATCAATCCGAGTTGATATATTGGCGGAGACCTTTGGTTGACGCTCCATACGAGCGGTTGACTGAGGTCTTCAGCGTTTCAGAGTTGCGGTGGTGTCCAGGAGTTGTTGATGACTGTCCGATGCTGTTGTCGCGAAGTGATGCTGGCGATGATCGGCTGCTTGGTATGGCTGGTTGAGCTCGCTGCTTTCGCGCAAGGACCGCCGGTGTTTAACACGGTTTTTCCAGCGGGCGGTCAGCGCGGTCAGACGGTTGAGGTTACGATTGCTGGCGGCAACTTGCAGGGTGTGCGGACGCTGCACAGCAGCGTGCCGGACATGAAGTGCGAACGCGTGGACGCAAGCCGGTTTCGCTTGACGATTCCTGAGAACGCTCTGCCGGGACCGTGCGATCTTTGGGCGTTGGGGGATCAGGGAGTCAGTACGCCTCGCACCTTCGTCGTCAGCAACCGGACTGAGCAAGCAGAGGTTGAGCCGAACGACACTGCGTCGGCGGCGCCTGTTGTACCGCTAGACGTTGTCATCAATGGTCGCATCGACAAGGCAGGCGACGCAGACTTCTTCCAGTTCGAAGGTCGGCGCGGGCAACGGGCCGTCATCGAATGTTCCGCCGAGCGAATTGATTCACGACTCAGAGCTGTTCTAGAAATCTCCGATTCGACGGGGCGTCGTCTAGCCATCAATCGCGGCTACTTTGGCGCGGACCCGCTTATCGATTTTCGCGTTCCTGTGGATGGCACGTATCACGTAAAGATCAGTGATCTCATCTCTTCGGGCAGCGTCGAGCATTACTACCGATTAGAGATCGACAGTGGACCGCGCGTGGCGTTCTCGATGCCGAACGTCCTTCAACGGGGGAAGGGCGGTCGAGTATCTCTGTTTGGCTGGAACTTGCCTGGTGCGAGTACAAGATCTGACGGCGACGTTGGTGCTCTGGACCACATCGACGTCGATATTCCACCTGAGAGTGCTCAAGACCAATGGCCGCTGCCCGCGAGGTTGCTGCCTGCTCAAACACCTTTGGCCAATGCGGCGTTTCCATTTCATCTTCCAGGCGGTCACTCATCTGTCCTGATTGGTTTGACTGATGTGCCGGTGCTCGTTGATCGCGGCGAGAACACATCTCTGGTAGCGGCCTTAGAAGTCGCTGTGCCATCTGAGTTCTGTGGGCAACTGGCAGAGGGCGAAGAGCGTGACTGGTTTGCTCTGCAGGCTCGGCGTGGTGAGGTGCTGTTCGTGGAAGCACTCGGACAACGGATTCAATCGCCTGTCGACTTGCAGATTAGTATCACTGATGCTGCTGGAGGCCGGCCGCTGGCAATGTTCACTGACGAGATTCGCAATATCGGCGGGACATTGCCGACGGCACATCTTGACCCGTCAGGTCGCTGGGTATGTCCAGCAGATGGACGCTATCTGATGTGCGTTCGAAACATGACGGGCGGAAAGTCTCGTGATGTACGGCGCGTCTATCGATTGAGCGTTCGTCGTGAAGAGCCGGATTTTGAACTGCTTGCTGTTTCAAATCGCAGTGAGCTTGAAGGGCTCAATGTGAAGGCGGGTGGTCGAGAGGCTTTCGAACTGTTCGCGTTTCGGCGTCGCGGTATGGACGATGCGATTCGCGTCTCCGCCAGAGGCTTGCCCCCGGGAGTCGAATGCCCGGACGTGTGGTTTGGTCCTGGTGTTAACCGAACGGCGATGGTCGTATCGGTGGATCGCAACGTCGCTCCGACATTCAGTGAACTGAAACTTGTCGGCGAGGTTGGTCGCATCACTCCTGAGCTGGGTTCACAAGAAATAGAGCGGGCGTCGGTTCAAAGTCATGCTGTTCGTGGAGGAACAATCGTTCGGGCAGGAACTCCGAATGGGTGGGGACGGATCACCTCGTCGATCCCGTTGACAGTGCATGGCGACTCGCCTCTACGAATCACTGCTGATGGCAATGAAGTGCTCGAACATCATCTGTACGGCAAACTCAGAGTGAAGCATTCTCCTGGCGGCATCGTTGACGTTGCGGTGTACGTCGAACGTAAGGATGCGGCACATCAGGCACCCGTCAAATTGACCATCGTTGGTTTGCCTGAGTCGATTCAGAACCTGTCCGCAACCATTGAGGCGGGTCAGCAGAAGGGCTACGTCAGCTTCTCTCTGCCATCGACCTTACCGCTGGGAACCTACTCGTTTGTTGTGCGGGCCGAGACAACTGTGCCGAAGCCTGATCAGAAAACGGAACCTGCCGTGGTGCACAGCAACCCGGTCGTTCTTGATGTTCAAGCTCCGGCATTTACGGTCGAGGTGGATCAGTTTGCCGTCACGCGAGCGAAACGAGGCGAAACAATTCGAGTCAGTTACAAGGCCCAGCGGATTAATGGCTTCATTGGCAAGATGCACACCGAGCTTGCGGCTCCGGGGCGGGTTACCGATATCGTCGGTATTCGAGGCCGCGGCGAAACCTTTACCGGACAGACTGATAAGGGAACGTTGCAGATTCAGATCAACGACGATGCCCCATTGGGCCGACAGTCATTCTTGCGACTCTTCACTGTGGGAGTTGTTGAAGACGAAGCGATGTATTTCGGCAGCAGCTTGCTGCCTCTGGAAATCGTGGAATAACAAGCATCTGAAGACCTGTTGCCAAATCGATCTCTGACGGGAACAAGGAATGACAAAGGTCAAACGCATCATCTGGCGAATGCTGGCACTATTGCTGGCGGGTGCGGGATGGTCGGAACTGCGCGCGGCTGAAATTTGCTTCGGCACAGATGTCGTTCCTATTCTGACGAAGCTGGGTTGCAACGGCGGTGGCTGCCACGGCAAGGCGAGCGGTCAGAATGGCTTCAAGCTCTCGCTGCTGGGCTTTGAACCAGACGAGGACTACGAGTCTCTCGTAACTGAAGGGCGAGGTCGGCGGATTTCGCACACGACTCCGGATCGCAGCCTGCTCCTGATAAAGGCGACTTCTCGTGTTCCGCATGGTGGAGGCCGTCGGCTGGATGAGGGCAGCGACGACTATCAGATGCTGAAAGACTGGATCGCAGCCGGGGCGCCCGCACCCCGCTCTGGCGATCCGCAACTTCTGCGAGTTGAGCTTTCTCCCCGAGACCTCGTGCTGACTACGGGTGCTACAGCTCAGTTGAAGGTGACAGCCTTCTTCTCGAACGGAACCTCGCGTGATGTCACCAGACAGGCGGTCTATCAATCAAATGAACCGGGGTTAGCGACGGTCGAGAACGATGGTGTGGTCAAGACGTATGCTCAGCACGGACTCTTTGCGGTGATGGCGCGCTACGGCGAGCAGCTTGCGACTTTCCACGCTGCGATTCCGTTCGTGGTTGATCCTGCCAGGAAACCCGAGGTTGATCGTGACCTGGAGCTAATCGAGCAAAAACTTGGAGCATCACCGGCCGATCCGCATCTGCTCAGTCAGTGGCGTCGTCTGGGAGTTGTTCCATCGCCGATCGCGGCCGACACGACATTCCTGCGGCGTGCGACAATCGATATCTGCGGCACGCTGCCCACTCCTGACGAGATTACTGAATACACCTCTGATACCCGCAGCGACAAACGGTCGCGACTTATTGACAGGCTGCTGGATCGCCCCGAGTACGCCAGCTACTTCGCTTTGAAGTGGGCTGACATCCTGCAGAATCGTGGCGCTGGTTATTCAACGAGTAAACAACGCACGGGTACGATGCTGTTCTCGGGTTGGATTCGCGATTCGCTGGCGAACAATAAGCCGTATGACCAGTTTGTGACTGAAATCATCACGGCCAGCGGCAGTCAATATGAGAATCCTCCGGCTCTGTGGTACCGCACGGTGCGTAAGTCACCGGAGTATGTTGAGTCGGTCGCGCAGGCGTTTATGGGAATCCGAATTCAATGTGCTCAGTGTCACCATCATCCGACAGAACGCTGGAGTCAGGCCGACTACTTTGGTCTGGCTGCCAACTTCGCTCGCGTGGGACGTAAGGGGGGCTTCGCGGATGCAGAGGTTCCCACTGATGAAATCATCTTCTTGAAGCCCGGTGGCAGCGTTCTACACCCGCGAACCGGTGTGGCATTGATGCCTCGGCCGCTCGGGGGTTCGGCGTTCTCGTTGACATCTGAGGACGATCCTCGGGTGAGTTTGGCTCGATGGCTGACGAGTCGCGAAAATCCCTACTTCGCCCGCACGATGGCGAATCGGATGTGGGCTCATTTTCTGGGACGCGGGATCGTCCATCCGATTGATGACTCTCGTAGTACCAACCCGCCGAGTAACCCGGAGTTGCTCGACGCTCTCGCACAGGATTTTGCACAGAATGGCTTTAGCCTCAAACGCTTGATTCGATCGATCACGCTAAGCCATGCATATCAGTTGGATTCAGCACCGCATGCCGGCAATACCGGAGATTCTCAATCATTCTCACGCTTCTACCCGCGCCGATTAACTGCGGAAGTGCTATTGGACGGGATCAGCCAGCTGCTTGAAGTTCCGACCAGTTTTCCGGGTGTGCCGGCAGGAACTCGAGCGATCGATCTGCCGGACGAGAACGTTGCGGCTCATTTTCTGGACGTGTTCGGCCGGCCTGCTCGCATGTCGGCTTGTGAGTGCGAGCGAGTCGACTCGCCCGCTTTGACCCAGGCGCTCGAACTCGTGAACTCGGTGGAGATTCAACGCAAGCTAACCGCGAAGCCGAGCTACTCTCAGCGGTTGGCTGAGAGCGACAAGTCTCATGCCGATCTTGCCACGGAAATGTTTGTGAGAGTGCTTGCGAGGCCGCCTCGCGCTGAGGAACTGAAAGCGGCGACGGAGTACTTCGCATCAGAGCCCGATAAGGCTGAAGCCTGCCGATCGCTGTTATGGTCGCTTCTGGCGACGAACGAGTTTCTCTTCAACCATTGATTTTCCTTTTTGAGCCCACGCCTCGCATCAGCATCCAACTACGTCCGTATGGGGACTGCCGTGCCACTGAACGAACGCCTTACTCGACGAAATCTCCTGCAAATTGGCGCTCCCGTTTTGGGGATCGGGTTAGCAGACTTGCTGCGGCTCGAATCGCAAGCTGCCGAACCTGAGAACGTCGGCCAGCGCCGGGAAAAATCAATCATTGTCTTCTGGACTGATGGAGGTATCAGTCAGCAGGATTCATACGACGTGAAGCCCGAGGCACCCGTCGAGTATCGCGGAATGTATCAACCCATTGATACCAACGTTTCCGGGTTTGCTCTCAGCGAGAAGCTGCCTTGTCAGGCTAAGGTCATGGATCGACTGTCGATTGTTCGGTCGGTCCATCATGAGAACGGCATTCACGCCCCTTCGGCGCACTGGATGCAGACTGGTTACTTCGGTCCGACGCTCGCACGCAACGCTGCGCAGAAGCCATCCTTCGGTTCTGTGATTTCTCGCTCGATTGGGTCTCGTCAACCGCCGATGCCCGCTTATGTGACCATTCCGAGGTCGGAAGCCTTCGGGTATCAGGGAGCCGTTTATCTGGGCAAGGCCTACAACCCGTTCGAAGTTGGTGCCGATCCGAACGGCAAGGACTTCAAAGTACCAAACCTGTCTCTGCCCAACGGGCTGACGGCGAAGAATGTTGATTCACGACGTGCGCTGCTCAAGACCTTTGATACATTCCGTCGCGATGTTGATGACAACGGCGTGATGGAGGGACTTGATACCTTCAAGAAACAGGCTCTGGAGATGGTTGCCGGAGACCGCATGCGAGCGGCTTTCGATTTGAGCTCGGAAGATGACAAGCTTCGCGACCAGTATGGACGGCATCGGTATGGACAGAGTGCGCTCCTGGCGAGGCGTCTTATCGACGCGGGAGCCCGGTGTGTGAATATCAACACCGGCAACTGGGACCATCACAACGACATCGCTAAGGGACTCGAAGAACATCTGCCGCCACTCGATCGCGCCATCGCTGCACTGGTGGAAGATCTCTCAACCCGCGGTATGCTGGACGACGTCATCGTCTACTGCGTGGGCGAGTTCGGCCGCACGCCGCGAATGAATGGGCACGCCGGGCGCGATCACTGGTCCGACTGCTTTAGTGTGTTGCTGGCTGGCGGTGGTATTCGCGGCGGACGCGTCGTTGGAGCCAGCGAAAAATGGGGTGGTGGAGTTCAAGAGCGACTGGTCACGCCGCTCGACCTGCTGGCTACGATTTATCATCAGTTGGGCATTCCGCTTGATACTCACTACGAAGACGCCAGCGGCCGCCCCATCAGCATCATTGGTGGCGGTCAGCCTATTCAGGAACTGTTCTGATTGAGTCTTCTCCTTTTATATGTGTGAAAGAGGGCGGTTGCGAAAACGGAACTGTTGCCCCAAGTTCGCGAGGGAGTTTGCGTTTCCTCAGTCCCGAGAGCTTGCTATGGACTTAACTTGTGTTTGGAATGCAAGTTGATCGATTCATACGAGATCAGCGTCACATCCCCGTCATGGTGAACGGAGCCCAGAAGAACGGGTGTGCGGCTCCAAAGTTTTCACGCCGGGATTGAATCCGCTTGAGCTGCGAGTTGCGAAGCGCAATGACTTTGGGTTGCCCGTCGGCAAGGTTGATGAAGAAGTCATTCATCAGGCGTGCCGTTTCGTCATCGCTGACCTGCCACAACGTCGCGACCACGTTCTGAGCACCCGCTAACTGAAACGCCTGCCGCAAACCCGCGACACCCTCGCCATTGCGAACCTGGCCCAATCCAGTTTCACAAGCACTCAACACGACCAGTTCAGTGCCACGCATGTCAGCGCTGACGATCTCCAGTCCCGTGAGAACTCCGTCATCCTGACTCGGATCGGTTGCTTCCGACCGACGATTGAAACCCGCCAGCAAGAGCCCACAACGCAAGAGCGGGTTCTCCAGCGGCTGTCCATCGGCGGCCCGAGCTGGCCGTTGCTCGCCCAGATTCAACGCCGTCGGATCCACTGCGACAGGCGCCTGATCTTCCTGAAAAAAACCGTGAGTGCTCAGCACAGCGACTCGTGGCCGGACAAATACTTTGAAGACCCCTTCCTGGGCGAATTTGTCAGTATAAACCAGCGGCTTAGCTCGAGCGAAACGCTCCAGATTGGGAGTGATCGCTTCGGCCTCCTTTGCGGTTCCAGGTAGACGTTGCACCGCGCCGATTCGCAACGAGCGGGCAGGGGATCGTAACTGAGATTGCAGTTGCGGATCAGTCAGAATGCGGCGAGCTTCGACCTGTGCTTGAGCGATTCCCAAATCAAAATCAGGATTGGCCATCACCATCGGTGCGTTTGTTTTCACAGAGACCGGAGGCGCTGGAATGACGTCGCGACCGCTGACCAGATAGCTCAACTTGTGCTTCTCGATGACATAACCGTCATCCCAAATGAGAGCTTCCCATGGGATAAGCCACAAGGCGCCATCCGGACTGATAATCCAACGGTCCTTATCTTTGATCCGCGTGGCCAGGGGTTTGAGTATCAAGTCAGATAGCGCCTGCAATGCCGGACGGAGTGCTTTCTCGGCGCCAGCTTCGCCGCTCGTGCGAATCGTTTGATCGGCCGTCATGAGCTCTTTGCGGACATTCTGAACAGCGGCTTCGATTGGTGCGGCTTCACCCAGTTCAACAATCTCCAAGTTCCCTTGGCCGACGCTGGGGATCAGCCAGGCAATGTAGTGCGGGCCGGGATTTTTCTCCGGGCCTCTGAAGTTGCGAACATCGACTCGCATGATGTCGATCAGAATGCCTTCGTTGGGAACAGCCTGACGGACTTCGTTGAGTTCGACCCAAGGTTCTTCACGACGCGCACGGCCAGTTGCCAGAGCCAGCCGTCTCGCCAAATCAACCTCTTGTCCTTTGAGACTCTCCATCTGCCGTTGTCGGTCACCCGTCTGGCCCGGCTTGTCTGGAGCAGCAATCCAACCCGCCAGCCGTTTTCGGACGTCGACGAGTTGCTGCCTGAGGTTCGCGGTTTCAGGAGTTTTGTTGTCACGGGCTTGGAACGCTCGCTCGACCAGCACTTGTTGAGCGACGGCTTTAGCATTCAGCATCCAGGTGGCCGACTGGGCCACGATCGCAGGATCCGACTTCTTCTTCACACCCAGAGATAGCACAGCATGAAGGCGATTCGCGTCGATGTTTTCCAGGAACGAAAGCTGGTCTGGTTCCGACAGTCCCGGAAGGATCTGCGCTGCATACTTGCGAACTATGCGCCGCGAACGATCTGCCACGTTTGCGGAGTCAGACCAGCGTTCTTGCGCCGCATGTACCATCGCGAGGTTAAGTAATGTTAGTGCCACTTCCGGATGATCCCTGCCAAGCTGGGTCTCGCGCGTCTGCAGAGCGCGCCGATACATCGTTTCCGCACGATCATTCAGTCCTTGGGCCCAATAGAGAATTCCCAGATAGTGCACATTCATGGCGACCGTCGGATGATCCTTGCCAAGCACTCCTTCAAGGATTCGGAGACTGCGTTCCAAGAGCGGTTGGGCTTGATCGAAGCGGCCCATGCCAATGTACAGCAAACCTTGATTACTCAGAGACGCCGCGACCGCCGGATGATTGAGTCCTAACTTGGCTTCACGAATTCTCAGACTGCGTTGATACAACGGCTCGGCTTCGGTGCCGCGTCCGGTAATACGGCAGAGGTTCGCAAGACTATCGAGTGACGCAGCCACCAGCGGATGATCTGCACCGAGACGTGATTCGCGAATCTGCAGGCTACGCCGAAACAGCGGCTCTGCCCGACTGTGTTGCCCGAGTCGCATTGAGATCATCGCCAAGCCAACCAGCGAATTGGCGACTTCCGGATGGTCCTTTCCGAGCCGGGCTTCCTGGATTTGCAACGACCGCTGGTAATAAGTCTCAGCCTGAAGATCGAGTCCCTGATTCTCATACAATTCGGCAAGGGCGTTCAGCCCAAGTGCCACGTCAGGGTGATTGGGGCCGAGCTTCGCTTCTTTGATTTGCAAGCTGCGCTTGTGTACTGCTTCGGCCTGCGCATAACGCGCAGAAATAAAGTACAAATTACCCATACTAAAAAGTGTGGCGGCGATGCTGACTTCATCCTTAACAGGCTGTGCTTCCTTAATCCGCAAACTTCTGTCGTAAAGCGGCTCTGCCTGCGCGAGCTGGCCCAGTTTCTCATAGACGATTGCCATGTTACTCAACGTTTTCGCGACTTCGACGTGGTTTGCGCCCAGTTGACCTTCCTTGATGCGCAGGCACCGTTGATACATGGTCAACGCTTCCTGGTACTTTCCTTGGTACAGGTAAAGATTCGCCAGGCTGTTAACGACATTCGCAACCTCGATATGATTCGCACCGTATTTCGACTCACGTATCTGGATGGTACTTCGATAGAGGGGCTCAGCTTGGGCGTACCGTGCCATATCGCGATACGCATTTGCCAAGCCCAGTTGAATTGTGGCTGTGTCCTGAGAATTGGCTCCGAGTACCCCAGGTGCCAGCCGCAGAGCATTCTCAAGGTGCGGGATCGCCTCGCCGGCCTTACCCTGGCTGCGAAGCTCCTCACCCTTGGTAAAGGATGCCTGCAGCTGATCGCGAGCCGATTGAGCCCATGCACCTGGTGAGTTCCAACAGAGACCTAACGCCAAGACCAACCATACGACACAGCGTTGTGTGAAGATCATCTTGAAGATCCTTTCCAAGTGCACTCATGCCGTCGGCTCGCGCTAAGTCTGTCGTTTTTGAACTGCGGCTTATGATAGACAAATGGCTGTAGCCACGGTGGGAATCGGGTAAGCCTGAAATGACTTTACGAATGGCGCTCGGTTCGGGCTCTGCCTGCTGTGGTCAGATCTCTGCCTCCGCCAGCAAGGCAAGACGGACTCGAGACAATCAAAAACGCACAGGTGAAACGAGCTTACTTCGCAGGTCAAACATAGCAGGTTTCCCACAAGAGCATGATCACCGTCAAATTGAAATGACCAAGAATCTCGTTCACAGTGAGCAAGATCCATTCTTGGCGGACGAGTACTCGGCCGAGTAAACGAATCGCAGCTTCGAATCTTCCCGAAAGAGACTTTAAAAGTCGGTTTGCCACGGACCGTCCCACCTGAGGAGTAGAGTACCTCAAGGCGCCAGAAGAAGCCGCACATCGAAGGTTGCGGCTTAAAATGGCTCACGGTGCTGGCGATTATCACCAGCGTACCGACTGCTGGTCACCGTCATCCAAGGAACGCCTGATGGATCCCGTTGATGTGCGACCGATTTCGCTGGATGAGATCGATGTAACCGCTCTCGTGGTAGCGCGCGGGATGGCCGACAATCCGCACCATCTCCGAGATTTCGGCACCAAACCAGTCCCTCGAGTGGTGCTCGGCGAGAAATTCTATGCCACGGTCCTTTCTCTGATCGGTAGCCGCGGTGTTGTTCTCGCTGCATATCGAGACGGCGCGATCGTCGGTGGTCTCGGTGCGATGGCTCCGAGCCAATGTCATCCATCGGTGGGTGTCCAAGCACGGCTCGCGGCCAATTTCCTCGCGAGGCTTGGGTTCCGCCACGGCCTACGAACCATCAAATGGATGAAGGCCAGGATGGCTTATGATCCTCGCGAGCCTCACTGGCACCTCGGCCCGGTGGCTGTGGACCCAGCATCGCAAGGACAGGGCGTCGGCACCGCGCTCATGCGCGACTTCCGCCGTCGTATCGCCGGAATGCCCCTCGGCTCGCCAGTTTTCTTGGAGACCGAATCTCTTAAGAACGTCCGTTTTTACGAGCAGTTCGGATTTTCGACGATCGGGGAACGCATGGTCCTTGGCGTACCTACCTGGGTCATGATGAGGCGCGAAACCGTCGGGCTGACGGAGGGATAGGTACCAACTTAGGACTGTTGTCCTAAGTTGGCGAGGACGTTTGCGTCGCAGTTACTTCAGCTCAAAGGAGTGGCACAAACATGTACCCGGGGATTGACCAGTACGCGCCACCTGACCAATCTCCGTGCACGTCACGCGCCACGACACAAGCAATGCGTTACCGACTTTCGCCGAGTTGGCGGTTGAGTTGTTCCAGTTTCACGCGGAGTTCGTCCCGCTGCTTGAGAAGGTTGTCTCGCTGAGTCAGTTCGGCTTGTTGATCGGCAAGCGGTCGCCCGGTTCTGGCGAACTCGCCGGTCTTGAGTTTGGCTGACAGAGACTTCAGTGCGGCGGCAAGCTGTGGGTCGGCGGCGGCCTGCTCGAGGAATTCTGGCGACACCGTGGCTTCCAGCTTGAGCGCTCCGGTTTCGCGAGCCAACACGATCCTCTGTCGCATGGCTCGCTGCTCGGTCGTGAGCGGTAGGAAGTAGCCGTCATGCGGATCGACGCCCCACGTCTTCGAGTCGGCCACTCGGTGAAACGACTGACCGCTTGGTGACAACATCAGGGCAGTGGTCAATTTCAGTGACTGGCCGTCGTTGCCGAGCGGCAGAATCGACTGCACTGAGCCCTTGCCGAAGGTTCGCTCGCCGACAAGCGTCGCACGGTGGTTGTCCTTCAACGCTGCGGCCAGCACTTCCGCGGCCGACGCGGTTGTCGGATCGATCAGCACGATCAACGGAGTCTCAGCAAGCAACGGAGCGTGTCCGGCCGGAATCTCGAACTTTGTAGTCTCTTGAGCTTGGCGGCCTCGGATTTCGACAATCGTCCCTTCCTTCAAGAACAAGCGGGCGGTCGCATCGCTCGACGCCAACAGGCCCCCGACGTTGCCACGCAGGTCGAGAATCAGTCCCTGAAGTCCCTGTTCCTTAAGCCCTGTCAACGCATCCTTCAAATCGTTGGGCGTTGCTTTGTCGAACTGAGTGATCTGGACGAACGCAATCTTCTGATCTGCGTCGAGCCAATGTCGCCACTTTCCCTGCTCATCAAGCGACAATCCTTTGACGGTTGGTAAGCGGAATTGAGCCCGTTTCAGAGTCAAGGTCTCGGGCTTGTTGGCGCGAAGAATCTTGAGCGTTACTTCAGTCCCGGCCTGGCCGCGAATCTGCTTTACGGCTTCACCGAGTTCCTTCGCAGGCTGACCGTCGATTTGGAGAATCACATCCTGAGGCTTCAATCCGCCTCGAATCGCCGGTGAATTCGGCATGACGGACGTGACCTCGATCGCGTTTCCGTCCTTCTTCAGCGCCGCGCCAATACCGACCAACTCGCCGTCGATCTGAACATGAAGCTCCTTCATTTGCTCAGCGGTCAGCATCGACGAGTACGGATCGTTCAGCGATTGCAACATTCCTCGAATCGCTGCCTCGTTCAAGGCCTTGGAATCCACCTGTGTCGGCGAGAACTGGGTGATCTTGTCCAAGACATGCTTCGCCAAATCATTCGCGTCGGCTGCGGCATTGGCCGGTGCGTCGGGCTCTTGCGTCGCTGCGGCTTGCTCGGCGGCCGCAGGTTTCTGAGTCGTCGGCTTCTCGCCGCCTGCGTCCTGATTGACGAACGCGATCTGCCTGATGGGAGGCGTCGCAGCCTCCGCCACCTGTCGCTGAGCGGCAGCAACCCCGCAGGCAACTATCAACATCAAGCCACACGTCACGAGGACATGCCTCCGCGACATCGGCTGGCGTTCACAGTCTGAGTCCAGAATCGATTTCAAGCGTTGTTCAATCCGGCTGCTGCGGCTCATCGCCAGAGCCACAGCGGCGTCCCACGTCGGACGCGGCAGACGCGCAGTGACCGACAACAATTCCGAGGCGTATTCGTTGGCGTCAGCTCCGCAATTAAGGACGACGTCGTCACAGGCTCGTTCCTGCTCGATCCGTAACCGCTGCAGAGCCAGCCAGGCCAGCGGATCAAACCAGTGCAACGCTCGTGCGAACTGACCCAACAATTGAGTCAGACAATCTCTTCGCCGGATGTGTGCTAACTCGTGGATCAACACCATCCGACGTCGCTCGCTCGACCACTCGATGGCTGAGGCCGGAAGCAATAACACAGGTGTGATCAGCCCCCATGTCATTGGCATCTCATGCTCCGCCGACAACACGACCTCAACAAGCCGCGACACACCCAGATCGGACGCCAGCCGATGGACTTCGTCAGCGATCAGGCTCGGGGCCGGCTTGCTCGACCGGCGTAACCGCCAGAGTCGTGCTGTCCCTAACATCACCGGCAAACAACTCACCAGCACGCCGATGAGCCAGATCACCCCCAATGCCGATTGGAGATTCACCCAACTGCTCGCAGCGAGAGGTGTGGCCCTCATGCCGTCATCAGCCATCAATGGCGCGTCTGCGGAAGCCGCGCGAGTTGCGACCATCGCCGCGATCATCGTTTCATTGGCTGAAGGATTCTTAGCCGATCTCACCAGAGATTGCGGACTCGTCATTTCATCGCCCCCGGCTTGGCGTTCCTGGTCAGGTTGCCCTGCAACCATAGCTGGCATAGACCAACCGTCGGCCACTGAGCCGAAAACTCCGACCGATCCACGTTCGGCCGGAAGAACTTGCCAACCTGGCAGGATCTGCTGAGCCACCGGCAGCAGGATTACCGCGACGAGCGCCCCTGCCCACACGGCATGCCGAATCGCGGCCGAACGCCGCCTCAGCCAGATCGTCAGCAGCCATGCCGCCGCCAACACCAGCGAGCCTCGCAAGGCGAAGTCGAAACCACTCCCCAAGCCGTCCACCAAATCGAGTCCGAAACGATTCATGATTTCGCTCCCTTCTTGTCCTTGCGAGCTTGTTGAATGATTCCGACCAACCGTTTGAGTTCCGCGTCGCTGAGTTGTTCGGCCGACTCACCGAGATGAGCCGCGACCGCTTGTTCCAGCGACCCGCTGAAGAAGACGTCCAACACACGCCGCAACGCTGACGGCCCGGCATGCTCGCGGGCCTGCTTTGGCCGATAGACGTAGGTCATCCCGTCCTGTGAATGAGTGAGATGCCCCTTCTCTTCCAAAATGCCAAGCAGCGTTCGCACGGCTGTCTTGCTCGGGGGATCGGGCAGAGCTTCGGTCACTTCCAACGCCGATGCCTGCCCTTTGGCATAGATCACATCCATGATCTGCCGCTCGCGACGGCTGAGTTGTTGTTCCGTTTGTTTCGCCACTCAAGTGCTCCTCGTCGCCTGTTGTCACAGTAAGTGGCTAATATATTAGCCACTTACCAGTCGCAAGGCAAGATCTTGTGGCTAAAAATTTGGCCTGCCCAGGAAGATCGTCTCTGAGGCACGTTTCCGGATGCGGCTGCAAGCAGCATCAACTGCGATGGAAGTCACCCAAATCGTCGGTGTCGTTGTAGTCAGCGGGAGCCCACGGTGATTCTTTGCCGCGCAAGCCCGTGACACGACCCTCCTGGATTGCGAACGTAACCAGCCAATCGTCGAGTCTTGGGTTTGGAAAGAACGTTCGAAAGGACTCCTTGTCCCAGTGCCGCATTTCACCCTTGAATCGTGTTCCAAATTGAAGACCTAGTCGGCCATCCCGCTCGGTGATGACCACGTCGCCGTACAACGGACTGATGTAGCGCCCGACGAACTCAGACAAGGGTCGTGACGGAGCAGCTTCGTCAGGGCGATTCTCTGAGAACTTCGCTTTCGCGTCAGCGAACCTTCCCAAGGCTTTGTCGAAGCCAGATCGGACTTTTTCGCTCCAGTCACGCTGCGTTCTCCCCAGCAAAGCGTCAAGAATCCAGAGTCGCAGGGCGAGATTCAGTCCCGTGTTGTGCTGGTTCGACAGGACGATCAACCCCAGACGCTCCTCCGGAACCATTGCGACCCAGGAAACGAAGCCCGTCGAGTTTCCCGAATGTCGACTACCTGTCGGCCTCCCTGGTCGTTGAAGAACCTGCCCAGCCCGTAGTTCTCCATGGAGACGCGCGGATCTCGTGTGTCGGCGGGGTCTCGCGGTTCCGCTGATTGCGGTGCGGCGTGCATCTCATCCATGCGAACTTTGGAAATGATCTGGCGTCGGTCGCTCACGCCCCCATCCAAATGCAGCATCAGCCATTGTGCCATGTCGATCACGCTCGAGTGAATCGCCCCAGCAGGGGCAATGACATCCGGGCAATAGCGACCAATGCGTTGCAACTTCCCGGAGTCGCTCGCATGCGGAGCCGCCACGTTTTCTCCGCCATCAACTCCCGTACTCGACGTGAAAGTGGACTTCATACCGAGCGGCACAAACAACTCGCTGTGCAGGAAGTCATTCCACCTCTGTCCGCTGACCAGTTCGACAAGCTTGCCCAAGACCAAATAGATCAGGTTGTTGTAAATGAACTTCTCACCCGGCGCAGCGACGGCTTTGAGCCAGCGCAGTCTCGACAAAATCTGGTTGTCATCGAATGCACCGCTCCTCCACAGCATGTTCGCGGTCGGAAGGCCGGTACGATGGCTCAACGCATGTCGAATGGTCATCTTTGCGGTGAGTTCCGTGTCGGACAATTGCAGCGTCGGAAGATGTTTTGAGATCGGATCGTCCCACTTCACTTTCCCGTTGTCGATCAGCTTCGCAATCGCCGCTGCGGTGAATGACTTGGTGCAAGACGCAATCGGAAAAACGGTTTCCACATCGACCGGCGCATCCTCACCTGCACTGCGAACTCCATATCCGCGCGCGTGGAGCAGTTTACCCTCTTGTACGATGGCGATAGCCAGCCCCGGCACATCCCAACGCACCATCGCTTTTGCCACGTAGTCGTCCAAATCGCCAAGGCGGCTCGAGACAAGCTGGTCTCCGAGCACGGGATGCCGAGCCCAAGCCCCAGTCGCCCCGATACCCGCCGCTTGCAGAAACCGCCTGCGAGTCAGTCTTCGTGAGATCGGTTTCATTTCTTAACAGGCCTTACTGTTGAACCCCCTTTGACATCCATGCAAGAGCGAGATGGCTCGAGAAGGACCTTGCCCCATGTTGGCAAGGGGAGCGTCTGAATTTCCTCGGTCCCCAGCAGGAACGCGACAATGTGTCAGGAGATCCATCAACCCGCCATCCAACCGACGATTTCCCTCCTGGGCCCGCCTATCGACTGCCCCTCTCGAGACGATCACGCCTGAAACTCTGCACGCCCCATTATGAGCGCATGGCATTCCCACACCGCTTGCCCGCGGATTACTCCACTCGAACTGCGTAGAACAGCCCCAGAGACGTGCGGTGCCTTTTGAGGACCGTCGAGCACGTCCGCTCAACTGCAGGCCATCGGCCGACGGAAGTGCTGATTCAGCGTCGAAGGTTCGAGGTCTATGAGACCTTTGAAGCGCCGGCCCGAATAACAAGCCAGGTTACTTCGCAGTCACGTCGTAGACCGATAGCGACTCCTGGTCGCGAAGGTACATACGACCGCCGGTCACAACGATGTGAGCCCAGGCTGGGCGACCGTGTGACTGGATCTTCATACGTCCGTGCTCGCGATAGCCCTCGGGAGTGACTTCTGCCAGGGCGACGTCGTGCCCCTCGCCCAGCACATAGAGCATTCCGTCCGCGACACACATTGATCCTTTACCAGCGCTACGCGCTTGCCAGTGAATCTTGCCGGTCTTGAAGTCCATGCACATCAAGGGGCCGCCGCCGGCTGAGTACATGTTGTCGCCCACCTTCACGATGCCACCGTGATGGCAAGCCATCTTCTTTTCGAAGTAGACCTCTTCAGCCACTTGAGTGCTGCCGGCTAGTGTGATCTTCGCGAGGCCGCCACCAGTGCCGTATGAACTCGACGCGAACACCAGGTCGCCTTCGATGATGGGGGTACAGCAGTTGGCCGTGCTATTCGCTGGAGACTTGTAGCTCCACAGCGGCGAGCCATCCGCGAGCGAAACGCTAAACACACTTTGATTGGCAAACTGTACGACCTGGCGAACGCCATTGATCGTGGCAACTTCCGGGGAAGTGTAGTGTGCGCCTTGAGTGACTCCCTTGCTCTGCCAGATCAACTTGCCGTCTAGCTTGTTGAGCGCGACCAGCGTCCCTTTGCCACCGCCCGGGGTGACGATCACCATGTCGTCGACGATCAATGGAGATTCTGAATAGCCCCAGCCCGGAGTGCCACCACCAAAGTCATTTCGTAGATTCACATACCACAGCGTCTTGCCGGTGGCCGCTTCCAGACAAACGAGATCACCGTTGCCACCCTCGGCATAAACACGCTCGCCGTCGATTGTCGGTGTTCCGCGAGGACCGTCACCCATGCCATTACGGTAGCCGCCGACCGCTCCGCGCAGTTCAGCCGCAGTCAATATTCCGTCGCCAGCAACCTTGTTCGCGACGTAGTAGCGACGCAGCTCATCGATCGTCAGTACGCCATCACGACCGGCTTCGTGCTTCGCGAGTGACGTCTGAATCTCATCCTTGGTCAGCACATCATCGGACTTGTTCGTCGCCGGATCGCGCACATCCATGCGACCGAAACTTCGATCGAGTGCGGTACCTCGAGCTTCTTGGCGAGTGATCTTACCGTCGCCGTCCTTATCCAGTTCCTTCAAGTAGGCTTCGGTTCTCGACGTCGCCAAGGCCATCGCATCGGCGCCGTCATCTTTGATGTCGATGCGTTCGAACGTTTCGCGAAGCAGATTCCCTGCTTCAGCAAACATCAGCTTGCCGTCAGCGTCCTTGTCGAGTTCTTTCAGTAACGCTGCTGAGCGTCGATCGGCGACCGCCTCAACGGATTCGGTTCCCGCTTTGTCGTACTTGTTCCAATCCCAACCAAATCGGCCCAAGGCTTCGATTTCACTGACGGTGCCGTCCTTGTCACGGTCAAGCTGCTTCATGTCCGCTTCGATGCGGGTTTCAAGCAACGAAACGACCGGTGTTGGTTGCACCGACCACAACGTCTTCCCGTCTTTGGCGTTCAAGGCGATGATGTGCTCGACGCCATCCAAATCCCCTTGTGTGATGATGCGGCCGTCCTTCACCGCGATCGACGAATAACCTGTGCCGACCGAATCCACTTGCCACACGACCTTGGGCCCCTCGGCCGGCC
>CAYLTY010000077.1:0-34266 GCA_964386705.1 uncultured Planctomycetaceae bacterium
CCTCGCTGATTCGATCCACTTACAAGCGCACTAGTTCAGCCTCTCCGAGGCTGAATCTGTTTGTTCATTCCCACTGGGCGGTTGCAGCTTGAAGCTGGCGGTGCGGAGAGTGTTCAGTCTCGGAGAGACTGAACTACGAAGGCGAACGCTTCGATGGCGCGGCGCCGGCGGGCACATTACGGGCAGGTAAGCGGCTGGCCGTTCTGGGAGGGCTTGATGCTCAGGATGAAGGGCACCGCTGTGCGGCTCCAGGCGTCTGCTTCGGGATAGGATTCTGCCGATCCCCCGAAGCACGACCGCAGCATCTCGGTATTGATGATGCCGGGATTGAGAGGGACCGCTGCCATGCCTTTCGGCAGTTCGTAGGCCAAAGCCTGAGTCAGTCCTTCGATGGCCCATTTGGTGGCGCAGTACGGTGCAACTTCAGGTGAAGTGGAGCGGCCCCAGCCGGAACTGAAGTTGACGATGATGCCTTTCTCGCGAGCGACCATCGCCGGCACGAAGTGTCGGATAATGTTGGCTACTCCCTTGATGTTAACATCGATCACGGCGTCGAACTCCGCAGCTGAAATCTCCCATAGGTTCGCGTTCTCATTGATGATGGCGGCGTTGTTGAGCAGCAGGTCCGGTGGGCCGAACTCCTTGATGACGGACTTGGCCCACGCCTGCACCTGATCGTCGGAGATCACGTCCACGCAGTCGAACCGATGTGGTGCGCCATGCTTGGCCGTCAGCGTTTTGATGGCGTTCAGGGAACGTCCGCAACCAATGACCTTGTGACCTGCTTCTATCAGTCGGGCGGTCATGGCCTGGCCCAGACCGCGAGTTGTACCCGTTACCACAACTACCCGTTGATCGCTCACAACTGACTCCTTTCCCGACACGCCGTGTTGTGACAGGCTGACTGCCAAATCTTCACACCAGCTGTTCTGGTCGCCAGACGACGCGCGTCTTCGTGGCCTTGTCGTGCAGCGTCAGCTTGTCTTTGTCCCAAAGTGCCATCAAGACACCCAGGCCGAACACGGACATGCCAATGTTGCGGAGGAAGAACCGTGAGAGTGCTTGCCCCTTGGTGATCGGCTTCTTGCCAGCTTCGTTCACGACGATCATGCCCATAGAGCTCATGCCCATGGTCGCACCGCCAGGACCGCTTTCTGTCAGTACGAAATACAGGAACGGAATGAGGAAGCCGAGGAACTTGGTCAGCATTTCAAAGGTTGCGTCCATGCCTTCCATGCCAACTTCGTTAGCGAACAGGTTAATGGCTCCGACCAGCATCCCAGCCATGAAACAGAAGCATGTCAGCACGATGGCGTCGATCAGGAACGCGAGGTAACGCACCCAGAACCCAACGGTCTGGCCAGCCACCCGCTTGTCCCCCAGGTTGAGCTTTGGCTGGTTGTAGTAAGCAAACAGCCCGGTGAGGCGAGTGAGGAAGACAGCCGCAAAGCTCGCCGGCAGGAACACGGTGAACGCCGTCAGGGTTACCAGGATAAACCCGACCAGCGGGAAAATGACGTAGAAGAGGAAGCCTCGCTGTTCCTCTTCCTGCCATTTGTTGACGCCTGCAAGTTCCAGGATCTTTCCAATGGCTTGCAGGAAGAGCTCCATGACGTCCGTCATGAAGAATCCGAGCAGTCCTGCTGCGACCAGAACGACCAGATTGACGACGATTGCGATCAGCCACCAGTAGGCAACTGCGGCAAAGTTGCGACCAATCAGCCGGAACATCTCGCCCGGCAAGTAGGCCTTATAGGTGTACTTGGCCGACATGTGTGAGATGGCGATCGGATACGACAGCATTCCAAAGATATAGAGTCCACCGCCGAATGCGCCGGCGATGAACAATCCAGTACCGGATGTCACATCCAGTATGCCCGTTGCTGCGAGGGCTCCCATGACGACGCTGAAGACGATCAGCGGCGGCCCCATTACTGCGGCAGGCCATACAAGCATTTTGAGGCCCAGCGCCACGTCAGCAAAGAAGTCGAAGTTGAATCGTCCGAGCTCTTTCTTGTCGTCGAGAGTGAGCTTGATGACGTGAATGTATAACTGGATAAAACACCCGATGGTCGCCAGGTAGCCGACGATCGAGATTGCACCGAAGAAGAACTTCAGCGGCAGTTTTACGTACCAGAAGGCGAGGAACTGACAGCAGAAATAGATCGTGAATGCGAAGGCCGAGAACCCACCCAAGGTCAGGCACAAGCCGACGTTCGCCTTCATGAACTCCAGAGGATCAGACCACGCCACCTTGAAAAACTTGTCCGGGTCGCGTCCCTGAGCGATGAACTTCTTGCGCTGTGCCTGCTTCGTGCTGAGCTGACCGGTTTCGAGATTGATGCCGCAGTTCGGACATTCAATATCTTCGTCCGTGATCTTGGCGGCGCACTTCGGGCAGATGCGTTTTTCTGCATGCTCGACGTCGTCCAGATCCAGATGATTGAAGAAGTCATCATCCTCAATCGTCTTCTCTTTTTTGGCCGCTGCTTTCTTGGCCGGACCGCCGCCCTCACCGCTGGGCACTTTGATGGACGCGCCGCAGTCCTTGCACTTAACGGACTTACCCCGAGCCGCATCTGGAACCGTGGCAACAACGCCACAATCACGACATTTGACTTTTACGGCCATGCAAGACTCCGCTCTTTCGTTCGTGGGCAACGCGTCAGTCCCGCTAAGGATAGCAAGATCAAAAGCCGTTGCATGTCACGTTTTAGACGCGTCTGCTGACCACTTGGGAGCCAACCGGTGCTGGATGCATGAACGGACAAATCGGCGTCTGTGTGCGCGTTGGCGACATTGGCTCTGTCGGCTTCTTCCAAGCCCTCAGTGGTTCGACTCACACAGCTTCTTCATGCCCTTGCCGAGGGCATCGCCCACCAGAAAGTAAGTTTCGGCGTTGCCGAACTCATGATGGCCGTGCGTCGGATTCGGTGAGTCCTCAGGCTTGCGTACGAAATCGTGCGTCTCCACAAACAGCACCGAGCCCTTGAATTCGGGCCGTTCCGCTGCCGCGCGCTGAGCTTTGCGCAGTTGTTCCCACTCGTCGGGAGCCTTCACCCAGGGGCCGGTCAGTTCACCGACAACTACCGGGAGTTCCGGCTTCTTCAGCTCGCGACGGACGTCCTGAATCAGATTCACCAGGTTCTGTTCGTACTGTGGAATCGCTTTCTTAGGCTCAACGCCGTCATTCCAGCCGTGATACCAGACGAGGCCGGCGAACTCATAGCCGCTGCCATCGTAGTCCGGAAAGTCGGGTTTCAGGTTCTCCAGCGTTTCGCGGATTTCGGACATCATCTTCGTGTAGTAGGGACCGACCTCGCCACCCGATGATGGCGGACGGAAATCCTTGTAGAGGCTCTTGCCGCCCCATGCCGTTTTGATGAGCAGCACCTGATTGTCGAAGAAATCGCCCAGCACGTGACCGAACTGCAGCTCCGGACCGAAGTGATGGGTCGGGCCATAGATTGAGAAGCCCATCGTCAGCGGCCCGGCCAGCAAGCGTTGGCGCTCCCGCTTGTAGCGGCACCAGACGTCGTCGCGCACCGCCCAGGTGCCGTCTGCATTCTTGAGGTGCTTCAGCAACGGGGCCTTCTGAGGATCATTGAGCAGAAAGTTCAGGGTCCCCTTGCCCTCGTTGTAGTTCTTGCCGGTGAGGTCCGCGACGGCCTGGCCTTCCATGTTCGACTGGCCGGCGAGGATGAAGATTTTTAATGGGCCATTCGGGGCGGCCGCATGAGCGGCGGTTGCGAGCAACGTGGTCAGGAAGAGGGCCCATCCGACCTGAACGAAACTGTGGCGAGAGCGCTGACTCATGCGTGGTCCTGTCGTGTGATGTGAATGAGCGTCGAAGTTCGGTGCACCACAACTACTTCGCGGCGGTTGGATCAAAAAATGGGAAGAGCTTCCTCAGATCCGCTTGGGAGGGGCGTGAGCCGTACTCGCAAACCTCAAAAGTCTCGGCGTATTTGACCGCTTTGCCGCGTTCTTCGCCGTAGAGCCCGATCAACACGTCCCGGAAACGATTGGCTTCGGCGCTTTGCCGGTTCGACCAGCCCTTCAGCAGCCAGGCTTTGCGACCCGCCACGTCAGATTCGGGCGGTACTTTGCTGACGTGCTCTTCGCTGCCATTCGCTCCGCCTTCGTAGGCCTGCGAGGGCAATTCATGAATCGCGGCCAGCTTCGTTTCGAACACGTCGTCGACAGACACCGCGACATCGGCGTTGAAACTGTACGGTTTTTTGAACCCATCGCTCGAATACAGAAACACCGGGTTCTTCTTCAGCGGCGGAACGTCCGGACAGAAGAAGGGCACTGTGACCATGAAGGCCGCGTCCTGAACGAGCACCCCGACGTAGCGATGATCCGGGTGATAGTCCCACGGACGATGCGAGATAACGATGTCCGCCTTCCATTCGCGAATTACCTTGGTGATGAGCTTGCGATTCTCGACCGTCGGCAGCAGTTCTCCATCGTGAATGTCGAGTACCTGACTGGTCACGCCTAGCACCTTGGCGGCAGCCTTTACTTCTGCGGCGCGGCGTTGAGCCAGCGGACCACCGGCCATCTGCCAGTGCCCGATGTCTCCATTGGTGACGCTGACCAGTTTGACGTGATGTCCCAGCTTGGCCCATTTGGCAGCCGTTCCGCCCGCTTTGTACTCGGCGTCATCGGGGTGAGCACCGAAGACCACGATTCTCAGTTTGCCGTCTGAGTCTTCCGCCCTCGCTGTGCCTTCACAATCGAGGCCACCCCAGAACAGGCAGAGGCACAACGCCGCCAATAAATGTCGAAGCATCATCGCGACAGCTCCTTCAGAGAACGTGATGAGGTTGATTCCAAGGCAGTGAGCCGTGACCTGCATCCTACGAAAGCTGGTGCCAAGAGATAGCGTTCGAACCCTCCGGCCAGAACTTCGGGATGGTTGCTCAACTTTGTGGCGATACCGCCTTGATGGCTGGCACAGACCACGTGCCACTTCCGTTTTCTCGCATTGTCGGTCGTTGATCTCTCGACTGCCAGGTGTTGGTAATTGTTGTTCTCGCCCTGTTTTGCGCATCACCACACGTGGATTTCCACGCAACTTCGTTTGAAATGAGACCGACTGGTCCAACGCGGTACGTGGCTTGCCTTGAGAGGATTCGGAAGCGTGCAGTGAGGCCACGATGGCAGCACCGAGGCACGCTGACAGAGTCGATTTCCCTCTTAGCCCAGAGAGTTCTGATGCCACACGAATCGCACACAGCACAACCCCCTGAACTCGCTCCTAAAGCTGGCTTGGAAGCACCGATCTCTTCCAACGCTCAGATCACCTCGTCGGCGCGAGGCTCCATCAAGTCAGCAGGTTTTACCCGCCGTGGCTTCATGGCCACCGCGATGGGCGTGGCTGGTTCATCCATGCTGATGGGGTGCGGTGGCTCAGGAACCGCTCCCACTCCCGAAGCAGTTGCCGACAAACCTGCACCTGCGGCCGGAGCCCCAGTTGCCGAGATGGCGAGTGATGCTCCGGAAGTGGCGGATCTCAAGTTTGGCATCATCGCTCTGACCGATTGCTCGCCCATCGTGATCGCTCACGAAAAGGGCCTCTTCAAGAAATACGGGATCAATTCGACGGTCAGCAAAGGTGCGAGTTGGGCGGCCATTCGCGACTCACTCTCGAACGGTGATATCCAGGGCACGCACATGCTGATCGGTATGCCGATCGCTTCGACAATGGGCCTGCTGGGCTCGCCGAAGAAGCCGATGGTCATTCCGTGGTTGCTCAACCGAAACGGTCAGGCCATTAGCCTGAAGGCCGATTTGAAGGGCAAAGTTGCGGCAGATCCCAAGGCGTTGAAGCCTCTTGTCGACGCGGCCAAGGCGGCTGGCACTCCAATGACTTTCGCCATGACGTTCCCGCCGGGAACGCACGCTATGTGGATGCGCTACTACCTTGCGGCCGGTGGCATCAACCCGGATAGCGATATCGCCCTCGCGACTGTTCCGCCTCCGCAGATGGTGGCGAACATGAAGGTCGGCAAGATGGATGGGTTCTGCGTTGGCGAACCTTGGAACGCTCGTGCCATTGCCGACGAGATTGGGTTCACCTCGATCACCACTCAAGAGATGTGGAAGGACCATCCCGAGAAGGCCTGTGCGTTTACGCAAGAATTTGCCGACAAGAACCCCAAGACTGTCAAAGCGGTTCTGAAGGCTCTTCATGAAGCCAGCGTCTGGCTGGATGATCTCGCTAATCGTCCAGAGCAAGCCAAAATCGTGTCGGCTGCGGCCTACATCAATTGCCCGCCGGAGATCATTCTTGGTCGTCTGCAAGGACATTACGACTACGGTGATGGTCGCAAGACGGAAGATCCAAACTACATGATCTTCAGTCAGCGCAACTGCAACTACCCGCAGCCCAAGTACTGCAAGTGGTGGTTGAGCCAGTTCCGTCGCTGGGGCATGGTGGAGGGCGCTCCTGACTACGAAGGCATCGCCAAGCAGGTCATGCGTACCGACATCTACGAAGAAGCCATGAAAGAGATTGGCTACGAGCACGCCGGGCTCAGCAACGAACCCGAGACGTTGTTTGACGGCGTGACGTTCGATCCGACCAAGCCTGAGGAATATGCCAAGGGCTTCGCGATTCACAGCATGAAGGGCTAGCTCTAACTTCGCCGTGCCCGCTCAGCGCCAGGGTGGGCTCTGCATGTGTCGTTCAAGGATTGGAGAGGTCGCCCGCATGTCTGGTGACTCAAGCAATTGGCGGATGTGGCGTCAGGCCCTCACCCATTGGGGAGTCTGGCGCCGGTCGTTGATGATCGGACTGCCCGTAGGAGCCGTTCAGATCATGGTCAATCAAGGTGACCACTGGCTGCGAATGCAAGTCAGCACGGTGGTCATCGTCAAGACTTTAGTAACTCCGATGATTGGTGTTTCCGTCGCGTTGCTTTCTGCGGCGGGAGCCTATGTGGAACTTCAGAAGCAGCGGCTGCAACAGCCGGCAAAAGGATGCGGCGAATGAAGAGGTTTCCGTTCGATTGGCTCGCTCTGCCCCTGGTGGGCTTGATCGCTGTGGGGCTGTTGTGGGTGATTTCCTGCTCGACATGGGCACCGAACCTGCCTTCACCCGTCAAGACTTGGGAGATGAGTCGACCTTACATCGTCGAACCGTTCGCCAAACGCGGCGAACTTGATCAGGGCGTGTTGCGGTTCACGTGGTACTCCCTGATCCTGGTTTCCAAGGGCTATTTCATCGCCATCTTGATCGGCACACCTCTAGGGTTCCTGCTCGGCAGTTCCAAGACACTGACGATGATGTTCGATCCGATCATCCAGTTCCTGAAACCGGTTTCACCGCTGGCCTGGTTGCCCCTGGGACTGGTGCTGTTCGGCAAGTCTGAACCAGCCGCTCTCTTCACGATTGCTCTGTGTTCTATGTGGCCCACCGTGGTGAATACGGCCGTCGGTGTGCGAGCTGTACCTCAGGACTACTTGAACGTCGCTCGCGTGTTGAAGCTGTCTAAATTCAAGACACTCACAAAGGTCTTGTTTCCCGCCACTCTGCCTTACATGTTCACGGGCTTTCGTCTGAGCCTCGGTATCGCGTGGCTGGTGATTGTGGCCTGTGAAATGCTCATCGGCACGCCGGGCGTCGGCGGCTTCCTGTGGCAGGAATACAACAGCCTGATTTACGAACACATCATCCTCTGCATCCTGACAATCGGTTGCGTGGGCTTCATCCTGGATCGCTTGATGGGCATCGTGGAGCGTCGATTCGCTGCCGCCTGATCAGTTGAGTTTGGTTGTCGCCGGGGCCGCCAGTCCCCGGCCGGTGCTCACGGACGGCTCTGATTCTGGCGAGTCAGCGCAACAGCAAGGCTAAGTGCATGTCGTTTCTTGAACTCAACAATGTCAGCAAAGGCTACGGCCGAGCCGGGCAACGCACCGAAGTGCTGAAGGATGTGAATCTCTCGATTGAGAAGGGCGAGTTCGTCGCGATCGTCGGATATTCTGGAGCGGGCAAAACGACCCTGATCTCGATGATCGCCGGCTTGTTGTCGCCCGACGCGGGATCTGTGCACTGCAACGGTCACCTCGTGACCAGCCCTGATCCTGAACGCGGCCTGGTCTTTCAGAACTACTCGCTGCTGCCCTGGCTGAGCGTTTACGACAATGTCGCTTTGGCGGTACGGCAGGTCTTCCCACAGTTGTCGAAGCAACAACAACGCGAGCACACCGAACGTTACATCGCGATGGTGAATCTGACTCCGGCGATGCATAAGAAGCCACGCGAATTGTCCGGCGGCATGCGTCAGCGAGTCTCGGTCGCCCGGGCCTTGGCGATGGACCCCGAAGTGCTGCTGCTCGATGAGCCGCTCAGTGCGTTGGATGCTCTGACGCGTGCAACGTTGCAGGACGAAATTGCCCGCATCTGGCGCGAATCACATAAGACCGTCGTGCTGATTACGAACGACGTGGACGAGGGCATTCTGCTCGCTGACCGCATCATTCCGTTGAGTGCTGGTCCGAACGCGACTCTGGGACCTGCCACTGCGGTCGATCTACCACGTCCGCGCGATCGCAAGACATTGACGCGCGATCCGAAGGCGAAAGCGATTCGTCTACGAGTGATTGAATACCTGCTCGGTGAAGGTCGTCGAAAGGCACCGAAAGCCAAGGATGCGGTTGCTCAAGTGGAGGTCGAGTCTCCACTCGTGCGTGCCTTGCGAGATCAAGTGGCTGGTCCACTGACGACGCCCGCGACCTAGTTCGATGAACGATGGCAGGTCTTGTGTGTGAAATTTGTGGAGCGGGTCGCAATGTCCGGCGACGAAGGATTGAACCATGCTGACTGACAGTAACTACCTGGAAATCTGGAATCTGACGAAGTCCTTCCCCACTCCGAAGGGGCCGGCGACGGTCGTCAAAGGCTTCCAGTTGAACGTGGCTCGCGGCGAGTTCGTGTCGCTGATCGGACACTCGGGCTGCGGCAAGTCGACCGTGCTGTCGATGATTGCAGGTCTGTCCGAGCCAACCAGCGGCGGCATCATTTTGGCCGGTCGCGAAATTGACGGAGCGGGCCCCGATCGTGGCGTGGTGTTTCAAGCTCCGTGTCTGCTGCCCTGGATGACGGCGTTCGACAACGTGCTGCTGGGAGTTCAGCAGGTAAAGCCCGATGCTTCCCGCGCCGAACAGGGCGACATCGTCAAACACTATCTGGAACTGGTCGGTCTAGCGGACTCAATTCACAAACGGCCGGCCGAACTGTCCGGCGGTATGCGTCAGCGAGTGGGTATCGCTCGGGCGTTCGCCTTGTCACCCAAGATGCTGCTGCTCGATGAGCCGTTCGGCATGCTTGATGCGCTCACTCGCCTGGAACTGCAGGAAGTGTTGCTCGAAGTATGGTCTCAACACCAGATGACCGCGGTCATGGTGACGCACGACGTTGACGAAGCCGTTCTGCTGTCCGACCGCGTGGTCATGATGACCAACGGTCCGGAAGCTCAGGTTGGCGAAATCGTCAAGGTGCCGTTCGCACGCCCCCGCGACCGCATCCACTTGATGGAAACGACGGCCTACGAAGACGTGCGTGATGAACTACTGTCGTTCCTGGAAGAACGAGCCCATATCAAGCCGTCCATTCCAACGACCGATGAAGACGCTCGCCCAGCGCCAGCGGCTGGTTCGACAGTTTCCTGCTGATCGATCGTTGCTTCCAACTCCTGAGCTTATTGAGGCTGCCGGTTAGATAGGCAGCCTCTTCTCGTTGGTGGTACCACAGCAAAGTTCAGTTCAGGACAGGCTTCGGCGGCTTCTTGCCCAGCTTGGCTTCGTACTTCGCCGCGTACTCTTCCATCTTTTCAGGATGGCAGATGAAGCACTGCGAATCGGGACGGTCGTGGTCTTTGCACCAGTCGCCCTTTTTCTTGAAGTCTGCCGCGATCTTCGAATTGCACTGAGCGCATTCGCCTTCCGGCACGCCGTGTTCGTCACACCACCAGCCATCGTGGCTGTGGCCCTTCTTCTCATCCTTGCCGTGGTCGTGCCCATCACCTTCGTGGTGGTGCTCTCCGTCCTTGTGGTCGTGTGCCGCAGTCTCGGTCTTGGCGACTTCTTTTGGCGGCGCGGCGGTTTGGCCGCAGCCCACCAAGGCGTAGGTGCCTGCGAACAGACAGGTCCGCAGCAGGTTCTTCTTCAGCAGGTTCATAAGTGGTCCTTTCCTGTGGGTAAGTCGTGCCGCCTTTCTAGGCAGCGTGTTTGCGAACAGATTCAGCGGCTTCGGAAACTTGGCCGTCGTTCAAATACAACTGACGCGAAGCGCGAGCGGCTGCAGCGGGATCATGAGTCACCATCACCACGGTGCGGCCCTCACGAATGAACTGGTCGAACATCGACAGCACAGCCTCGCGGCTGGCGGGGTCGAGGTTCCCTGTCGGTTCGTCCGCGAGGATCAATCGCGGGTCGTTGGCCAACGTGCGAGCGAGAGCAACTCGCTGCTGCTGGCCGGTGCTTAGTTCCGATGGCTTGTGGTCCAGGCGATTGCTGAGGCCCACTCGATCCAGCAAAGCCGCGCCGCGATCGCGATGCTCAGCGGTTGGCACACCGGCTAGATAGAGAGCGACTTGAACGTTCTCCAACGCCGTCAGATACGGGATCAGATTGAAGGTCTGAAACACGAAGCCAATGCGTTCGCGACGCCTCTGCGTACGTTCTTGAACGGGCAGTTCATAGAGCGACTCTCCATCGAACCAGACTTTCCCAGAGTCAGGAGCCAGCATGCCTCCGAGCAACGACAGCAGCGTGGTTTTGCCGCTGCCGCTGGGACCGACCACGGCGACATACTCGCCGAGATTGATCGTGAGCGACGGCGCCTGAAAAGCGACGACTTCCTGCTGGCGACGTCGGTAGATCTTCTTCACATCATGCAAATGAAACATGGCTTAGACCTCCTGAAAGCAGAGGCAGGGATCAAGCTTGGCTGCCCTGCGGGCAGGCCACAGCGCGGCGAGCGTCGTCAGCAGCAAGGCGACGCCGACCGTCAGCAACAGCAGTCCGGGCAGTGGCGTAACGCTGACTCCAGCCCATTGCGAACCGAGCAGCACCGCCACCGCCAGCCCTAACACGCACCCGCCGACCGCTCCGGCTACTCCCAGAATCCAGGCCTTCAGCAGGAACAGCCGCAGCACGAAACCGGGAGTTGCTCCGAGGGCCATCAAGGTGCCGACCTCGCGACGTCGCTCACGCACGTTCGCCGAAATCGTCGAAGCGACGCTGGTTCCGCCGACTACCACCAGAATGCCGAGCACCAGCATCGACATCTGGCTCATCAAACGATTGATGCCAACCTGCGTCGACACTACTTGCGAGATCGTCACGACCTTTGCGTCCGGCAGCAGTTCGGCCAGCCTCGGGACCAGTCCACCCGCCGCGTCTTCGCAGCAGCCCATCACTTCAATCGCGTTCACGACTTCACCCGCCTTGGTCAACCGCTGCACGGTGTGCAGGTGGGCGAAGACGCGCGAATCGTCGACCGTGCCAGTCCGAGGCAGGATCGCGAGCACTTGCAGTTTCTCACCGAGCATTGTCACCGACTTGCCAACCTTCAGCCCGGAGAACTCAGCGACGTCAGCACCGATGACGGCTTCGTTGCCTTTGAGCTGATCGATGGTGCGACTGCTGGCCAGTGTTTCCGGAGCAGAGTCATAAGTCTTCGGACCGCAAGCGGCCTTCTTGCAGCCTTCGTGTTTCGCGCTGAACAGCGACACGGACTGCCAGAGCGACTTCGTCTGAAATTCGCTCTGCGGCAGGATGCCCGTCAGCGTGACATCGCGATCGGCCACCTTAGTCGAGACACACAGTTTCGGTGACAGTCGTTCGACGCCCGTCAGATTCGCCAGCAAGATGCTGGAGACATGTGATTCAGGTAGCGTGTGTGTGTTGAGATCTGCGGAATAATAGTCTTGGAGCGTGGCATCCTTCGGCAGCACCAGCACGTTCGCGCCGAGTGACTGCAACTGTTGCCCAACCGCCTGTTCCGAGAACGTCGTCACATGCCGAATCGCGACCAGTGCGGTCACGCCCAGCAGAATCGCGAGGGTGCTGGTGAGCATGCTCAGCGGCCGCTCAGCCAGTTCCCGCCAAACCAGTGATTTGAGATTCATGATTCCTTCCCTGAAACGTTTTGTATCAAGCCGCGTTAACGTCGAGCCGGTGCATCCTGCGTGGCCGTGCGATTCGCGGGTGCCTGTTGATGATGTTTGCAATTCGGGTCGTCACAGCATTTGCCAGCCGCAGCCAGAGCGGCAGCGATCTCGTCTTTGGAAGCCGCTGAACTGAACTTGCCGACCAGTACGCCTGGTGGTGCGAGCAGCACGGTGTGCGTCGCTGGCGTCTTGGCATCGATCTGCATCTGGCCGATGAACTTGGTTTCCTTGGGATCAGCCGCCGTCATCGACAGCAGAACGATGCGATCCTTGAAATGCGGATCTGTTTTGAAGTCCGCCAATGCCGCAGGCGCCGCAGCCTTAGCCGAACCGTCTACTGTGACGAGCACCAGCTTGCCGTCCTGCAGGGACTTCATGGTCGTCAGCATCGTCGGCGTCACGAAGGCGTCGTTGATGTTCTCGGCTCCGACCTTCTGGGCGAAGATGCCGGTCATCGCCCCATTCGGGCCGACAACCACAGTCAACGGCAGTGGAGCGCGACTGACATCGTACTTGGTGACCAGAGCCTGATTGGTCGGGTCGGTGATCTGCACGTAAGTGGCGACGGCCAGCTTCTCTTTGCCGGCCAGCGTTTCTTTGATGGTGGTCGCCATCACCTTCGTCGCGTCATCCACCTGCCGGTAGAAAATCAGAAACGTGTAACGTCCATCCTTGCTGGACTGGTCGATCAGTTGCTGAGCCTTGCTCACTGGTTGAGTGGTCGCGGCGGGTTGTTGAGCAACGACCCACAGCGGGGCGGCCGCGAGGGCCAGAGCCATCAGGCCGATCATGCCTCGAACTTTGACAGACATAGCGAATCCTTTCTTGAAAAGTCCCCATCCCAGGGACGTTGTGATCAAACCGAAGACGAGACCGTTCGCAGGTCTTGAGCGACTGCAGCCACGAGTTGTGCAGGATCAGAGTTATGGTCATCCGAGTGGTCGGGGCCACGCGGGTGTCGTTCGAACGCAGCGTTGAAAACCATGTAGAGGACTCGCAGAACGAGCAGCGACATGATCATCGCGCCGATCACGCCACCGATGACGACGGTCGCCAGCGGACGTTGCACTTCAGCTCCCATGCCCGTGCTGAACGCCATCGGCAGGAAGCCGAGCGCAGCCACGAGTGTCGTCATCAGCACGGGTCGCAGTCGGGTAACAGCCGCTTGCGTGACGGCTTCATCCAGCGACAACCCTTTCTCACGCAGTTGCCGCACATAGCTGACCAGAATCATGTCATCGAGTACGGCGACGCCAGACATCGCGATGAAACCAATACCAGCGGAAATCGAGAACGGCATGTCTCGCAGCCACAGGGCGATGATGCCGCCGACCCAGGCGAACGGCACTCCCGTGAAGACACGCAGAGCGTCCACAAAGTTGTGATACGTGAAGTACAGCAGCGTGAAAATGAGCGCCAGTGCGATTGGAACGACGATCATCAGGCGACGTTCAGCGCGGATGAGGTTTTCAAACTGACCTCCGTATTCGATGCGGTAACGTCCCGTTGGAAGTTTCACTTCTTCGCCGACACGCTTCTGGACATCCGCCACAAAGCTGCCAAGGTCCCGGCCGCGCACGTTGCAGGAGATGTTGAGGACTCGCTGCCCCCACTCGCGCCGAATAGTGGAGGGGCTTTCGACGATCTCGATGTCCGCCAGTCGCGAGAGTGGCAGTTGCTTTCCGCTCACCGTTCGCAGTTGGATCGCTCCAATGGCTTCGGGACTGCCGCGATATTGCTCGGGCAAACGCACGACCAGCGGGAACCGCAACTGACCTTCGACGATTTCAGAAATGGGCAGCGTGCCCACGGACTCGATCAACTGCAGCACTTGTTGAGCCTGCACGCCGTAGCGAGCCAGCTCGTCCGGCTTCAGCTTGATACGCAGCACGGGCTGAGCGGCCATCGCTGATGCGTAGACATCCGCGTTGCCGGGGATGCTGCGCAGGATCGCGGCAACTTCGTCACCCTTCTGCTGCAGGATTTGGAAATCATCGCCGAAGATTTTCACAGCCAGTTGAGACCGCGACCCGGAAATCATTTCGTTGATGCGGTGCTCGATCGGCTGCAGCAGTTCGTACTGAATCCCCTGAATGTGCTTGATGTCCGTTTCAATCAGCGCGGTGAGTTCATCCTGCGTTGACGCCTTCTTCCATTCCGCGCGCGGCTTCAGGGCGATGAAGACGTCCGTCAATTCAGTACCCATCGGGTCCGTTGCGACTTCGGCTGTGCCGATACGACTCCAGACGTGACGCAGCTCATCCGGGTACTTTTCGAGCAGCATTTTCTCGATGGCTGTGTTGCCGCGAATGGACTCTTCCATGTCCGTGCCCGGCAGTCGGACGATGCCCAGCACGAGCGAGCCTTCCGAGAGTCGCGGCACGAACTCGCTGCCGAGATGCGGGGCGATCATGCCGTAAGTGACGATGAGCACCGCGGCGGCAAAGGCGATCACCGCCGTTTTGTGATGCATCGAGAAATGCAGGATCGGATAGTGGATCTTGTGAGCCAATCGCATCAGCAACGGCTCGCGCTCTTCGATGTGTTTGGGTAATAGCAGGCTGGCCAGCACCGGCATCAGGGTCAGTGACAGGATCATCGATCCGATCAACGCGAAGATCACTGTTAGTGCCATCGGCCGGAACAGTTTGCCTTCGATGCCTTCCAGCGCGAGGATCGGTGTGTAGACAATCATGATGATGAGTTCGCCAAACATCGTCGGCTTGCGAACTTCGACAGCGGCGTCGCGCACGACATCAATCAGCGGTCGGCGTTTGTTGTCACCATGCGCGATGTGACGAATGCAGTTTTCAACCATCACGACCGAGCTATCGACAACCATGCCGAAGTCGATCGCTCCGAGGCTCAGCAGACTGGCTGCGATACCCCACTTCAACATGCCGCAGAAGGCCAGCAGCATCGACAGTGGAATCGCCACCGCGACGATGCAGGCCGCTCGCAGATTGCCGAGGAACAGGAACAGCACGGCAATGACGAACAGACCGCCTTCGAACAGGTTCTTGCGGACCGTGTCGATGACGAAGTCCACCAGCTCCGTGCGGTCGTAGACGGTCGTCGCGGTCACATTGGCGGGCAGCGATTTCTTGATGTCTTCCAGCTTGTCCTTCAGAGCCCATGTCACGGCGTGGCTGTTTTCGCCCATCAACATGAAGCCCAGGCCCAGCACAACTTCGCCCTGGCCGTTGGCAGAGACCGCTCCTCGGCGGATCTCATGACCGATGGTGACATCGGCCACATCGCCGACTCGAATCGGCACGCCATCCTTGGCCGTAATGACGATGCCTTTGATGTCAGCGATGGAGGTTGTTCGTGCGACGCCATGCACCAGCAGCATGCCGCTCGGCTGACTGATGGAACCACCGCCGACGTTCTGATTGCTGTTCTTCACTGCGCCGATGACGTCATCAAACGTCAGCTCGAACTTGATGAGCCGTTCTGGATCGAGCCGGATCTGAAACTGCTTCTCAAAGCCGCCCCAGGTGTTGACTTCCGCGGTTCCTGGCACCGTCCGCAGGGCAGGGCGGATGGCCCAGTCATGAATCGTGCGTAGTTCGGTCACATCGTCTCCCGCACCGGTGACGATGTAGTGAAACACTTCGCCGAGGCCGGTCGAAACCGGCCCCAGCTTGGAGCGTTCGATCCCGACAGGCAGTTCGACGGACGCCAATCGCTCGTTGATGAGCTGTCGCGCGAAATAGATGTCCGTGCCGTCTTCAAAGATGGCCACGACCTGCGACATTCCGAACTTGGTGTTCGATCGCAGATGCTGCAGCTTGGGCAGTCCGCCAATCGCCTGTTCGATGGGGAACGTGACCTGAGTTTCGATCTCTTCCGGTCCGAGCGACGGCACGACGGTGTTGACTTGCACCTGCACCGGAGTCGTGTCAGGAAACGCATCAACGTCCATCTGGTTCACCGCGATGCCGCCCGCGATGACGATGGCCAGCGCCGCGAAAATCACGATCGCGCGATGGTGCAGACTGAAGTTGATAATGCTGGTCAACATGTCCTGAAGTTCGGCCTTAAGAGTTTCCGTCCTGGAAACTGGTGTGTGGAGATTTTCGCGGTGTGGCTGTTTCGATCAGTTGGTTCGCATTAATGCTCGTGGGCGTGGCCCCCGTGCTTGGATTCGTTTCCGCCGTGAGAGTGGCCACCGCAGCAGCCCTCACCGAAGCTGGATTTCAGCAGCTCAGCGCGGAATGACGCGCTGCCCTTCGTCGCGATCACTTCGCCGGGTAGTACTCCGGCCAGCAGTTCGACGTGAGTGTCGCTAGCCGCACCGACTCGCACCTGTCGTGCGTAGAAGACCTTGGGAGCATTACCCTTCAGGAAACCTTTGTCGCGCACAAAGACGATCTGGCAATCGCCGTCGGACTGCAGCGCTTCGATCGGCACCGTGACAGCCTTGGGCTCTTCACGCAGAATGATCTGACCCGAACCGAAGCCGTTGGCTTTCAGTTTGCGATCTTCATTGGCAAGCACCGCTCGAACCTTCAAAGTTCGTGTCTGATCATCAACCGCCGGGCTGATGAACGTGATGCGGCCTTCGATCTCTTTCTTGCTGCCATCTGGTTTGAACAGCACCTTCTGGTTCGGCGACAACAACGCTGAATCTTCCTGCCGCACGTGCAACGTCAGCCACATCTGATCGAGATCAGCCAGTGTCAGCAGCACCTTTTCCGGTTGCACGACTTCGCCAGCGACAACATCCATCTCGACGATGATTCCATCTTGCGGCGCAATGATGGGAATCAAGTTCATCGTCATCGTGCGAGACTGTCCCAACTCCTCGCAGAGTTCATTGGGAATGCCTAGGCACTGCAGAGTGCGAGTCAGACGCGACGCGTCCAGCCCCGAGAGTCCCTCGGGCAGCTTGAATCCCATATTTACGAGCGCCTGCTGCGCCGAAACGATCGCGATCTGCGCTTCTTCCAGAGCGGATTCCGCTTCTCGCACCTGCCGCTCGGGAACGATGCCCGTGCTGTTCTTCAGGCTGTCGTACGTCTTCTTACGGAGCTGCCAATGCACGATGGACCGACTGAGTTCCGATTTCGCCTTGCCCACTTCAGCGGCGTCCACGAGTGCCAGCACATCGCCGGCTTTGATCTCTTCGCCCAGTTGCTTGAAGACCTTCCAGACCGACCCGGCCGAACGCGTCGAGAGGTGTGCTAACTGCTTCTGGTCGTAGCCGAGTTCCCCGTTCACGCGCAGCGATTCGATCATGGGGCGTTCGGAAACGACATCAACGTCAACGCCCATTTTGTCGAAGCCTTCAACGGACTCGAACTGGATGAGTCGCAGGAACTTCTTGCAACGACTGTTGTTCTCGGTGCGGTCCATGAGGTTAATGGCCGCGACAGTGTCATATTGCGGCAACTTTACAGTAGCCGCTTGCGCAAGTTCCGTATGGTGCGTGGGGCACTCATAGACGCCGTGCTCTTTGCACCAGCGCGGGACCTTGCAGTAGGGCGTCTTTTCCTTGTTGCATTCGACGCAGATCTTTTCGGGCACGTTGTGTGACGAGCACCACTCCTCGCCCTTCTCGGCGGAGGCTGTCGTCGCGGCCCTCAGCTCCGTGGATTTCGGGAGCTTCCAACCCCAGTGATGCCCGAACCAGGCGACGCTGCCCAACAGGCCCAGCGTGACAATCGTCGGGACGGTGTTCAGCGCGGAGAAGAACCAGCTTCGCCGTGCGGGGGCCGGTACGGCTGAAGGCACCGGTGTTGTTTCAGGCGCAGCGGGTGATTGAAGAGCGGTCATGATGAAGTCCTGCGGCCGCGTGAGATGTCGTTGCGTGCAACAACATCCGTCGGGAGTGCGGCGGAAGAAACCAGGTCTAAGTGAGCCAGCTTCAGGGAGGGATCAGGACATCGCGGAGCCGGACTGCTGCCGCGAACGTAGAGGCGCAATAAGGCGACTCACACGCGCAGCACCGTCATGGCTACGACCGGCAGATGAGGAGATTGGCAAGGTCTCAACGACCAGTGTCGGAGGTCAACTTGCCCTGCAGGGCTGACGAACTCTGCGGTTAGGGAATGATGAGGCAACTCGGCCCACGCCATTCGCAGGGATTCAACAACTGAGGTCCGTTCGACTACTGAGCAAGGAGCCTCGATCGGCGAGTGCTCGCAGTCGCAGTCGTCGGTCAGTGCGACCTCAGTCGGAGTGTCGCCTTCCTCAACAGCATGACCCTGCGACGAGCAACAGCTATCGCGGTTAGGACTTACAACGTGCTCAGCGGCTGCAACTTCGGATTCCTCGGCGTGACAGAAGCAACTCTGCCCGAAGAATTCGAATGACTCACGACCGTCAGCTCCCACGCAACGCACGACGCACACCGTCAACACCAGGTTGATGGCATGAGCCAAAAGCATCGCGAAAATGGAAACTGAACGACACATGGCAGTCCTGATACCTCCGCCAGACTTATCGGCAATCCCGACGCCAAAGTTCCATCACATCAGAGGAATCACAAAATTCACTGCAGGTACGTTAACAAGGTTTACCAGGACTGTCCCGCAGGAACTTTTCCGGGGCGATTCGCCTCGGAAAGCCGCCTTGTCGGTGAACCGATGCTCCGACTCAGTCATTGGTTGGCGAGTTCTGGGAAGCAAGTTGCTGAGTGATTCCGCTCATCAGACCGCTCGCCGCAGCCCGACGCTTGCACTTCATTCAAACGATCGTCAGTTTTTTTGACTGTCCACCGCTCGCTGGAAGCCGTCCGGTCTCCGCTCGAGCAAACATTGAGTTACGCATCTTTGTGTCGTCGTGATGGCGCTGGCATGAAAACCGTCCGAAGTTCTACGGAACTGCGGCGACGGACTTAGGGGATTGCGATGGTCTCTCAGGATTTGGTTGAGCAATTTCAATGCGATGGTTGTGTCGTCGCGCGCGACTTCATTCCGCTGGACGAACTGGCGGGTGTCTCGGAAGAAGCGAACAGAGTCTTCGGACTCCGCGATCTAATCGATCAGCGAAACATCCGTTGTCGTTGGTCGAACCATTACGAGACGGGCGAATGCCGGTTCGACTGCTTCGATCCGATCATCGATTTGAGTTCCCCGATCGAGCAGTTTGTCCGCCAGAAGCGACTCGCGGATCTCGTGACGGCGCTCTACGGCGAAACCGCGTGCCTGTTCAAGGACAAGCTGATCTACAAGCCGCCGGGTGCGACGGGCTACGCGCTGCATCAAGACTACATTTCCTGGAAGTCGTTTCCGCGCAGCTTCGTCACGATGATCATTCCGCTGGATGCATCGACCGATGAGAACGGGGCCACTGAGGTCTTCCCGGGTTACCACACGCAAGGCTGCCTGTCGCAGGAAGACGGCGAATACCATGAACTCCCGCTGTCGGCGGTCGATGAATCACGCGGTGTGCGATTGTGTTTGAATCAAGGCGACGTCGCCGTGTTTCACGGCATGTTGCCGCATCGGTCTGCGCCGAATAAGTCATCGACCTGGCGGCGACAGCTCTATCTGAGCTTCAACGCGGTCTCCGACGGTGGCGAGCAGCGAGATGCTCACTATCGTGAGTTCCGCGGCTGGCTGACTCGCAAGTATGCCGAGTACGGCAAGACCGACGCCTACTACAAATAGTTGGGACGCCAACATGTCTGCTGTCATCGCACCGCCAAGCATCGACGTTCCGTTGTGTTGCGGAAATCAGGCGAATGATTCATCGCACGGGACGCTGTTCCACTTCGCGATGAATGTGTCGGATCTGGAACGCTCGGTACGTTTCTATGAGATCCTGTTCGGGACGCCCCCGGCCAAGCACTACCCGGACTATGCCAAGTTCGAACTGGATCGTCCGCCGCTGGTGTTCTCTCTGGTGCCAAACAAGCCAGCTTCGCCGGGAGCCGTCAGCCACTTCGGCTTCCCGGTCAGTACAGTCGGAGAAGTTGAAGCCGCCGGTGCTCGACTGAGCGCCGCCGGGCTGCAGGTGACCTGTCAGCAAGGGACCGTGTGTGGTTACGCGCGACAGGATAAAATCTGGATCTCCGATCCCGACAACAATTACTGGGAAATCTCCGTCGTGTTCGAGCACGTGGATCCCGAAACCGTGCGTACCGGTTTTGATGGTGTAGCTCCGCACTCCATTCGACCCGCAGTTCAATTGGCTGAACTGGAACTGCCGGTGATCTCGACTGACAACGAAGCCGCTGCACAGCAGACGGCTCCGAGCACAAAGTTGTGGGAGCATCGGGTGACTCACGTAGCCATCGAGCGGATTCCGTTTGATGATGGTTCGCTGGACGAGGTACGTCTGGAGGGCAGCTTCAACGGCGAACTTGATCAATCGCAGCGAGCACATTTACTGAGCGAGGCGCGACGAGTTCTCAAGGTCGGCGGCCTCTTGCGAGTTCACGGTCTGGTGTCCGATCAGCCGTTGAATCGGGCTCTGCCAGCCCTACCCGGAATGGCTGCTTTGGTGAAGCAGGTGCTGACGGAGAACGCTCCCGTTGATGAACTTCGAGCGGCGGGTTTCGAGAATATTCACATCGAAAAGCTGCCTGAGTCTGCTGTCTTCCGGAACGGTGCTGTCGAGATGCGCGAGATCAAGCTAACGGCGACGAAGCCGGATGAGAATTGCTGCTCGGAAGAGCGGAGCTTGATCTACAAGGGCCCGTTCGCGCGGGCTGTTGATGAAGCCGGTCAGGTGTTTGAACGTGGGCAACGCACAGCGGTTTCCGTGGCGACATGGAATGCATTGGGACGCGGAGCCGCAGCAAGTCAGTTCCTGTTTTTGGGTGATGGCTGCGGCGAGTCTGCTTGCGGCACCTGAAGTTGCTCAGCAGTTAGCGAGCCAACCTCGCATCACTCGGAAGACGCAACGCGAATCGAAAAAACTCGGAGTTCGCTCATGGCGAAGATCAGCGAGACCGCTTTCAAGTTTCACTTTGGCCTCACGGTTGCGGACCTCGATGCCGCGGTGCGGTTCTATCGCATTCTCTTTGGCGTCGGCCCCAGCAAGCACGTTGACGACTACGCCAAGTTCGACGTCGAAGATCCGCCACTGCTGCTGGCGTTGCGTCCGGGGCACGTATCTTCATCTGGCGCGCTCAACCACGTGGGGTTTCGAGTCGTGAGTTCGGCTGCTCTAGTGGCCGTGCAACAGAGGCTTGAAGCGAACGGTATTCGCACCATCCGCGAGGAAGGTGTGGAGTGCTGCTACGCGCTGCAGACGAAGTTCTGGATCACTGATGCGGACCGGAACATGTGGGAGGTCTACACACTCGAAAAGGACCTCGATCATTCCGGTTTTGGTGGGGACGACCATCGCATGCCGGTGAAGCCGGAAGTTACGGCACCCGTCGTGGCGTGGGACCACACACTGATGTCTCCTGTTCCCGATCGCATCCCGCACGACGATCAGAGCGTGGACGAAGTGCACCTCGCGGGTTCGTACAACATCGACATGCCAGCCGATCGACGGTTGCGATTCCTCCGCGAGATTCGCCGCGTGCTGAAACCTGGTGGACGAATCGACGTGCACGGTCTGGTGGCCAGCGGGAAGGTGAACGGCAACCCTTCACTGCCGGGGCCCGCCGCGATGGTGCAGATCATTCCGTTGGAAACCCTCCCGGCAACTGAGTTGGCGGAAGCAGGCTTCGTCGGACTCTTTCACGACAAGCTGGGCGACATACACTGCTTCAAAATCGACGACGTCGCGCTGCGAGAACTGCGATTGTCGGGTTTCGCCCCGCTGGAGAGTTCAACCGAGCACGATCACGTCGTGCTCTATCGCGGACCTCTGGCTTCCGTGACCGACGAACGCGGTCAAATTTTCCCGCGCGGGCGCCGAGTCGCTGTTGATGCCGCCACCTGGCAACTCCTGCGTCGCCAGCCGTTCTCGGATGACTTCACGTGCTTCCCGTGCCAGCCAACGGCGACGACACCGGCTGCAACTTCGGAACGTACGCTCGAACTTGTTCGCTAACCGAACAACGGAAACAGCGGCTCGCCCGTTGAAAGCGGGTGGGTAAACCCGTCGCGGCCGAGTCGCTGATCGAGCGGAATACCCAGCGAATGGAAGATCGTCGCGCCGAGGTCCTGCGGACGCACGGGCTTGTCTTTAACGTAGGCCGCGTGCGCGTCGGACTCTCCATAGATGGCTCCGCCGCGAATACCGCCGCCCGCGAGGATCGCTGAGAAACAAGTCGGCCAATGCTGACGGCCCGGATTCGCTCCGGGCGCATTGATACGCGGAGTGCGACCGAACTCGCCGAGAACGACCACCAGCGTGCTTTCGAGCAGGCTGCGGTCGTGCAGATCGGTGAGCAGTGCGGAGAGGGCCTCGTCCAGTTTGGGCATGCACCAGCCCATTCCGTATGAGCCGTTGCCGAACGCGCTTCCCATCCCCATTTCGCCGCCGTGCATGTCCCAACTGGAACTGGGGGCGCCACCGCCGCCTTCGGGAGCCGTGCCAGTCCAGCCATTAACCGTCACAAAGCCGACGCCTGCTTCGACAAGTCGCCGGGCGAGCAGCAGGTTCTGTCCCAACGGGTGCATGCCGTAACGCTCGCGAATGCGCGGCGACTCACGCTCCAGCTCGAACGGTGCGCGACCTTCGGCCCCGCTAGTCAGTTCAAAGGCACGACGATGAATGTCGTCCCAATCTTTCGTGGCACGCTGGTCTTCGCGGACTCGGACGGATGGACCGAGGTCATCCAACAAGCGGCGGCGATCAAGCATGCGATTGGCTACGACTGCGGCTTGCAGTTCATCCGGAGCCTTGAATGTCGGCATCGCGGGATGATTCGCAGCCGATCCCACGAACAACGGGCTGTGAGCGGCTCCCAGATGTCCGCCCGTACCAATGTTCGGTGCGCAGAAGACCGGATCGCCGACGCACTTGATGAGCCAGACATACGGTGCGATCGCGCGATCACTGGGCCTGACCTTGGTGAGGATCGACCCCATATACGGAGCATCTGTTGGTGCTCCCGCCTGACCGCTCAGGCAATGGTGCATCGCATCGAAGTGATTGCTGATGTTGCCGACATGAGTCATCGAGCGAATCAGCGTGAAGTGCTGAGTGAGCTGCGCGAGCCGAGGTTGCAGTTCAGAAATCTGCATGCCGGGCACTGCTGTAGCGATCGGCTGGTAAGGGCCACGAATCCCGTCCGGAGCATTGGGCTTTAAATCCCACGTGTCCAGTTGGCTGGGGCCACCGCAGAGCAGGACGAAGATGCAGGACTTCTCGCCCGCGCCGCGTCCGAGGCCGCGTTTCTCATCGACGCCCGCTGCCACCATTCCTGGCATTCCGAGCGGCAAGGCTCCAATTCCAGCCGCCTGCAGCAACTGCCGGCGAGAAACCGCATCAAATACAGACCCCTGCGACTCAATTGGGCGACTCATCGACGTTCTCCTGCGAACGAGTGCAGTTGCGACCAACAATTGATGACGACCTTCAGCAACAGACGCGCTGCGAGGCTAACTCGGTCGCTGTCCGTGAGCAATCTTAGTATCGGCTTTGCCGACGATGCACCGATTCACATTGTGTTAATACTCTTTGATAACAGATGTCTGCTTGGGCGATTTCGGAGTCCGCCTCGACGATAGGTGGTCCAATAGACGCTCGATTGTGGGCTGGTGGCGAACGTGTCCGTAGCTGATACGGTTTGCAACCTTCAGGCTGAATCATCAACAGAACAAAGAACTCCTTACCGCTCGATCCATGAACGCACCACCCAGATTCTCCGCCGGTCGTAACATCGCGATGAAAGTGCCACCTAATCAGTACGAGGACACCATTCGCTTTTATCGCGATGTACTCGGCTTCAAGGAGATTGCTCGACACGCTCCATTGGTGTGTTTCGAGTTCGGCGCCAATCAACTTTGGATTGACCGAGTAGCTGGGCTGAGCCAGGCCGAAACATGGTTGGAGGTGGTCACCAACGATCTGGCAGCGGCAGCGGAGTATTTGAAGTCGAAAGACGTCGTTCGTTGCGATGAGATTGAACCGCTGCCACCGGGTTTTCGGGCGTTTTGGGTTTCCAGTCCCGCGTCAATCGTTCATCTCGTTTGCGATGAGACGGAATCGATGTCATGAACGAACTGGCGGGTGCAGGTCGGAAATGATGTATCGGACGATCGGAGGGTGAAAGATGGCCGGAACAGTTCTGGAGTTGCAGCATGTGGCGTGTGAGACGCTCGGTACGATCGAGCTGGCGTTGCAAGCACACGGCCTGCAACAGCGTTACGTTCGCATCCACGAGGGCGACGAGGTCCCCGCAGACCTCGGAGACGCGGCCGCACTGATTGTGATGGGCGGGCCAATGAGCGTTTACGATCATGATCAACTGCCTCACTTAACGCACGAAATGCGGCTAATCGAATCCGCGTTGAAAGCTCAACGGCCTGTGCTGGGAGTGTGTCTCGGCAGTCAGTTGCTGGCTCATGTTCTCGGGGTGAGAGTCTATCCGGCTCAACAAAAGGAGCTTGGCTGGCACACCGTCAAACTTTCGCAAGCCGCGAAACAAGACGTGATCTACGCGAACGCCCCCCATGAGTTCACCGCGTTTCACTGGCACGGTGACGTGTTTGACCTGCCTGTGAACACGGTCTCGCTGGCGTCCAGTGAGTTGACTCAGTGTCAGTCGTATCGCTTTGGCGATTCGGTCTACGGTATTCTGTATCATATGGAAGTCACACAGCCTCAAGTGATTGAGATGGCGGCGAGGTTTCCCGAAGACCTTGCTCAGACGGGTGTCTCTGAAGCTCAGTTGCAGGCAGGCGCCCAGCAGCATTTGTCCCACCTGACGCGAATTGGTCAGGACATCTTCGGCGGTTGGTCGCAGCTTGCAGTTGGTGAAGTTGTGGATGTCCATCTGCATGACATCACCACCGCTCACGCGTAGCTGTATTAGCCAAACACTGCTTGAGCGATGTGAGTCAGCAGAGGAGACAAGTTCATGAAGTCACATACGGAATACCTGACGTTCAACCTGTCCGAACGTATGGCTTTCGAGAATATCACACCCAAGATCACGGAAATCGTGCGAAAGAGCGGAGTTCAAGAGGGACTCGTGCTGTGCAATGCAATGCAGAATGAACTTCACGTCCGTTTGCGCTGCTAATTGGGTCAATATCCTGCACAGTCAGATTCAATCCCAACATCTCGTCGAGTTCTTCTCTGCTGATTGGCAAGCTCCCATTTCGATGGATCAAGTTGCCATAAATTGCATAAGTCCACTGCTGCGGGCCACTCTTCTCCTCAGTCCACCTGATGTAGACTCCCATCCGTTTTCCATCCAGTTGGGTGCCGTTGAAGACCGTTTTGACTAGGGCTCGCTTCTGGTCCCAAGTCATGGAACTATAGTCGCGATCGATCGACTTAAGCTCTGCAGTCCGTACCGCACTGTTATATCGCCGCTCCGATGAACGCTTTCCTGATGTCTTCACCTGTTTCGCTATGGCGGTCGCGAAATCGCGAATCGACTCTGAACTCGGTGCGTTTTCGAGACTGTCTTGCAGTCGATGAAGCTCGCTTAAATGGTGTTCCTCTTTTTCCTTGAGTTCATCAAGCTGCTTCTCGGCGTCAGTTTCAGAAACTGTGCCCTTCGAAATAAACTTTAGGATACTCACGCGAGCGCTGCCAATTTGGGCGAGGTTGCCTTCTAGTCGCTTAAGCCGCTCTCTTAGTTCCTTGAGGTGGTCTTTATTGGGGGTTGCAGCTTCTATAGCCTCCTTCAGTCCATGAGGGTTACCAAAGCATTCGAATAGTTGGCGAATCACAACCTCTTCGAGGTCGGATGCACGAACCCATGTCTTTGGACATTCACAGACGCGCTTCCGTTTTATGTGGCAGTGACGGTAATAGCGGCAAGTCTTCGAATTTGTTTGTCCTGACATCGAATAGCCGCAGTGGGCACAAAAAACAAAACCCGTCAGCAGATAGGAATGTTTCGTTTGGCCATGCTCGTAGGTCTTGTTGGCCTGCGTTTTTTTCTGAAGGGCCTTAATTGTCGCCTCCGACAATAGGGCGGGGACTTCGATCTCAACATCCTCGTGAATGTTCAACTCGTCCGAATGGAACTTCATCGTCCACCGTGTGCCGCATCGCTTAGTGATGACCTTATGCAAGTTGGCGTGGTTTTGCCGGTACTCGTCAGCCAAATCTGCGATGCGTTCCCCTGCCAGATAACGTTTCGCGACGTCCTCAATCATCTTCTTCTTTGCTGGATCAACCCCCCAAGTCTCGGTTCTTCTGTCAAATGTTCTTCCGAATGGCAGCTTGCCACCCGTCGGCATTCCCCGCCTTGCACGATGAATACGGTTGAGCAGCGATTTTCGCTTCTGGTTCTGCGCGAAGAACTGACCCATGACTGCTGACATGCCGAGGAACAGACAGTGCTCCGGATTGAAGAGGTTGTACTCGGACGTTCCAACAAAAACCTTGACCCTATGGGCCTTGAAGATTTCTAGCCCCTCTCTCGACTTACCATTGTCACGACTCCACCGGTCTGCGTTAGTGACAATTACCGCGTTGAATTTTCCTCGTTTCGCATCATTCAGAAGGCGGTCAATCTCCTTCTTTTCGAAGCCCGGCGTGGCATGTTCTTGCCCGCCATACCATTCCACTATTTGCCCGTCGAGTTGTTTGACTGCCTCTTCGTTCTCCGTTCTTTGCGTTCGCAGTGACTCGCCAGTCTTCTCCTGCTGCTCCGTCGAAACCCTGACGAGTGCCGCGAACCTCAGTGCTTGGGCCATTATTGGGTGTCCGTCTGAGCTAAGGTGTTGAGGTATTTGATGTGACTAGCTCAATCGCTTTAGAACTCTCGTCACTTGCACCTGATTCCAGTTTTTGCCCCGTCGTGTCGTGTGACCTTGCTTGTTCAACTCTTCGGCGATCGCCTGCTGCGACAGCCCTTTACCTCGCAGCTCACGAAGAATGGGAATTAAGTCTGAGTATGCTTCTTCCGCGAGCTTCTTTATTGAGACTGCTGCTGCCCTAGCTCCGCGCTGCTGAGCCTCAGCCGTGAGATTCCGGCACTCAGGACGTGAAGCTCCCAACTTGCCCCCGCGAGCTTTGTATGCTGCAAGAGCAGCCTTTGTGCGTGAGCTGATTGCATCCGCCTCAGCTTCGGCAACAGCGGCAAGTATCTGAAGAGTGATTTTGTTGACGTGTGGGTTGTCACACGCAACGAAATCAACTTTCTGGTCAAGCAGTGCCGACAAGAATGCAAGATTGCGAGAAAGGCGATCTAATTTTGCGACTGCCAGCGTCGCTTTACTACGTCTGGCGTGAGCGAGCGCCGCGATGAGTTGCGGACGATCTGCTTTTCGCCCTGACTCAATTTCGATGTAGATACGGCTGACGATCGAATCATTTCTTTGAGCATACGACTCGATTGCGGCCCGTTGCGCCTCAAGGCCTAGCCCAGACGCACCTTGACCTTTTGTCGAAACGCGCACATACCCAATTACTGTTCCTGTCATATTCGCCCCACTACTCCAGGCAATTCACGGCAATGGCGAATAATACATAACCTTCGATGACCGTTCAAGCATTTGTATTAAAGCGTATGAACGACGTAAGTCGGCCGAATAGGTCAGAACGCTCCGCGCTCGCGGCAAGAAAGCCATTGCAGAAGTAAGAAGGGCTTCCTGACGATGTTGAATACGGCTCTAAGCCGAGGCTCGCACAACAGATGGTGTGGCGAGCCGCAGATCTTGGTCTCGTGGATTGGGTGTGCGCGAGCGCACGCTATGGCCATGATGTTGAGTTTCGGATGTGTTGCGAACAGCTTTCCGTTCCCTACGTTGTCGCCATCCGGCGTACTACGCACATTTACAATTACGTCGTAGATAGGCCGTTGTCGGTACCCGCGGAATTATTCCAGAAGAAAGGAAAGTGGTCTTGTTGTAGTTCCAACAGCCTGTGTGAAAGTGCTCACTCACATGAGTGGGCTATCGACAAATGGAAGCCTGAGTACGGCAGCGAGTTTCAATCAGGTTTTCTTGCACGCCGATCCAGTGGTTATCTCTCTGGAATCGAATTCTTTTATTTTCGAGTTCATAAGCAGAATACCCCGGAAGAGGTGATATGGATTGCCAGCCATATTGGTGCTGTGCGAGAGTGTATTGCGAATGCATCAATGCGTGCTGGGCTAGATGATTACGAAGTTCGATCTTGGGCGGGCTGGCATCGGCATGTTACTTTATCGATGGTCGCCAGCGCTGCGCTCGCTATTGTGCAATCACGGACGCGTCGGAGTGACACGTGAGTTTGCGAGACTATTCAGGCTTAAAATAGCACATGGCAGAAAGCCAGAGAGAGTTCTAATTCGGAGTTGATTCGCCCCGGAGGTTGGTGGGTGAAAGAGATGCGGTCAACCTCTCTCCTTGCGTTCTCCTTGATTCAAGCATAAAGACGAGCTGCGAGTCGTCTTTTGTACGGGCTTCAAGGACAATGCATGCCTGAAGTGTCTCCGAGGATTAAACTCGCGAGACAGGCTCAAGAGTCAGTGTAGGCTTCTCGGCGATTGCAGTCTGGCCTTTGTTCGCGGCGGTAATGCTTAAAGAAGCAATGGACCGCTTGCTGCGACGCTCAGGACTGAAGAGGTGCCATTCCGGCCCCCTAGTCTAGGTTGAGCTCTATCTGAGTGACCGGCGACATTGGGGCCGTTAAGGTACCCACTCTGTCTGCTCTATTAGGGCTTTTGTTCATTTGCGTTGTGCTCAAAACCTATCAATAAGCGAAGCTAGGTCTGTTGCAATCGACATTGGGCTGAAGAGGCGGTCAGCGCGGTCGCTAAGCCGCTGCTCAATGTGTGACTCCCGGCAGCTCTGATAGGTCAAGTCATGACAGGTGCGGCAGCCAAAATATGGACCTTTGAGATAAAGCTTCGCAATTCGCTTGCCGCATGGAACTCCGTCTCGTTCCAGCGGGCAGCACATCCACCAACGACGCCCGCCTGAGTAGAGTTGTGACGTTTGAAGCCCTATCAGGTGCGAGACCGGCTTTTCATTATTCCAAATGTAGCTTAGCTCAACGGCCGTAGGGACTGTGTCTTCTCGAAGGATGCGATAGGCCACGCGAGCCGCAATGCTGCCACTTGGCCATGTCCACGTTACCACACCCTTAACTCCATACTGCAGACCCTGATCTCTCGACAGAGTGGCCAGATCGAGCACGAGGCAAGAACTTGTTGTTGTCCGTGCCTTCGTCCGAATCCAATTTCCGCTTCCAGGTCCGCCCATGTTTCGTATCTCGTTTTTGACTAAATCATTAGGCCTAACGAACAGTAGAACGCGTGATATCGATTGAGACTGCGGCATTGCGAGTAGAATCATGCGGTGGTCCTGACAAATGCGTGCGATTGCGAGAAGGGCTCAGTCCGTGCGTTCTAAGCCCTTCACATGAGAAGCTCACTTGAAGTTCTGTTTCTGCTTGCACCTCGCGGAGAACGCATTCCCGGGGGTTCTCCTTATCGGTGTAGACACTTTCACGCTTTGCGTGTTTTGCAAGCCGACGACGACCGATTCTTTCGATGGACATGTCTACGAGATTTAATCTCGGACTTGCTGTGGATGCGGTAGCACTCCAAGCCATGCCCGATGCGATCTGAGCAAAGAGAAAGAACGCGCCATTCAACAGAGTCTTTCGAGAGACTTGCTTCAGTCTTGAAGTCGTCCCGCAGCGACCACTTGAAGCAGGTTTGAATCGACAGCCAGAAGAACTACATGCTCAGCTCTTTGCGAGCGCAGAGATCTGCCAATAGAGAGATGAGTCACTTGATCTATGTACTAACCGTTTCGAACGCATAGACGAAGGCGTATTCTTCTTTGCGTTTAACCTGGGCCATTGGCCGCTTCCACGTCCACCCATTATGTGTCTCGTTTTTGACTAAATCATTAGCTTCGCGGTACTGAGGCTGATTGTTGGGCAGGCAAGGCGAACGCGCAAGAAGAATTGAGCAGAAAACACTCCAACAACGGCCAATTGGCAGACCTCAAAGCTAGAGCACGAGGCTCGCGATTTGACGAGCTCGACTCTCAAGGCGCATGTTGAGTCGTTTTTCAACTTTGAACGCAGCAGAGCGTGCTCCTCGCTCTCGCAGAGCAATGCGTCAAAGTCACTGCTGCATGACGCTTGCTGGGTTGATTGAGCAAGACACACACGTAGATGCGTTGAACGGCGTTCGTGGCAAGAAGAACTAGCTCACGAATGACGCATTCACGCGACCACCACGCGACCACCACGCACTAATAGTTTCGCCCTCGTAGTGACGTTCGCGACAACGTGAGAATCAGCGTAATTGAAGCGAGAATTGAAGTGCCTTAGTGGCTACGCCTGACGAATTCGTACAGTCGCGCTCCAGCGACTGTTTTGCCGTGTTGATCCATCCTTGCACGGTCGAATGAGGTCGTCCGATCTGCTCTGCGATATCGCGAATAGAGAGTCCTTGAGCTTGTAACTCCAGAACCTCGCTCAGCCTTTCGTCGTCGTACCGGGACCGATACGTTCCGCGCTGGCTTGGCTGCGACTTCGGGCGCCCACCTTTTCGATTCTTCAACTGTTGGCCTCGTGCGACGTGATAGGCTCGCACCTCCGTTGGCGAAGCATTTGGGTGAAGGTGCGTCATGACCTTGACGCCCTCAATGAAGTATGCGAGTTCCTCAAGGTCAGAAGTCCGAGCTTGTGCGTCAGGGTATTCACTGCTGTGGTACGCGGGGTGCCTGACTAGCCTGTCAGTTGTTTCTGCAAGCACCACTGCGTCTCGCTTCTTAGCGAGAAGAACCGCTCTGCATAACCAGCTCGGGTAAAATCCGCTCTCAGCGACTGCGTGTACTGCTACGACATTACCATGTGCTTCTTCAACTGCATGTCGAAGATTGGCTTCTTGGTCCTTTAGATGGCTCTTGCGTTGCCGATTTGATACGCGGCAGGCGAGCACTACTCTCATGCTTGGGGTGACAGCGAACTCTGAGATGTACTTTGACGCATCACCGGGCTGCCACCGACGACTCGGCAGCGTGTACACTAACTTGCGGGCCATGTTGCTTTCCTTCGATGTGTCGTGGCCCGGCTGCCTAAGAGTCGAAAGAAAGCAAGTGCTCTTATGCAGCCGGACCTTAGCGGGGATCAGTCGCAGTCCGACACGCGTGTATTATTGCAATGAAAGCATGACCTCTAAAGGGCTCGTGCAGGCAATGCGGCAGCCCGCAATGTGGGGCCGCTTGATTGATAAACTGCTATCAGCAGTTGCGATGGGCGACCACTGTCGCGCTGGCCCGTCATAGTGTTTCGTTCTTGACGAAATCAATTAGCAAGGCCGCGCGAGCGCATTGCTGATTACCTGTCAGCATATCAATCCTTGCCCTTATGCCGCCTTCTGGTTATCGAACCTACTTCTCGCAAAGGTTGCCTGCTGCCTCAGTAAGTGGGGTAAGACTGATCTTGAACCCATCTCCGAGTTCAAGGTTATCTTTCCAGATGGGTTTAATCTCCAACCATCCATGTTCTTTTGCACGGTCCTTAGCAAGGCCGTTCAACGCATAGGTCCTTCCTCCGTGATGAAAGAGCCTAAAGTACGTATCTCGGCACTCAATCTCGCCTTCATCCACGGTCAAAGGCCATTTATCACCGAATTCAGCTTTGCTCACTTTGCGTCGATGCGTGTTTCGTTCCGGCAATTGGGGTTTAGCGACCACATTAGTGACATTCTTGCTCATAAGTGCCTCGGCTCGTTCTCGCTCCGAAGGAATCGTCTTCATTAACGCGAGCGCTTGCTCTCGATCTGTCGCTTCTGGCTCTTTGAGCGCGTCACGTAACTTCGCTTCGGCAGCGGTAAAGTCTTGAGATTGCATGAGCGTCGTAGCCTCTACCAATTTTTGGTCAATGACGCGATTGGCAATGGCGATGGCAATCGGTCCCGCGTCTGATACGTTCGTCGCGCCGGCCATGTTTTTGGCGGCTTGAACGTGAGTCTTTGCCTCGTCCAATCGGTCCTGACTTAGCAGTGACTCCGCTGCGGCAAGCCGGCGCTGAACGAGTTCATTTGCCAGTTGATGAGCGGCGGCGAAATCCGTTGCAAGCGAAACTGAGAAGGCTTGGGCCGAGATTTTCTCAGCCTCTTCAGAGACTTCCTTCGAGTTGGCTAGCCTTCTCCGTGCCGCTGCAATCAGTCTCGCTACTGCCTCATTAGCATCTTTGATCCGGCCCGGGTGAAGTTTCGATTCTGTTTCAGCATTTAGCTTGAGTTGCTCAATGCGTGCTTTCTGGACTCTGGTCGCTTTTGACTCCAACTCTGTACTCAACCGAATCGCAGCATCGAATTCTCCATCGGCCAGCATCGCTTCAACGGCCCCTATCTGCCTGTTGATCTCTTCCGCCTCAGTAGTAGATCTGTTATCGAGTTCTGCGCGTCCAAACAAAACGAGAAACAGAGCGAACACCGCAGCTTTACAAATGATGGGTAGGCCGATCTTCTTGCGAGTCCTCACATCGAAGATGGCGAACACCGTGAAGAGCAGCCAAAGCATTCCAAGAACGATCGAAGGCCATGGCACCAACATGCCGATGGTCACGGCGGCGAAGAGCCCGGCAACTAAAAGAATCGCGAACGACTTCAGTTTGTCACGCATGAAGGTTCTCCTTGATGAGCGAAATGTATGCATTCCTCTCAAGATGTTCAGTAACGATTTGAGCCCGTTAGAAATGTTGACTATAGTCAACAGACTTGCAAGCGAGCTGCTTCTAGTTTGCTGGCATGCTGGGCGACGAACTTCAAAAGGCTCGAATCAAGGCTGAAATGACGCAGGAAGAACTTTCCTTTGCGGCAAAGGTTGATCGTACTTACATCAGCCAGCTTGAGAACGACAAGAAGTCGCCGACAATTGAGGTGCTGTTTCGATTGTGTGATGCCTTAGGCGTCGCCGCCTCTGAGTTGATCGCACGCGTCGAGGCTGCTCGAAAGTTGCGTTCAAAATCGAAGTAAACGCTCATTTTGGCAAGCCGCGCTAGTAACAAGGCATTAGGCGTCGAAGGCGCACTTCCGATACTATCGCCACGAGCGGCAGCGAAAGCGGTTCTCTTTACGCAGACTTGGGCGAGCGATGCGGGCAGCCGTCGCAATGCATGCTTTTAAAAGTTTCGATCGCGGTTGCGATATCCTCGACTTCGACTAGGGCTTCGTACCCAAGCAGAGTGCAAGAGCCCGCATAGTAGGTCGGACTAGAATAGGCCGTCGCTGGCGATCGTCTATGGATGATGTTTTGGAGCGGTTGCAAGTGGCGGCAGAAGCTGTGCTGCGCTCGCTCAATGGCAATGCACTTTCTAATGTCGGAGACGACAAATGGTCGCCGGTCTGGTGGCAGGCCAGAAGCTTTCATCGAAGTGTCGGCCAATTCTTCGATGTCCTTATCATCGTAGTCTCTGAGGTCGTGATTCTGTCCCTGATCGTCGTCGGTAAGCAACGCTTTGAGCGGAGACGCACGCTCTGCTTGCGCAATGAGCTCTTGCATCGCCTTTGAGTTCGATACCTTTTCAAGCCATTCTACAAACAGAGACTCACTGGCCGCGTCTCCGATAAGTTGGGCAATCACTCTGCCTTCGACAACGCTTGGAATTAGCCCCGACGGATCTTCGTTTCTTAGGGTAGCGACACGTATGGCATCTCGGATACTCGCTACGGCAGGTGCAAACCACTCGGTCTTTGCCGAATCTTGCTTGAGCCGCTTAAAGAGAATGGTACCAATCAACTGGCGCAAGGCGACAACTTCACCGAGCGAGGTTAGGTAATCGAGTGACGTGTCATCCAATCGGCCAATCTCTGCGGTGATGCAGGCAAGTTTGTCAACGGTTGAATTCGCTTCGTCTATAGCAAGAGACGTTTGCTCGTGAACAGCGTTCCAAGTGTGGCTGGCAATAGGCAGTTGCAATTGCTGCTGATTGTGTAGAACCGTCACGGCGTCAATAAGTCTCGTACAAGCTAGGTAGCCCCTGGCTGCCCAGTGGCAAACAGTAAGACGTTGGCGAAGGAAGTCGGGCACACTTGACCTGCTCCCCATTTCCTGAGCCAGGCGGTATGAGAGTTTCCACAGCCCGT
>CAYLTY010000078.1:0-34090 GCA_964386705.1 uncultured Planctomycetaceae bacterium
CCGTACGGGTGAACGATTTACGTATTCAGGCGGCTCGGACTGCGCGGCTGGTCGATGCGTTGCCGTTATGGTTGAAACGCCGCGCTCTGCAAGCGGAGCGCGAAGCGCTGGTTGTGCCTGTTGATTTTCCGACTCGCGGGATGGATGAGTTCAAGGATGTTCTGGCGACGATCAAGCGGCTGACATCTGAAGCGAATCAGCTGCAGTTCGAACTGGATGAAAAGCAGCGGCAACTGGGTGAGATCCGGCTGGATGGTGCGCTGCTGCCGCTGAAGACGGAGATCAGCGAATGTCACGGGCTGGTGAAATCCGTTGAGGAAGCTCGCCGCGATCTGCCTCTGAGGCGGGCTGAACTGCAGGCTGAGCAGCGCGAGGTTCTTGCGAATTTGCAATCGCTGCGTCCTGATTGGTCGCTGGAGTCGTTGCAGGCTTTTGCGGTTGATGCTGCGACGAAGCATCGGCTGGATGAACTGGCTCGTCGCCGCGTTGACCGGAACAACGAGCAGCGGGAACTCATCACGCAGCGCGACGGAGCGCGGTCGGAGCTGCGGCAGATGGACGATGACTTGGCTCAGCTTCAGGAGCCGCGTGATCTGTCAGCTCTGGCGGCTCTGATTGAAAAGTCTGCGGACTACACCGCCGATCAGAGAACGCTCACGAAGGAGCTGGAAGCTCGCAGCAAGCTGGAACGCACGCTGGAACTGCATCGAGCGCGTCTGTCGCCGCCACTGACTAAGGATGCGGCAGAAGCGTCGCAACTGCCGGTGCCTCAGAAGGATCTCGTCGAGAAGTTCGATCGGGACTTCCGCGATGTCGCCGCGAAGCTTGCTGCGGCCGAGCAGTCCGTGCAGGCAGAAGAGCAACGTCTGCAGCAATTTCAGGTCGAGTTGCAGCAGCTCGAACGACAGCAGCGACTTGTCCCGAAGCTCGAAGAACTGCAGGCGACGCGACAGCGACGCGATGAGGGCTGGCAACTGATTCGCGATCAGCACATTGCTGGAGTGGATCGGGCCGACGCGATTCGCGAATGGTTGAGTAATGGCCGGGCTGAGTTGCCAGAAGTTTACGAGCAGACGGTACAGCAAGCCGACCGCATGGCTGACAACATCTACGAGAATGCTGATGCGGTTTCACGACGTGAGCAGCTCAAAGAACAGATTGAGCAGGTGCAGAATTCTCTGCAGTTGAAGCAGGCTGACGTGCAGCTCTGTCGTTTGGATGAGCAGGCCCTGGCTAAGGCGTGGGGCGAGGTGTGGTCGGGATGCGGTTTTGACCCGCGGACACCGGATTTGATGCGTTCGTGGTGCGACGGGTTCGCTCAGTATGTGGTGACGTTTGAGGCTGCTCAGCACAAAGACATTGAGATCGAACGCCTGGAGCAGTCTTGCCGAGCGTTTGAGGCCGAGTTCCGTCGGACGGTCCCGGCTGGCGATGGAGACATGGGGGCGGCCTTGGCGGCGGTCAAACAGCAGGTGAAGCAGGCGGAGACTGAAGCGGCGCGCCGCAAGACACTGCTTGAGAATCGCAAGCGTCATCAGAAAGCATTGGACACCGCGGAATCGAAATTGCGCGACTGGCAGGCTGCCGAGCAGAAGTGGCTGAGCGATTGGGAAGGTCTGCTCCGACAACTGCAATTACCCGACGGCTGGGACACTGAGCTCGTGCGGAGCGTGATTGAGCGATTACAGGCAGCCCGGAACAAGCTGGCTCACGTGGACGGCTTGAAGAGCCGTATTGCCGTGATGGAATCTCGACTCAATGAGTTTGAGCCGCGCGTGCGGCAACTCGGCGAGCGGCTCAATGAGCCAGTGGACGCCGACCGGCCCGAGATCATGGTTAAGCAACTGCATGATCGTTGGACCGTCGCTGTACAGGCGCAGCAGCGGCGCGAGTCGCTGGAAGAAGCGCAGCGCGAACTCCAACACAAGCTCACTGTGAAGAAGGTTGATCTGCAGCAGGCTGAATCTCGTCGAGCGGAGTGGCTGGTGCGTGCCCAGGTAGATTCCGACGAACGGTTTTCGGAAGTCGCGGAACGAGTCCGCCAAGCGAATGATCTGGCCGTCGAGATTGCACGGCTCGCGCGCGATATTGAATTGCTGCGGGGTAACGAACCGGCAGCGGAGTTCGAAGCTCATCTGCAGACGGGCGATCTGGCGGTGCTGCAAGCTCAACAGGTTGAGCAACGCGAGCAACTCGGTCGGCTGGAAGCGGAATCAAAAGTTGCCCGCGAATCCGCCGGAGCGCTGCGGCAAGTCTTCGAAGCCTTGGACGGCAGTGATCAGGCTGCTCGCTTGCAGGAAGATGTGGCTCGCAAGCAGGCTGAACTGGCTTCGCAGATTCACCGCTATGTGCCGTTGGTGTTCGCTCGGCGATTGTTTCAAGAGGCGATCCAACGCTTTGAACGCGAGAACCAGCCGGCGCTGATTGGCGATATCTCGAAGCTTTTCGCCTCGCTGACTCGCGGCCGCTACACGGAGATCGAACGCCCGACGTCTGACAAGGACGCGATCTACGTGCGGCGTCATGATGGTGCGGAACGCAGCCCGGACCAGCTCAGCACCGGCACGCGCGAGCAGCTCTACCTGGCGATTCGCTTAGGCTATATCCAGCACTATTGCCGGAATGCTGAGCCGTTACCGATCGTTATGGATGACGTGCTGGTGAACTTCGACCAAGACCGAGCCCGCGCGACGCTGGAAACGCTGCGAACTTTTTCGCGCGATGTGCAAGTGCTGTTTTTCACCTGCCATCGGCATGTTGTGAATCTCATCAAGGATGTAGCTGCGGATGTTGCCGTGATTGAACTGGCTGATCGAACACCTTCGGGAGCTGCGCGCTAGCCGTGGGGTACCTTCGACGCCGGCGGAAGGGTTGGTTTTCCCGCAGAGACGCAGAGGAAAGACTTCGAGAACGGCCAGCATCAAACGAAGCTCCGATCCGGAGGAAATCAGGAAGAGGTAGAAACACTGAAACACTGAGGTCACAGAGAAGAGTCAAAGAGCCTGTAGTATTTATCTTCTCCGTGTCCTCTGTTTCTCTGTGTTTCAAAATCTTCCCTTGGCAGCAGTCTCCTATCGGAAGTTCTGCAGGTCTGCTCAAAGAAGCATGCTGTTGTGGCCGCAGGTCTCCCGAATGAAGTCGCACGGGGGACGGGAGACCTCCGGTCCCAGCGTTGTGGCTCGGTCAGTGTAGAGACCGGCCACAACGGTGCTTCTCGTCCAATGCACAGTGTTGAACTGATCGGCCCTTGCAAGACCGCTCGCAGAGCACCAAATTTCAAGTGTCCGACTCTATTGAATCAACGCCTGCAAGCCTCGAAGGCAACGTCCATGTCCAGTCATAACTTCTGCAACAGAACTCGCCGCGAATTCATTTGGGAAACCGGAGCCGGCTTCACCGGTCTAGCCCTCAGCGGGCTGTTGCAGCAGGACGGGTTCTTGAATTCCGCGACGTATGCCGCCGATGGCACTTCGAAGTGGGTCAACCCGATGGCGGCCAAGCAGCCGCCGTTAGCCGCGAAAGCCAAGTCCGTGATCTTCCTGTTTATGTACGGAGGACCATCAGCCATGGACACCTTCGACTATAAGCCGGAACTCTACAAGCTGGATGGTAAAACCATTCCTATCAAGACGTTCGGTCGCGGCGGCCATCGTAACGAAGGGCGAGTTGTCGGTCCGAAGTGGCAGTTTCAGCAGTATGGCCAGTGCGGTAAGCAGGTCTCGGAACTGTTCCCGAATGTGGGCCAATGCGTTGATGACATTGCCTTCCTGCATTCGCTCTACGCAGAATCGCCGATTCACGGCTCGGCCATGCTGATGATGAACTCCGGCCGAGTGCTCAGCGGACATCCGTGCCTGGGTTCCTGGGTGACTTACGGCTTGGGCAGCGTCAACGAAAACATGCCCGGCTTTGTGGTGATGCTAGACCAATCGGGTGGACCGATTTCCGGAGCTAAGAACTGGTCCAGCGGTTACATGCCAGCGGCCTTCCAAGGCACGGTCATCCGGGCGAGCGACGTCCCGATTCACAACCTCACGCCGCCAGAAGGGATGTCCAAGGCGACGCAGCGCGACTTGCTCGATCGTCTGCACGCTAAGAATCAGGAACACTTGGCCTCGCGGACCGGCAATTCTGAACTATCGGCTCGTATCGCCAGCTACGAACTGGCCTTCAAGATGCAGGAGCACGCCCCCGAGGCTGTCGATTTCGCGAAGGAAGATCGCAAGACGTTGGAGATGTACGGCATCGACAATCCCAAGACCGAAGACTTCGGCCGCAAGATGCTGCTGACTCGTCGCCTGATCGAGCGGGGCGTGCGTTTTGTGCAGGTTTATTCGGGCGGCAATCACAACGACCACAACTGGGACGCTCACGGCGATCTGGTCACCAACCACACGAAGCACGCGGGAGCGACCGACAAGCCCATCGCAGCTCTGATCAAGGACTTGAAGCAACGCGGCATGCTCAACGACACAATTATTGTGTGGGGCGGCGAGTTCGGGCGGCAGCCGACGGCTGAGTACGCTCAGGGCACCGGTCGCGACCACAACGCCTACGGCTTCACGATGTGGATGGCCGGTGGCGGCATCAAGGGCGGCGTGAGCGTCGGTCAGACCGACGAACTCGGCGCTGCCGCCGTTGAGAACCGCTTCCACGTCAAGAATCTGCACGCGACCGTGCTGAAGCAGATGGGGCTCGATCCGAACGGCCTGTCGTATTTCTATGGTGGCCTGGATCAAAAGCTCGTTGGCGTGGAAGGTGCCGATCCGATCGAGCAGGTCATGTCCTGAAATTCGGTTCGCCAAAGTCTCTAACTTGCCCCGTCTGGTGCTCTTGCGTGATTCTCCGGGCGGCGTTGCGCGCAGCGGGATGTCGCATCTAAGCCTTTTTCCCGCTGATTTTCTGGCCATCCTGCGTCCTTGGATGTGTCGCCGGGAAGTGTGTCAAAGTTTTCCGATTATTCCGCCGATAACAGATCTACCGATTGTGCGGTCATTCGGCGCGCGGCGTTTCGCGTTCTGAAAAAGCCTCTCCGGAAAACGCGTTGTCCCAGCAACGCAAAGACTTAGACGCGATCAAGGACGATTCCATGCGGCTCTGGCGCAACTACCGGCAAGTCGAATCAGGGAAGCCCACTCAGGCCCGAGGCCACCTGAGCAGGGACCGTCATCCGACTCTTTGGAAGGCCGCTGGCTGGACCAGCTTGCTGGTTACAGCGGCGTTCTTGACTGGCTGTAGAACGACGGATGAAGAGCCGGATATCAAGTATCTCGGCAAAGACCGGGACATGGCCTACTACAAGGACGCCGCGACCAAGATCGATTACCCCAACGTTGCACAAGAAGAGACTCCGCAGGTTGCGCAGTCTGGGGAGCCGCGCCGCCTGCGACATCCGACCAAGGATCAGATCTGGGACATGGGCATCGACGAAGCCATTCGCACGGCTCTGACGAATTCGGAAGTGCTGCGAGACAACGGTTCGTTCCTGTCGCCCGGCAACCGACTGCTCAACAACCCCGACTTCACTCAGTCGGTCTACGACGTTGCGATTCAGGAAACCAATATTCTGTTTGGACAGGGTGGTCCCGAAGCGGCTTTGTCCGAATTCGATGCCCAGTTCACGACGAACGTCACTTACGGCGTCAGCAAGCAGATTTCGGACAGCTCTACGATCGGCTACGGCGTATTCGATGAGCAGCGCGAAGATGTCGTTGATGGACGCATTGGGTTGTCCAAGATCTTCCGCGAAGGCAGCAGCCTTCAGCTGGCTCACAACATCCTGTACTCCGACCAGAATCAACGGGCAGGGCGAGCATTCCCATCGGAATACACCAGTCGCCCGGGCCGTGGTCAAGACGCTGGTCTGCCGATGTTCCTCGCCGAATATCGTTCACCTTTGCTGGCTGGTGCCGGTGCTGAATACACGGGCGTGGCCGGACCGATTGCTCGCCGTCCTACGCTGGCCAGTACGCCCAACGTGAATCAGGGTGTGGTCATCGCACGGATTCGTACGGACATCAGCATTGCTGATTTCGAAGAAGCCGTCGCGACCATGGTGAAGGACGTTGAAGAAAGTTACTGGGACCTGATGCTGTCGTACCGCACGTACGACGCGGAAACCATGTCTCGCAACAGCGCGCTGCAAACATGGCGAGAAGTCAAAGCCAACATGGAAGCGGGTAAGGTCGGTGCCGCTGACGAAGCTCAGGCTCGCGACAACTTCTATGAAATCCGGGCTCGTGCTGAGAATGCACTCTCGGGCCTGTATCAAGCAGAGCTGCGTCTGCGGCGTTTGCTCGGTCTCCCCGTGAACGACGGTCGCGTGATTCGCCCTGCGGATGATCCAGTGACTGCCGAGTTGAATCCGGAATGGCATACATCACTGGCTGAAGCATTGACGATGCGTCCTGAACTGCGCAAGCAGAAGTGGAATATTAAAAGTCTGGAACTGCAGTATGAGGCCTCACAAAGTTTGATCCGTCCGCGATTGGACTTTGTGGCGCGCACTGAACTGAACGGTTTCGGCGACAACATGTTCTCCAGAGGGACTGATCCACGGTATCGGGAGAGTGCTTACGACTCGTTACTCTCTGCGGATCAGGCGGGCTACACCCTGGGCTTCGAATTCAGTATGCCGCTTGGTTTCCGTGGTGCTCACGCTCAAGTTCAAAACTACGAACACCGGTTGGGCAAAGCTCGCTCGGTGCTGGCGAACCAGGAGATGGAAGTCAGCCACGAGCTGGCGATCTCACTGCAGCAGCTCGATCAGAGTTACACAACCGCCAAGACGAACTTCAATCGGCGTCGTGCGGCTGAACGTCGTCTGCACGCCTTCGAAGCGGAATATAAAGTTGGTCGCACAACGCTGGACCAGTTGTTGCGTTCGCAGATCAGTTTGGCTCAAGCAGAGATTGCGTACTTCCAGAGTCTGATTGGCTACAACCGGGCGATCGCGGAAGTGAAGTACCGCAAGGGAACGACTCTGCGGGAAGCTCAGGTTTACCTGACCGAGAGCATGTGGACGCCGGACGCCTACGCTCAGGCCATGCGCAAAGCGTGGGCTCGCACGTATGCGTTCGACAAACCGAACAAGGATACTCAGCCCGAAGAGTTCGTACTCGATTACGAAGAGACGGTGCTGTCCGCTCAGCCTGCTGAGTGGCGCGGTTATGCGGAACCCCTTCCGACGCCGGTGCCACAGGCTGTTCCTGCACCTTCAGAAACCGCTCCGGCGGCTGTTCCGCCTGCCAACGACCGCAGTGCGCAACTGATGGATGATACGGATGGTGCCGTTGGCGCGGACGAGTTCGTTCCGCCAGTGCAAGCTCCGGAGCCGACCAGTTCGGTTGACCCGCAGGTGCCTCCGCCGCCATTCGAGGGTAACGATTTCGTACCGCCGGTTCAGGCGACCGAGGCTCCAGCCGCGGCACCGTTCCTGGGATCGAGTCGGCCTCGCGTCCAGAACGCGGAACGTCAGTCTTTAATCGCGAGTCCGCGACGGGCGCCGGTTCAGCCGGTGGAATCAGCTGACGAGTTCCAAAGTCCGCGAGCTGTGCAGCCGATCGAACAGGTTGGTGCACGGAATGCGACACGCGAGTCGGGCATCGAGCAGGCGACCTATGCTGAGCCACGTCCTCAGGCGACGGCTCAACCACAGCCTCGCACCACTGCTCCGAAGAGTCCGACGTCTGGAGCCAGTCGAAGCGAGTTGCTGCGTGCGAATCAGTATTAAGTCACGCTGACGAGTATCAAGCAGCGGAATATCAAAACCCCGTAGGCCCTGGCCTTGAGCGTTGCTCGGCCGGGGCTTTTTTCTTGAGTTGATACTCTAGGCATACTGCAAGCCGGGGATGTGTGTCTGTTTTCCGGCGGCCGCGGTGATGGATCGGGCGTGCTCGCGCATGGGTACGAGTTCGTAGTGCTTTGCCAGAGAATCAATAACGCGACCGACCAGCTCTACCTTGCGAGCACTAGCAATGCGCATCGCCGGGAAGAACGAGAGGTCCTTGTCGTCGTCGCAGCCCATGAAGTCGAGCGGATGCAGTAGCAGCGACGGCGCGACACCCGCCGCGCGGCACATTGTCAGTGCCATGTGCCAATAAGTAAGCGCCAATCCGCGCGAGAACTGATCCAGATACAGCAGATAACTGATATGGATCGGGACTTTGAAGAGTGGCATCGTGGTGACGGGGATTTCCAGCAGCGGTTTTCCCGGTGCCTCACCCACTTCATCGAGATTCCATTGATATGGTCGCAGAGGACGGAAGCCCTCGCTGATCGTACCGAAGAGTTTCTTGCGCTCTTCCTTCTGCTTCTCATCGAGCTTCGCGGTCATGAAGTAATACAGTCGCGCCAACGGTCCGAGGAACGTCGGGAATGTTGAGCAGTCGTATTCGTAACCTCGTGCCTGCAGGACTCGGAGCACATCTTTCGACAGACTGAAGCCCGGGCCGCGGAAACCGACGGGCCGCTGTCCGGTGACGCGTTCCAGATGCTCTTCGGTACGCGCGAGCTCCTCGTTGATCTTTTCGTACGAGTAGAGATGCAGCCACGGTTCGTGATGGAACGAGTGGTTACCGACTTCGTGCCCTTCGTGCGGAATCATCGCGAGTGCTTCGCGGTTCTGTTCCAGCGCCGCATCTTGTCCGACGACGAACACGGTGATTTTGATATCGCGCTGTTTGAAGAATTCCAGAAAACGCGGCACGACGATAGGAAGATAGGTCGGGAACTTATCCCAACCGGCATCGCCGTGCGTCTTCATGTAAGACCACTTGTTATCCAGATCGAGCGAGAGGCTGGCTACCGGCATGGTTTCAATTTCCCCGACGCAGTTAGAGGCTGACAAAGAACCGAAACAGACTGCAAGCTGGGATAGCCTCGCCCTCCCGTGTCTTTGTGCAGCTCTTTCAGTTGTTTGTCGTCTCGTAGCTAATTGTGTATGAGTGTTTGCTTGCTTATACGAAGTGCGGCACTTGCGAGTTCTGTTGTATGGTCGAGTTCGCTGGGGCCAGCTGCGGCCTGTGATTCGCCAGCAAAATGTTGATCGAGTCCTCGGCCAGCTTCACGGTTTCGTTAACGTTGAGTGTGCCGTTGGCGATGTGAGCGGAATTGATCGCGAACACATTCGGTAATGACGTCTGCACCGGCGGCAGGTTTTCGGAGTAGTTCAGTGTGGTGAGCGCCACGACGTGACGAACTCGCGAGATCTTGAAGGCCAGTACGTCGGAACGCTTGAAGTGCGGATACATCTTCTCCAGTGCCGCAATGAAGCGTTCCTGAATCGATTCATCCGATTCGCCGAAGAGTGGATCGTTCGGTGCAACGTACTTGGGTAGATAGACTAGACTGTGTCCGTTGAATTCGCTGCGGTCCACGAGAGTGGACATCTCGATGACCGCCGTGAAGGGCACCCATGAGTCAGTGATATTGGTGACGTAGTATTTCGCCAGCGGCTGCTTCAGCAGCACGGACGCACACACAATACCTTGATACTGCAAGCTGTTGTGGAGCCGGTGTTCCTCAGGCGATAACCACGGGCAGACCTTTGAGATCACCGGCGATGGGGTTGTCAGGACAATGCGATCGAATTCTTCTTGAGGAGCGTTCGCGAGGTCTGCGACGACTCGACCCGAAGGCAGATTCCAGATCTGGCGAGTCGCCTGATTCAGGCGTACGTCAACGCCTTCCGCCTGCAGTTGTTCGGTGAAGCGTTCGAGGATGCGAGCATAACCGCCGCGTACATAACCGAACATTTCTTTCTTCAGCCCGGTGCGCCGCGCGGCATACATGCGCGCAATTGTCGCCCAGATAAACGAGGCCGAGGTCTTGGTATAATTTTCGCCAAGCTTGGCTCGCAGCAGCGGCAGCCAGATCTTTTCGAAGGTGCGTTTGCCGGACAGTTTGCGCAGCCAGTCGGCGACCGGGATCTGTTCGAGTCGTTTCCAGTCCTTCAATTTGGACGCATAGAAGATGGTTGCACCGAGCCGGAACTTGTCGATGAGTCCCAGCGGCGGGAACTGCAGGAACTCGACGTTATTACTCATCGAGTACAAGTTGCCGTCTGTGAAGAAACCGGTCTTGGTTTCGACCCAGTTCATGTCCTGCTCGAGACCCAGTTCCTTTAGCACGTTGCGCCAGTGGATGTCAGACAGCAGCGTGACGTGATAGTGGCGGTCCCAGGTGACGTCACCCAGTTGCCAGGCGTCGGCGAGGCCCCCCAGACGCGTTGCTGCTTCAATGAGTGTCACCTGCTCGCCCGCTTGGGCCAGCCGGTGTGCCATCGTCATGCCCAGAATACCGCCGCCGATAATGCCATAGCGCATAGGTAGTTGCTGGCTCCCGTGAACGATCAATGAAAGAAAAGGGCGAGTTGGTGGGAGGCTCGCCCCGGCGACCGCACGCGAACTATTGCCACGTCGGCGTTGGAAACGTCGCGTGGAAATCAGCTCGAAAACGTGCAATCAAGCCTACCCGCGCCAGCGGAAGCGCAGGGGCGGTACGGGGAGGATTGTGCGCTGGCGGGGTTCCGAATGAACTTGCGGAGATGAACTTGGAAGTTCCGTTCGGTGCGTGCGAAGAGTTCCGTCGTGCTGCCTGCGAGGGTCCTGCGGCAGCGCGGAGCGGAAGTATCAACCCAACGTATCAGGCCGGCAGCGTGCTGTAGCAGACTTATTGCTTTCGTGCTGCGGCGAGGCGGGCCCGATCGATCCGTTCGTCGAGCTCACGAACGCGAGTAAGCGTCTCGACGTAGCTGTCCGGGCCGATGTGGCCGACAACACGGCCTAACAGATCAGCATTCTTGGACAGGGCGACGCTGTAGGGGACTCGATCAACCGAGAGAATCCTCGCTGCCCGTTTGTTGGCTTCCAGATCAAGCCGGACAGGTACGAACTCGTTGTTGATGTATGTGGTCAGCGTCGGATCGCAGTATGTCGTGCTCTCCATCTTGTCGCAGTAGGCACACCAGTCGGCATCAAAGACGAGCAGCAGGGGCTTGTCGTCCCGGTTGGCTTCGTCGTGAGCGGCGCTCAGGTTCTTGCGCCAATGGATCTTAGGCTGGGCGACCTGCGAGCCAATGACGGCTCGTCCCAAGGCGAACAAGGACGTGCCGACGATCAACACCACGCTCAACGCGGCAATGCTCCTGATTGTTTTTGACTTTGCGTTCATCCCACGAGCTCCGATTCGGCCCGCTCACTGGAAAGCGATCGGCTTCGCTTGGCGCGACCGCTGGAGAGAGCATTCCTCGAATCGATTCATCGGAAACTGCGGGATGTGACAGTTCCCCAATCGTGTCGGTTGATCCGAGGATTCGGATTGCGCCGCCGGATGCTCCGGTCACAGCGACTTTGCGGCTTTTGCGAGGCACAGACCGCCATCGGTAGCGGCCCAGGATCACTCAATTCGCATGTTCGACGGCGGTCTTCTCTTGAGCGGGCGCGGCAGCGCTGGCGTGCCGAATCGCTGAATCAGGGCGCTGCGGAGCCTCGAGCAGTGCTGTCTGTGGAGATGCCTCGCGCCACCACGAAGGGGAATTCGCCCTGCCGTCACGGAGGTAGGCGCCCTTGAAGTACTCAATGCGTTGAGCGTGGTCAGTTTGGTCGAAGACAACTTCCGTACGAACGGTCGTGCCCTGCAGGCTCATTTCCAAGGGGGTGCCAACCAGCTCCCACAGGCAGGTCGTCAAGATATCCGCTGCCAGATGGCCGCCGACTCGGAGCCCACGAGTGGTGTCGGTGTAGCCTTGCTTGAAATCATAGACGTCTGTTGTGGTGCCATCCGCCGCTTTAGTCGATGTCTGTGGCGCCCCCAGTTCGCTGATCACCATATTGCGTGAGACACCGGGGTGCAGGATCGAGAGATCCTTTTTGGGAGGGGCCTTAGAGGCCATCATCACCGAGCAGCCGGAACCGGTTGCGCAGAGCACGAGTGCCACGCAAAGTGCGAAGGCTCGGAAGATCACAAACTTGACTCGTTGCACTGGCGCCATGAGACATCCTTGTCTGAATCGGCTTATTGAAACTTGCGTTCATGCTGTGCGGGGTGGGAGAATAGTACGACAGGTGAATAAGAGTAAATATGATCTCACGGCGGGTGATACACGCTTAATGGAAGGGCGACATTGAATCTTTTTCCCACAGCTGAAGAGACTTTGGAATATACCGCTGCCGCGATTCGAGCGGGGGCCGTTTCCTGCGTGGCGACCGTCGAGCGATGTCTCGCGGCGATTGATGCTCGCGAGGCCGAAGTCAACGCCTGGGTGTCCGTAGACCGTGAAGGAGCCTTGCAACGGGCTCGCGAACTGGATGAAGAGCTTACTCGCGGCAATTGGGTGGGACCGCTGCACGGCATCCCGGTCGGCATTAAGGACATCATTGCTGTGGCGAACACTCCGACCGGAGCTGGTTCGGCTTGGCACGCGCAACTGCCTGCCTCGCAATGGGATGCGGATATTGTGACCCGTCTGCGTAACGCGGGCGCGATCATTCTTGGGAAGACAGTGACGACTCAGTTCGCCAGCTTTGATCCGCCACCGACTCACAATCCGTGGAAGCTGGATCGCACACCGGGCGGGTCTTCGAGCGGTTCGGCTGCGGCGGTGGCAACCGGCATGTGCCTGGCTGCGATCGGTTCCCAGACGGGAGGCTCGCTTACGCGACCAGCCTCGTTCTGCGGAGTCGCCAGTTGCAAGCCGACGTTCGGGACCGTGCCGCTGGATGGCATCCTGCCGCTGGCTCCCAGCATGGACCATCCGGGGCCGATGGCTCGGACGGTGCGCGATATGGCCCTAGTGCTTTCGGCGATCAGTGATGATTTCAGCCAACTGGCCGTGTTGGCTGAAGCCGTGCAGTATCGGCCGAGCCTCGGGAAGCTGATCGGCTTCTTTGATGAATCGGTTGATGCTGGTTACGCCCAGCTGATGGACGAGACGCTGAAGGCGCTCTCCGGGGCAGGAGCCTTCATTGCGAACATCACCGGTCCGACTGTCTATGAAGAACTGGTCACCAAGCACCGCACCGTCATGGCTTGCGAAGCGGCTGCCGCTCATCGCTCAGCTTATGAAGAGCATCGCGACGAGTACGGTCCCTGCATCAAGACGCTCATCGAGGAAGGTATCGCGACAGGTTCGGTCGACTACATCACTGCTCAGCAGCATCAGAAGGCGATGCGTCAAACCATGCTCGGGGCGTTTCAGCAGGTGGATGTGCTGGTGACACCGGCAACGATCGGACCGGCTCCTGATGCGGCGACGACGGGTGATCCGCGGATGAACTCTGTGTGGAGTTACCTCGGATATCCGACGGTTTCGTTCCCGATCGGGCTTTCTGCGGACGGACTGCCGCTGGCCATTCAGCTGATTGGTCGACCTCACGAAGAACTGACGCTGTTCCAGATCGCGATCTGGTGTGAGGCCGTGGTGCGTTCATTGGCGGCGAAGCCTCAATGAGGCGATTGCTCCATCAGGGCGCGTGGTGGTCACATCACGCGTTGCCTGATGTGCGACGGTCCGGCTATTCAGCCTCTTCCTGGTCGCCGACGAACTCGCCAATCAGGTCGTAGTCGTCGCGGCCGACGATTTCGACAGGGACTAGATCGCCGACGTCGATGTTGTCGCCGGTGACAATGACACTGGCGTCAATCTCCGGGGCGTCCGCGTACAGACGACCTTGGAAGACGCCTTCTTCGATGCGGTCATCAATGATGGCATCGAACTCGTAGCCGATCAGCGCGTCCTGGCATTCAAAGGCTATTTCCTGCTGGATTGCCATCAATTCGTCCCGACGTGCGTTCTTGACGTCCTCTGGCACGTGGTCGCCGAGCTTCTCTGCGGGAGTGCCCGGTTCCAGCGAGTACGTGAAGACGCCCATGCGTTCGAACCTGGCGTCCTGAATGAAGTCGCGGAGCTCTTCAAACTGCTCGTCGGTTTCGCCGGGGAAACCGGTGATGAACGTGGTGCGCATCGACAGATTCGGAATGCGGTCGCGCAGCTTGTCGAGCAGTTCCACCGTCTGAGACCGGTTCACGCGGCGTTGCATACGCTTCAGCATGGTGTCGTTGATGTGCTGCAGCGGCATGTCGAGATACGGCAGAATCTTAGGCGAATCGGCGATCGTCTTGGTCAGGTCGTCCGTGAAAAAGATCGGGTACAGGTACATCAGACGGATCCAGTCGATGCCCTCGACCTTTTCAAGCTCCTTGAGCAGTTGGCTCAAGCGAGTCTCACCGTAGAGGTCCAGTCCGTAGTAGGTCGTATCCTGCGCGACGATGATCAGTTCGCGCACGCCATCCGCAGCCAGTTCGCGGGCCTCTTCCAGCACCATTTCGATGGGCTTGGTGACGTGCTTGCCGCGCATCTTGGGAATCGCGCAGAACGTGCACGTGCGGTCGCAACCTTCCGAGATCTTTAGATAAGCATAGTGCTCGGGCGTGATACGCAGCCGGGACATGTCGTTCATCGCCTTGACTGGAGCAGGGCGGAAGAGTTCGCGTTGTTCGCGGCGGCCACCGATGAGTCGATCGGCCACGCGGGTGATTTCGTCGCGACCGAAGACGCCCACGATGTGATCGACTTCGGGCATTTCGTCGAGTAGTGAAGCTCCGAGGCGTTCCGGCAGGCAGCCTGCGACGATGACACCTTTCGTCTTGCCTTCACGCTTCAGGGCGAGCATCTCATTAATAACAGACTTGGATTCTGCCCGGGCGCTGTCGATGAATCCGCACGTGTTGACGATGACGAAGTCGGCGCCTTCTGGTTCCGGCACGAGGGCGTATCCGTCTAACGCCAGGTTGCCGAGCATTTTCTCGCTGTCCACGAGATTCTTGGGGCAGCCCAGGCTGACGAACGCGTACGTCCCTTTGGCGAAACGCTCGCCCTCGGGGCCGTCTGAAGGGGAGAAGAAATCGATGTCCTGCTGGATTCCGGGCATGAAGCACAACCTGTCTGACACGTGTAGCCGACATATCGCCGTGATTGGTCGAGTCGCGGATTCTAACCCCGGACAAGTCGAATGCCACTCGCGTCTTGAGCGAAGCCGCGACATCGGGATTGATCTATGGCCCGCGGTGTCTTGTCGAAAGAGTGTCCGAGGCGATCTGCGCTCCGGCAAAAAATGGCGAGATGCGTCGGTCAGTGAATTGAGGTAACTCGCCTGGAATCTCAGAAGTCTGCGATTGGTTCCTCACGTTCTGTGGCGCTGCCGCGTATGAGCAGGCGGCGGCCGAGCCTTCAAAGGGCCAGTTCGATTGCGTGTTCTGGCAGTGAACTCGGCTGCTTTTCAGTGGCAATCCTGAGGTTCAGCGACGACGATGCGAACGTACTCAACAGACGAACGGCGGCAGGGCTGATGTCGGAGCCTTTTATGCATGATTTACTGGTCGCCTTCGTTGCCATGCTGATCATCAGCGTGTTCGTGACGTGGTTGACCGTGAAGGTGACGCGTCCGTGGAGCAAGCGGACAACAACGCTGGTGGGTATTCTCGCCGGAGGTTTGTTGCTCGCCTACGTGCAGCGGCTTTGGGCTCAGCCCGTGCTGGCGACTTTGCTCCCTTCTTCAGCGCTGCTCATCTGGGGTAACTGGTTTCCGTACTCGGCGGCATTCCTGGCCGGAATCACCTGGACTCACGGCTATGGCACGAACTTGAGACGCGGTCTCTTCGGCGCCGCAGTCTATCTGATTTCGGTGTATTCGGTTGCAGAGCCGGTCTTCGGTTCGTCGCCGCTTTGCAGAGACGTCTGGCAGGGGAAGATCTGCATGCAGACGTCTCAGGAGACCTGCTCTGCTGCCGCGGCTGCAACATTACTGGCTCAGCATGGCGTGGCTGCTCAAGAGTCCGAGATGGCTGAGCTCTGTTTGACGCGTAACGGCACAACCTGGATGGGTTTGTATCGCGGCTTGAAGCTCAAGACGGCCGATCGTCCGCTGGATGTGAAGGTCTTTGAATGTTCGGCGGACGAGTTGTTGGCGAACTTCAACGGTCCTGAGATTTTGACAGTCGGCGTGCCGATCGACCGGCCTTATCCTGAGATTTACACAGAAGAATGGGGCTGGCAGAAGGGCGTCCGGCATTCAGTCGTGCTGCTGGATGTCCTGCCAAACGGGCGAATGGTTATTGCTGATCCGTCCGTGGGTCTCGAAGAATGGACCGCTGACGATCTCAAGATTCTGTGGCTGGGACGCGGCGTGCGGTTGCAGAGTCGCTCCTGAGATCGCGTTGCATCCAGAGAGACGATTTCAGCCCGTCAGATTCCCTGCAAAACGTTGCCTGCAAGCTAGTTGGGTGGCGCAACAATTCTACAATGAACGCCTGACGTTCACTGAATTACCCGGCTGAGATGACCTCAACGGGATCACTATTTCACGGAGCTAAAAAATGCAGGGAAAACAACGAATCATCGACGCTCTCAACGGTGGACTGACCATCGAGCTGACAGCGATCAATCAGTACTTCGTGCAGGCCAAGATGTGCAAGCAGTGGGGTCTGATGCGACTGGGGGCGAAGCACTATTCCGAGTCTATCGGCGAGATGAAGCATGCCGAGAAACTCATCGACCGCATTCTGTTTCTGGAAGGCGTGCCTGAGATCGCTCGCTACGACGTGATCCGCGTCGGAACCGACGTTAAGGAGCAGTTCGAGAACGACCTGGTACTCGAGTCAAACGGCGTGCGGGCTTACAACGAAGCCATCAAGGCTTGTCTGGAAGAGAACGACGCAGGCAGCCGCGACTTGCTGGAAGGCATTCTGGTGGAATCAGAAGAGCACGTGGACTGGCTCGAAACGCAGCTCGATCTGATAAAGCGATTGGGCCTGGAAAACTACCTGATCACGCAAGTTGGCGAGGAAGACGCTGCGGCGCATTGATCGGCCAGCAGCGAGCGGATGCGGCGGTGGCACGCGGTGCAACCGGTTCCAGCTCCCGTCAGACGACCAATACAACGGACCGTCGGCCCCTCTGTGAGGTCGGCGGCCGTTTTTATTTCGGCTTCGCTCACCTGCAGGCAACGACAGACGATCTCATCGGTGCAGTTCGAGACAGTCAGCGACATTCGAGAATCCCTCAGTTTTCGCTTACTTTTCGCAGTGAGCTGCTGAGACTGAGTCTCAGGAGCTGGTTTATTCTAGGCGGGAGCGTTATCGAGTCAACGGCGACTTGGTAAATTCTTGCTTTCCTGGCGGGTCTTTTTCCGCGTGCTTCGTCCAGAAAGCCGGCTCATGTCGCCCCACTTTGTTTCGCAACGCCGTGTCGAGTTCGCTGACACCGATATGGCGGGGATCATTCACTTCTCCAGCTACTACCAATACATGGAAGAGGCCGAGCACGCCTTCTTTCGGTCCTTGGGCCTGAGTGTGATGATTCCGCAGGGCGACGGGTCTGTGATTGGCTGGCCGCGAGTATCTGCGACGTGCAACTTCGAGGCACCCAGCCGCTTCGAAGATGTGCTTGAGATTCGACTTACAGTCGAGCGTAAAGGTGTGAAGTCGCTGACGATTCGTTATGACTTCTGGCGCGGCGACCAGCGGGTTGCTCACGGCCGGATGAAGACCGCCTGCTGCATTTGCCGGCACAACGCGCCGTTGCAGTCGATCCCGATTCCGCCTGAAATCAACAGCCTGATTCCCGAAGCCGATCCGAAGGAAGTGTCCTCAGATGTCCCAAGCTGATCTGGTTCTGGAATCATTGTCGAAGGACTACTCGGGACCAGCTGGGACCATCTCCGTCTTGCGAAACGTGACTCTGTCACTGCAGCGCGGAAATGCAGTGGCGATCACGGGACCGTCCGGCTCCGGCAAGAGCACGCTGCTCTACATCGTCGGCACCTTGGATCAGCCGACGTCCGGGCGGTTCACCTTGATGGGCGCAGAGCCCGCGAAGCTGAGCGCGGCCGAGCAGGCGGGCTTTCGGAACCGCCACATAGGCTTCATTTTTCAGGATCATCACCTGCTGCCGCAGTGTTCCGTGTTAGAGAACGTGCTCGTTCCCTTGGTTGCCGGCAGCGGCGTGAAACCTGCTGATGAGCAACGTGCGCGGAAGCTATTGGAACGGGTCGGGTTAGGGCATCGAGTCGATCATCGCCCGGCGCAGCTCTCTGGCGGCGAACGGCAGCGAGTTGCTGTCTGCCGCGCTTTGATTAACGAACCCGCAGTCCTGCTGGCGGATGAACCAACCGGCAGCTTGGATCGTCAGACCGCGCAGACGGTTGGAAGTCTGCTACTGGAACTCAGTCGCGAGCAGAATGTGCTGCTGCTCTGCGTCACTCACAGCAGCGAACTGGCCGGTCAGTTCCCGCTGCGGATGGAACTTCGCGACGGGCAATTGGTGCCCATCGCAGCGAGCTAGCGAGTCGTCCTACGAAATCGCGGATGTTGGAGCTGAAGAGTCGCCGTCCTCGGTCTTGGGTTCCACCGTGAGGTTCGACGGAATGGTGCCAGGAACGATTTGAGGTCCGTCGTAGTGCTCGGCCAGGATGCGTCTCAGATGCTCCTGATCCATGACTTCGACTTCCATCAGCTCCTGCGTCATCTGCTCCAGCACCTTGCGACGTCGTTGCAGAATCTCGAGCGCGGTGTCATTGCACTCGTCGATGATGCGCTTCACTTCGAGGTCGATTTCACGAATCGTTTCCTCGCTGTGAGCGGGTTCCGAACTGGAAGAAACGCCGAGGAATGGCGACGACCGGCTTTCGCTGTAGTGTACGCGGCCCAGTTTGGGGCTCATGCCGAACTCGGTGACCATGCGGCGAACGATCTCGGACGCTCGTTGCAGGTCGTTCTGGGCTCCGGTTGAGGTCTCGTTGTAGACAACCTGTTCGGCCGCGATGCCGCCCAGCAGGCAGCAGACTTGAGCCGTCAGTTCGGACTGCGTGGCATTACGGCGGTCGGTTTCCGGCAGCATCATGGTCAGTCCACCGGTCATGCCGCGCGGAATGATTGAAATCTTATGCACCGGGTCAGATGCAGGCAGGCTGGAGGCGACCAGGGCGTGACCGCATTCGTGATAGGCCGTGCGGCGTTTTTCGTCCTCTGGAATGATCCGCGTGTTCTTTTCGAGGCCAGCAATGACGCGGTCGACGCTTTCTTCGAACTCACGCATGGTCACGCACTTCTTGTCCTTGCGCGCTGCCAGCAAAGCCGCTTCGTTGACCAAGTTGGCGAGATCCGCACCTGAGAAACCAGGCGTGAGTCGCGCGAGGTAAGCCAGATTGACGGACTCGTCGATCTTCACTTTCTTCGAATGCACTTTCAGGATCGACTCGCGGCCCTTGATATCAGGACGGTCCACCAGCACGTGTCGGTCAAAACGACCGGGACGCATCAGAGCGGAGTCCAGTGTTTCGGGGCGGTTGGTAGCGCCCATGACAATGACGCTCTGGTCTGAACCGAAGCCGTCCATCTCGACGAGCAACGCGTTCAGCGTCTGCTCGCGTTCTTCGTGAGACCCTTGAACTCCCGAACTGCGGGCCTTGCCGAGTGCGTCGAGTTCGTCGATGAAAATGATGCAGGGCGACTGAGCCGCCGCTTGCTGGAACATGTCACGCACACGAGCGGCACCGACGCCGACGAACATTTCGACGAAGTCTGAACCCGACAGGCTGACAAACGGAACTCCGGCTTCTCCGGCTACTGCCTTGGCCAGCAGTGTCTTACCGGTTCCTGGTGGCCCCACCAGCAGCACGCCGCGCGGAATGCGACCTCCCAAAGCCTGGTACTTGCCGGGGGAGCGCAGGAACTCGACGATTTCCTTCAACTCTTCGACGGCTTCATCAATTCCGGCTACGTCCTTGAATGTCGTTTTGACGTCACTCTGCGCGTAAAGCTTGCCGCGACTGCGACCAAAGGCCAGTGCTCCGCCAGCACCGCCGATACGCCGCATCGTGGCGGCGATCATGATGATGCACGGCACCCCGATCAGCAGCAGAAAGGCCCACGGCTGCCAGTCCGCAGGCATGGCGATGTAGTCGAAGGGAATTTGCTTGGTGGTCAGCAAATCGGTGAATTCCTTCTGCTCCAGTTCGCTCATGGTGGCCGCAGAAATCTGGAACAGCTTCGGCGCAGGGTCGGCTGTGCCTCCATCCTTGGGCTTGGGCTGATCCTGGAAATAGATCATCCCCTGACCGATCGTCAGCTCGTGGACGTTGGTGGTGTCGTAGGTGCCTTTCTTCAGGCCGGTCTGAAACTCGCTGTAGGTCAGCTTCTTGATGTTCGGATCGCCGAAGATCTTGGGATAGAAGACCGCCAGCAGCACTGTCGCGAAGATCAGGACCACGATGATGCGATTCGTGGTCGGAGTGTCGCCCTTGCGGTTCTGCTTGTTGGCGCGAGGGGTTTCGGTGGGCTGCGGCGAATTGCTGTCAGTCATAGTGATGGTGAACTCAAGATGATGAAGTCAACCGGCAAGAAACCGGATGGAAGCTCTCGGAATCGTCGAGAAACCTCAACGACAGCGAAAGCATTCCTCGAACTGCGGTTGGTGATCAGGTGGCTTCGTAATGTCTACGAGGAAACTCCGCGATACGACATGAGAATCCGCTACCACCGGCATAACATAACCAACACGACCGTAAGATAATGCCTGCCGCGAATTCCTCACGTCGAATCGCTCGGAGAGATTTACGCCAGCTGCAGGTCTTCATAGACGGCCTCAACCAGTTCCCGGTTCCGCCGTTGATGCCAGCCTTCGCCGGGGCGGCAGTTCGCCACATAAGCGACGACTAATTGTTTGTCGGGATCTGCGAACCCGATGGATGATTGTGACCCGCCGTGTCCGAAGGTGCCTGGTGAGCAATATCGACCGTAGGTATAGGGCACCGTGTCAGCTCCGTAGGCGTTCGAATCGATGATGAACCCCAGCCCGAAGTCGACGACATGCTGCAACGTGCGGTCGTATCGCCCGACCCGTTGACGTGTCGTCATTTGCTGAACCAGATCCGGGTTGAGTGGAGCAGAGCCCTCTCCCAGACCGGCATCCAGCAGGCATTCGTAGAACCGGCCGAGTTCGCGGATTGGTCCGCGAGTGTTGCCGCCGGGCGAGCAGGCCGCGCAATGGCCTGCCTCGTGCCAGGCGAGGTCCCGCGTCTGCCCTTTCTCTCGCTGCTGCATGATGCCGACGCGGTCACCGTACTGAGACCACGTCTCATGCGGCATGCCGTTCCATGTGTCAACCAATCCGAGCGGAATCGCGATTTCATCCCGCAGGAATTGTTCCGGCACTCGACCGTCCAACCGACGGATCAGCTCTCCGAGGATGTACCAGCTCGAGGCGACGTGATAGCCGCCGGTTTCGCCGACTACCCAACCCGTTTCGAGCGGCGTCCGGCAGATGAGGGCGATGGTCTCATCCCAAGTGGCGTGCGGCCAGGAGATGGGCACCTCGCGAAAGCCTGCGGTGTGCGTGAGGATGTGTCGTAGCGAGATATCCTCTTTGCCGCCGTGAGCGAACTCGGGAATGACGTCGGCGATGCGCGTCTGCAGAGAGATCAACTTCCGTTCGACGAGTTGCATCACCGCCACGGCCGTCAGCGGTTTGCCGGCGGATAGCCAGGGCATGAGCGTATCCGCTGTCAGCGGAACCCCGGGACGGTCCTCGCCGATTCCGATGTCTGCCACCACGCGCCGTTGCAGGGAAACATACAACTGCACGCCGCTGTGCAGGCTGCGTTGAATGCCTTCTTGAATGACGTGCAGCGTGCGAGGTAGCTCCTGCATTGTCGACCGAAACTCCCGACGATTGGCGCGTGATTGGGACTCCGCCGTGAAACCGGCTATACCGCTCGCATCATAGAACGTCGTCGGCTTTGGCCAACGATGGCGTGCACGTCGCTCATGGCCTTCACGATCACGGATCTGCTCATGCCTGTTGCTCCTGAAATGCTGGGCCGCTTTGTCTGGCACGACCTGATGACAACTGACGTCGCCCGCGCGCTGAACTTCTATCAACAGCTCTTTCCGGAATGGGTGATCGACCAGCACGACATTGGTGACGGAGCGACTTATCACCTGATCCGCGTTGGCGGCTTCGAGGTCGGTGGCTTAGTCAGCATGCCGAGCGATGCGCCGGTTGCGTCGCACTGGATTGCTTATGTTGCCGTTGATGACTGTTCGGCCGCGGTGCGCCGGGCTGATGGTAATGGCGGTCGTTGCGTTGTCCCCGCTTTGAGTGTGCCCCACGTCGGCAAGTTCGTGGTGATCGAAGACGGCAGCGGCGCGGTCATCAAGCCATACGAAGTTGCTGAGTCTTACGATCTGCCTCCTTCTCCCACTTCAGGGCACTTCGCCTGGGATGAACTTCTGACGAAAGATCTGTCGAAAGCGCGTCGCTTCTACGATTCTGTATTCGGCTGGTCTTCGATCGAGACCGTGATTCCCGACGTCGGACCTTACGTACTCTTCAAGGTCGGAGCCCGAGACGTCGCCGGAGCGCTCGCGATGCCACTCGACGCGACTGGTCCGTCGCAATGGTTGCCGTATCTGTATGCCGAAGACGTTGATGCCCGCTCGGCTCAAGCTGTGGAACTTGGTTCGACGATTTGCGTTCCTCCGCGAGACATTCCCGGGCTAGGGCGTTTCTCAGTTCACACGGACCCGACCGGGGCGTTGTTCACCTTGTTCCGACTCGTGGCTCACGCCTAGTTCGCCTTTGTCGATTTTCGAGTGTAAGGTTTGCCGCGAGAGAGAAGGGCCGTCGTTAGATCTGACGAATCACAACGCTGCTCAGAACGGACATATCATGCAACTCCGTCGTGGCTTTACTCTCGTCGAACTTCTGACCGTTATCGCGATCATCGGTGTTCTGGTGGCGCTGCTGCTACCGGCCGTTCAACAGGCCCGTGAGGCCGCTCGCAGGACAAGCTGCCGCAACAACCTCAAACAGCTTGGGGTGGCGCTGCACAACTATCAGGAAACGCACAGCGTCTTTCCTCCGGGTTACTTTTACCGGCCGAACCCGCAAGGCAACGCGGCCGGGTTTTCCTGGGGAGCGATGATTCTGCCGCAGTTGGAGCAGATCGCGACCTATGAACTCTTCAACTGGAATATTCCGCTTTGGGACCCCGCGAATCTGGTTCCCCGTGAGCGTCGGATGACGATGTTTCTGTGTCCGTCAGATCCGGTGTCGGCGCGCGGCTTTATTGAGATGGGTTCCAGCGCCGAACGTTATGCAATGGCAAGCTACGCCGGTTGCTTCGGGCCTCCGGACCTGGACGACAACCAGGAACAGCGTGACGGCTTCTTCAGTCGCAACAGCAGCACTCGTCCGCGCGACGTTACGGATGGCATGTCGTTTACGCTGATGCTGGGTGAACGCGTTAACGGACCGTTCGTGAATGGAGCTATGCATAATAATCACTTCAGCTTTGAAACGACCTGGTCGGGGGCCATTCGCGAGATCACTGATCCGACTGACGATCATGGGCACATGGTCCTGTTTCAAACCGGACACATCCCCAACAATGCTGATTCCGATGACCGCGATGTCTCGGCGCCGCACGTTGGTTATGCGAACTTTCTGCTGGCCGATGGTGCCGTGCGGGCTCTCAGCGAGTCGATCGACTTCGGCCTCTATACCTCTTATGGAACTCGCGCTCAGGGCGAAGTGATTAATGACGACAACTAGCAAGCTCTGTCTGTCCGATATTCAAGCCGCTGCCGAGCGGTTGAAGGGTGTGGCTCATCGGACCCCGGTCATGACCTGTCGCACGATCGACGAACTGGCTGGCTGCCGAGTGTTCTTCAAGTGTGAGAACTTTCAGAAGGTGGGAGCGTTCAAATTCCGTGGCGCTTACAACTCGGTCGAGAAGTTGTCTGACGAAACTGCCCGCCGAGGAGTGGTGACCCACAGTTCCGGCAATCACGCGCAGGCGCTGGCTCTCGCGGCGAAGATGCGCGGGATTCCAGCTTACATCGTCATGCCGCGCACGGCTTCTCCCGTGAAACGGGCGGGAGTCGAAGGCTACGGTGCGGAAGTCATTCTCTGCGAACCGACTCAAGCTGCCCGTGAAGCGACCGCCGCGGATGTTGAAGCACGCACCGGCGCGACCTTCATTCATCCCTACAACAATCAGGACGTCATGGCGGGGCAGGGGACCGCGCTCCTGGAACTGCATGAACAGGCAAAGGAACTCGGCGTGAACCTCGATGCGGTTATTACGCCCGTCGGCGGTGGCGGCCTGTTGAGTGGCACCTGTGTGGCCGCGAAGGGCACCAACCCGCAACTAAGAGTCTTCGCAGCCGAGCCGAAAGGCGCAGACGATGCCGCTCGGTCGTTTGCGTCCGGCCAACTGCAGCCTCAGACCGGGCCGAACACCATTGCCGACGGCCTGCTGACAAGCCTTGGCGATCTGACCTGGCCGATCATTCGCGACAACGTCGAAGCCATCATCACGGTGACTGACGAGCAAATCGTGCAGGCCATGCGGCTGCTCTGGGAGCGAGCCAAGCTCCTCATCGAGCCCAGTTCCGCCGTGGTTCTGGCGGCCATCCTGGATGGTCGTTTCAAGGAGCGTCCGCCTGTAAAAGCGATCGGTGTCATCCTGAGTGGCGGCAATGTGAACCTCGACAAACTTCCTTGGTGAAATTTGATCGATCTTGGCATTTTTTGAACGCTTTTGATTAGCTTAAGTCCCTGCGCTAAGGGATGTTGTGGCAATCGCAATTGTTGATGGATGAGCCTGGGATTTGGCATCTTTTGTTTTCATTTCTCGACAGAGTGTAAACAGGCGATTCCTATTTTTGCCTTATGGCCGGATGAAATTTGAGAACTTACGGGGCGGCAATCACCGTGAACTTGAGGCTCAGGTGAGACTATTGTCCAATGCGACGCCGCCTTGTGCAGAGACTGAATCTCAATGTCATCCATCTAACAAGAAGCATGGACATGCCCGCCTCACGCCGCCGTGGATTCACCCTGATCGAACTGCTGGTTGTGATCGCCATCATCGCCGTGCTCGTTGCGATGTTGCTGCCTGCCGTTCAGGCTGCACGCGAAGCCGCTCGTAAAGCACAATGCCGCAACAATTTGAAGCAGATCGGATTGGCGCTTCATAATTACGCCGAGAATTACGGTGAATGTTTTCCATTCGCGACCGCAGTGGCCACGACTAATGGTGGCAAGTGGTCAGCTCAGGCGCGACTCTTGCCTTATCTGGATCAGGCGAACTTGATCGTACAGGCGACACTGGAGCTTGCTTACAGCGATCCGATCAATGCTGCGGTTCCTCCGACACGAATTCCATCGTTCTTGTGTCCGAGCGAAATCCAGGACACGGCAAGGTTGAATACGAGTGGCGTCGCGGTGCATTACCCGATGAACTACGCGTTCAATGCTGGCGGCTGGCGTTACTATGACAGCACCGCAGTTAACGTTGGTACGGGTTCTTTCATTCCCAACACCTGCCTCAGGCCAGGTGACTTCACGGATGGCTTGAGCAATACCCTGGGCTTCAGCGAAGTGAAAGCTTTTCAGGCCGGACTACGGAATACGACGACCGCCATGCCCACGACTCCGCCAGCTCCGAGTGGGATCGCAGCTTTGGGCGGAACGCTTTCAACCACCGGACACACCGAATGGGTCGACGGGAAGATCGCTCAAGCAGCGTTCAACACGGTTTATACGCCCAACACCGTGATTCCATACGCCTCCGCGTCGACGCCGGATATTGACTTCCTGAGCTGCTCGGAAGGCGGCGCGACTTGTCCGACGACTTATGCAGCGATCGTTACCCGCAGCTTCCATGTTGGCAGCGTGAATGTGCTGATGATGGATGGCCACGTGCGAGCGGTCAGCAACAACATTGATCTGGCGACGTGGCAGAGTCTCGGCGGTCGCAACGAGGGGAATGTTGTCGGCGAATTCTAAGCCTTGATTAGATGCAGTCTGTGGCATCGCCTTGGGATGGGTGAGGAGCGGCAGAGCGTCGATGGATGATTTGTTAACGGCCCGCCAGTCGTCATGATTGGCGGGCCGTTAGTCTTTACGGGGCTTGATGCCTGGGGACTGAGGGCACGTGGAATGTCGTTGGCCAGAAGGGGTGTTATGAAACATTTTGGTCTTGTGCCTGTCCTGTTGCTGTTGATCTTAGCCAGCTTGTCATCAGATGAGGGCGTTCGTGCCGAAGAGCCAACGTGCTCGAAGTCTGTTCCGAAGATCGACACGAAATTGCCACTGGTGTTTTGCGACGATTTCGAAGGTGGTTCGATCGACCGCTGGGAGTTGAGCGACCCGAAAGCCTGGCGGCTGGCGAAGGTGGATGGCAACTCGGTCTTCGAGCAGTTTCAGGCCAGCAAAGTTGAGAATCCGGTGCGGTCGCCGTTCAATCGCGCGCTGATCAAGGATGTGAAGGTTGGCAGCTTTGTGCTGGACGTGAAGCTGCAGTCGACGATTAAGGACTACGGCCATCGCGATATGTGCCTGTTCTTCGGCTACCAGAATCCCTCGCACATGTACTACGTGCATCTCGGCAAAAAGACCGACGATCACGCCAACCAGATCTTCATCGTCAACAACGCGCCGCGGACAAAGATCTCGCTGACGACCACTCCGGGAACTGACTGGACCGACAACTGGCATCATGCACGCATCGTCCGCGACGTTGAGTCAGGCTCGATCGAAGTCTTCTTCGACGACATGTCCAAACCCGCGATGACTGCGAAAGACAAAACCTTTGTCGTCGGGCAAGTTGGTGCTGGCACCTTCGACGACACCGGCCGAGTCGATGCGGTCTATCTCTTCGGTGACAAGAAGTAATTGCTCCGCCTTTTGCGAGGTGGCTTTGTTTTACCGCTACGCCGTACCCAACCGCTATCGATTCGCCGCTTGATGTCGCGGATCGGTGTCGCGGATGATCTCGTTGATACCGTGCTTGTTGAATCCCTTGTAGCCATCGTTGCGTTGCAGGATTTCGAGGTGCGATCCGACGGCTCCGTTCTCGCGAAACTGTTCGGCTTGCGCTGCGGAAATCAACCCGTCCCGCAGTAGATCAGCGATGCGTTCCGCGCGAACGGGCCAGATCTCGCCTTCCGTAAACGCTTGTCGCAGATGCGGCAGGTCGGTGAAGGGTTTCATCGAGCGAACACCTTCGCCGACGAGTTGTTCGCGAGCGGCCTCGTAGTCGAACTGGCATTCCAGGTGGTGCATCCCCGCTTCGAGGAACGCTTCACCATGCAACCGACACCACAAGCCGATCGTGCCCAGCCGATCTTGTGCTGGTAACGCTTCATGGGCAAAGTCGCAGAAGACTTCCGCCGGTGAGAGATCAACATCGGCGAAGACCACAATGCCGGTTTGCGGGTGCTCCATGACCTGAGCCCCCCAACCTGCTTCGCGACCGGCGTAGAAACGCTCGCGCAGTTCCAGCCCCAATAGCTCGAACAGACCAATCAGTCGTGGGAAATGCTGGCGGCTGGAGCGGTACGTGTGATGATCGTGATTCGACCAGCCGAGCCCCAATGTGTCCTGCCGTGCCTTTTGCACTCGAGCCGCACGGTTGCGGCGTTCCCAATAATCCCGTTCGGCTGCAAAGAACAGGTTGCAGACGCGGTTCGAATCGAGTTCCTGTTGAGCTGCAGTAATCAATTTTTCGGCGATGTCGAACCCGTCCGAAGTGTTTTCATGCTGCCGACGTCTCAGTCGGAACGCTTCCTGCCACTTCGTGACTAGTTGCGGATCTGCTGAAGCAGTGAACCGTTCCGGGAAGTCGCCAATCACTTGCCGTTCGACGATCCACCATTCGCAGCTGCGCGACTCGGCGATCAAGGCTCGGCGGCAACTGCTGAAGGGCTCGCCTTCGAGGTTGCGGTGTCCGGCCAGTTGATTCGCCACCAGGAAGTCGACGACGGAATCAACCTTGAGCACGATGCGTGCGTGTCCGTCGGCAAGAACGACGACTGGAGGGAACAAGCCCCTCGCATGTACCCAGCGGTCCAGGGCCTGCTCTTCTGAAACGTGAAACCCCGCTGCCTCGAGATCAGTCATCAGTTCTGCAGAGTTCACGCAGGCCAGATGATCAACCCAGTCGGTGAGCCGCGTTCCGGTTCGCAGTCGGAGTTGCTCGGCGAAGGACGCGAGTGCGGGCAACTGTGAAGCGCAGGCTGCTACCAGCCGATCGATCAGAGACGCAGCTTGCGGTTCAGGCTTCCAGTCGAAGTCAGCTAGTGTCGGTGAGGTGGGCACGTTCGAAGACATATCAAGTTCGCGAAGAGCAACAGGGCGAGTCCGGGCAGGGCTCCACGTTGTCCGCAAACGGAAACATCCGTGATCTCACGCTGCCACGAGGGACAGTACAAGACCACGGATGCCTGAATGCAACGGATTTGAACCGTCGAAATTTATGCTTGCTGCGGCAATCGGGCTCGCAGATCAACCCACGTCGCGCGATAGCCTTCCAACAGGTCGAGAGCCTTCTGGGCTGCGTCCTTGTCTTGCAGCAGATCGGCGAACACCAGGTTCTTCTGGATGTGCAGGAAGTAGTCCTTCACCATGGAAATCAAGTCGGGAGCGGGATCGACGCGCAGGCTGGAGATCAGATCCACGACGCAATCGCGGGCTCGCGAAGCCGATTCGTGAGACAGGCTGAAGTCTTGCGTGTTCAGACCTTCGATGACGTTGCGGGTCTGCTGAATGGCCTTGTCGACCACCATCAGATGCAGCCGGTAGGGGTTCGCCGAGTTGACTCGGGTCTGCAGGAATTCATCGGGAGCAGAATGGCGAGGGTCAGTCGCGAACATAGTCTCAATCTCTCTCAGTCCATGAGCACGCAAGCGGGCGCCCATCCATGAAAACAAAAATCGGCCGGCATGATTGTCGGCCGACTTAAGTATACGCATCGCGAGGTTAGATAAGACGCTCTTCAACCAAGAGAACGTTGACGATGTCTCGCAACCGATCGCGACGGCAAATAAGTTCGGCTGACGGCCGCGGCCCCATCAGCGGATTTGGCCTCGAACAATCACGAACAGTCCCGATTGGAATCGTCGTTTCGATTTGAGAAGATAGAGAAGCTCTAGGGAGCGAATTCCTGTTCCACACAACGGCGAACGACGACATGCTGCAACATTTTTCCCGCAGATTGTTGAACTTTGGTTTGATTGTGGCGGCTTGCATCAGCTTGCTGGCAGGCAATCAATTGACCAGCGCTCAGGACGTGGATTCCCCAAGCGAGCCGTCCGCGACGGAAACTCGTCAGGAGCAGCCGGATGATGTCGCGAATGCTCAGAAGCAGAAACAATCCGCGCTGGCCGGTTTGTTGATTGTCGGCTTGTTGGCGTTCATTGGGATCGCGTTGCTGCTGCTCGTTATCGTATGGGGCAAGCGGCTGAGGCGACTCAACAACGCCCCGCTGCCCAAACAACATCCGGGCGACCCGCTGTGGTACCTTCGTACCAACGGGCAGACGCCCGACAACGACCTTGAGAGGGAAGATGGCTGAGTTTCAATCGGTGGCCAAGGTAGGAGCAGTTCCAGAGGGGCAGGGCAGGGCGTTCTCCGTCGCCGGAAAAATAGTTGCCGTGTTCTTGCTCGACGGCGAGTACTTCGCGATCAACGACTTCTGCCCGCATATGGGGGCTTCACTGGCGTCTGGATACGTCGAGAACGGAGCCGTCATGTGCCCGTGGCACGCCTGGCGCTTCGGCGTCAAAGACGGTCTGTGGCTGGACAACCCGAAGTCGAATCTCAGAACTCCGACCTATCAGGTGCGCGTCGAGGGCGATCTCATCCAGGTCCTCGTGCCGGACGAGGTATAGCCGAAGCCCGGCGGTCGTCTCAGGTCTTGTCTGCCATCTTCAGAATCCGCAGTGCGCCGTCATGATGGGCGGTGGCGAGATGCACGAGATCGGGGCTTAAAGACAGGCCGCGAGCGCTGCTGGGCAAACCGAACGTGAAGAACTCGTTCTTCTCGCCGTGTTTCCAGAAGTAAAGCCGACCGCCTGCTCCGCCACCCGATAAGCCGACGATGAACGGCTGCGGATGCAGGACCATGCCCCAGCCATCGCCATTGATGGGGGCTTTGGGAAGATGCACGGTTTGCTCTTTGCCGCCCTCCCAGTCCAGCACCGCGACGGCGACGTTCCCAACGCCGGCGAATGCGTTCGTCACGTTCGTGATGCCGCTGCCGGCCAGCAACTTTCCGTCCGGGCTGAATTCCATCGCGTGGAATCCGCCGTAGTCCGCCATGAAGCCGCCATCGTACTTGTGCAGCGTGGCTGCTTTGAACTGACGCACCAGCTTGCCGGTCTCCAGTTCCCAATGCAGCACGTTGCACTTGAGATCCACCGTCGCGAGCTGCTTGCCATCAGGATGCACGGCCGAGTTGTAGACATGGGCTTCGTGGCCCACGAACTCGCGCACCAGCGAGCCATCAGCGATGCGCCACAGTTTCGCGCGGTTGTCGTTTCCGCACGAGATCACGAACTGCTGGTCGGCGGTGACCGTGAGGCTGCGCAGCCAGCCTTTGTGGGCGTCGATCTTACGAAGAGGTTGAGGCGCTTCAGCCGAGGCGTCCCACCACACGATGCGACCGTCATAGCCGCCGGTCAGCAGGATGAGCTTCTCGGCGTCTCCCTCTTTCGTGCGGGCGAATGCCAGGCCGCGCACCCAACTGTCGTGAGCAGCCAGTTCCGTCGCTTTGCCGTCCGCGAGACTCCAACGCACGACCTTCATGTCCTGAGCGCCGGCAACGACCCATTTTCCCGTAGGATCAAAGCGGCAGGAGACCAGCGGGCTCTTATGTTTGAACTCGCGAGCGATGTGAGTCTTCGCAGGATCAACATTGGGCATGGACGCTTGAGTCATCACAGTCTCCCGGCAGTCAAACGCGGATATCGAGCAGGGCGATGGGGGAAGAAAGCATCACGGCGCGACGATGAAAATGAAACAGCGCTTCCCACAGATTGGTCAGGCATCGATCTCGATCGTCACGGGAGCGTGGTCTGAAACCAGCAGCCCGCCTTCGCGACAGATGGACCCAGACTGGAACGCCTTCGCCGTGTAGTTGTTGCCCAGCAGATAATCGATGCGCCAGCCGCGATCCAATTCGCGTGCCCGGCCGCGGTTCGACCACCATGAATAGGGGCCCTGCACCTCGCCAAAGTGCTGCCGGATCAGGTCGTTCCAACCCATGTCGAAGACCCGGCCCATCCACTCCCGTTCATGCGGCATGAAGCCGGACATCGTCTCGTTCGACTTGGCGTAGAAGATGTCCCGCTCGGTGTGCGCGATGTTGAGATCACCTCCGATGACGACCGGTCGGCGGTCCTTTACGAGGTTCTGCACCCACGGGAAGAACTCGGCCATCCACGCTTCTTTGATCTTCTGCCGCTCGGGGCCGGATGAGCCAGACGGCAGGTAGGCACAGATCAGATCGACGCCCTTGGTACGTGCTCGAATCAACCGACCATCTGGATCGACAGCGTCCATGCCCTTGTTCAGGACTTCCAGCGGATACCGCGACCAGATAGCAGTGCCCGCGTATCCCATTTTCTCAGCGGGATGCCAGTGCACATGCCAGCCTTCTGGTTGAGCCCACTCTGGCGGCAACTGCTCCGGCAGCGCCCGAACTTCCTGCAGCAGGAGCACGTCCGGTTCTACTTGAGCCAGAATGTCCTCGAAGCCTTTCCGCAGGGCAGCACGGATGCCGTTGACGTTCCAAGTTGTGATTCGCATGCAGTCAACTTTCAAAAATTCATATTCGAATGGTCAGATCTTCTTTGATCGTAACTATCAGAAGTGGCATAAATTGAATGGGAATCGACGTTCCAGGAAGTCGTGTTGACCTGACGGACGGAATCGAACTATCAGCCCCGGTTCGCGAGGTCATGCTACCGGGATCGGCATCGGGGTTGAAAACAAGATTGATGTTTCTACTCAGCAAGGACGAAGAGTGAAGTGAACGCGATTCACTGAAGACCGCAGCGGATGCGTCCTTAGGGAGCATTCCATGCGTCTGGACCGCGTTGATTGAGGGCACAAGGGAAAATGATGCCGCAGAGATTTTGCACAGGCGACCTGCTCGTCTATCGCCGCACCGAGTTTGGAACTCACCCCGCTCCCGATGCTCGCAATGTGGCGCCTTCCGCGAACGGCGAAGGCTACACCTACTGCGTCACGAAATATTGGCTCGTGATGGAGCAGCGAGACGACCAGACTCTGATCGTCGAGACCCGCGGCGGACATCACTTGGAAGTGAACGCTCTCGACCCGAACATTCGCAAAGCCAACCTGTTCGAGCGACTCTGGGTCTTGCGGAAATTTCACGACGACAATGGCCCCAGCCAGCGACGCGATATTGCCTGAACCGGTCCGTTTGGGCATGCGTGTTTTCAGCTCAACCGCTACTCGCCGCGCAGCCACAGGCCGTGAATCACCTGCCAGCGTTCGCAGGTATCCGGCAGGCCGGCACCCCGCAGGAAGCGTTCGATGTGCTTCCATTTCACGGTTTCGCCGTCTTCGATGCGGTAGAGGTCTCGCAGCAGGAGCGACGGACTGCAACTACAGCGTTTAGCGAAAGCCCGCATGGTGGGAGCGAGCTCTGCCACCAGCAGCTTGATCTCCACGCACAGCATCGTTTTACACTTGGATTTCAACTGCGTGCGGTAACGCTTGATCCAATCGATGTGGACAGGTTGAAGCTTCGCAATTCCGCATTTGTCGGCAATCTGTTGCAGCAGCGACCAACTCGGAGTGACCGCGCCGAGGATGTAGCTTCGCAACTGCGGCGTCGAGATTCCGTAAAGCCCCATTCCTTTGAGCACGCGTGCCAGAGTGACCACGCCACCTTCTCTTTTGGCGAGCAGCGTCAGCATCTCGGAAACCGTGTTGGGGGTTTTCCAGGCAATCCGCTTCAGATCCCGCTGGTCACGCCGCTGAAAGACCTCGGCGACGCGTTGGTGCCCAACTTTCTCGTAGGCTTCGAGAATTCGTTTGCGAGCCGTATCGCTCAGCGGTTCGATACCACGCTCGATCTTTTGATACTCGAGGCTGGTATATCCAAGCTGCCTCGCGGCTTCGGCGACATCGAAGCCGTAGTATTCACGAGCCAGTCGCAAATCGATCTGCATTTCCGGACGGTGACGCAAATGGAAACGCAACCGTCGCTTTTCCCACTGGGAACGCAACTCCTTGGCTAAGGGTGTTTCCAGAACGCCACGCTTAACGGGGCAATGAATGGTCGAACCGTTCATATTTGGTGGCGGCGGTTCCTCAGTGACAATTGCCACGAGGCCTGCCGGAAAAGCCAATTGTGAGTAGTGGCCGTCTTCTTCAATATGTTTAATGGTCCGGGCAGGTTTCTTACCGCCCACCAGGCAGAGATCGGAGATCTCTCGACGCTGAATATTGCGCTTTTCACGCAGCTTCTTGATCTGCAGTCCGAAGTCGTGCAGGCCTTCTGACTTCTGTTCCTGGAAATCGTACAGCCAGAGGTCTTTCAGGTCTTTCAGTTCCTCTGGAGTCCGGCACAGGCTTTTTGCGGTCGGTAGAACTCGCGGCCAGGGTGGCAGTTCCAGGTAGCACATGCGCTTAAGTTGCGAAGTCGCTAAGCCGAATTGCAGTAATTTGGATTCTGCGTGACCGGCTCTAAGCCTTAATACGCACAATTCCGCGAACGAGCGCGGGAACCCACGCTGCAGGAATCGATTTCTTTCTGCAGCGCGCCAAAGTTCTTCGCCCAGTTCAAAATCTTCGCCAGTAATTGTGCACATCTTTTTGAGGAGTGCGTACGGCGTCGGAAAATTGCCGCGTTTATACTCCCACAATGTGGCCGGGCTGATACCAACCTTGCGAGCCAGTTCGGGCGACGATCCGGCTCGCAGTTCCAGCCGCGCAATAAAGTGCTGCAGGCTGTCGCACGGACCGGCGTAGAGATTGCGAACGGTCTCAATCAGCGCGGGTTTAATCTCCCGGTGTTCGCAGAACTCAATAAATCGTTCGAGGGTGTATCGCGTCGGATTGTGTACTCCGAGTTCCAAGTCTCGCAGGGCTCCGCGGCTGATTCCGGATTCACGGGCCAACTGGATTCTGGTCATCCCGAGTTCGTTGACACGGATCTCGACCGCCTTTTGCGACAACGGTGGAGCGGTCTCAGACCGCTTCAAGGATCGC
>CAYLTY010000079.1:0-33585 GCA_964386705.1 uncultured Planctomycetaceae bacterium
CGAGCACGTCGGTGCCGCGATCACGAATGCGAAACGCTATCACCGCATCTTTCTGATGCCTCTGTGGCGTTCGATCGGCAAGCTGCTGGGCTTCCTGGAAGGCCGCAACGGTCTGAAGGTGGCCTTGGGATTTGCTGCCTTGTTGCTGGTTATACTCAGCCTGTTCCTCTTCACGTGGGATTATCGCGTGGAAGGCGACGGCAAGCTGATGCCCGTTGTGCAGGCCGACGTGTTCGCGCCGTGGGCGGGCGAAGTGATCGAAATCAAGGTTGAGAGCGGTCAGCGGGTTCAGAAGGACGACGTGCTGCTGGTGATCCAGAACAAGGAGTTAGAGCAGCAACTATCCGGCGCGATCACCGACGCCAACGAAAAGGAAGAGTTGAGCAGCGCACTCCTCTCGCAGATTCGGCAGTTGGCGACAATTCCTGAGCAGCGTTCGCAGGTCTTGGAATTGCGCGGCAAGCTGGAGCAGACCAAAGCGGAGCTGCGCGGTTTGACCGAGCAGATCGCGATTCTGACGGAACGCAAAGAGCGGCTGACGGTAACGGCTCCGATTTCTGGCATCGTTTCGACGTTCCAGATTGAGCAGTTGCTGCGAAATCGTCCCGTTGAACGTGGTCAGATGTTGTTGGAGATCAAGGATGACACCGGCGAGTGGCGGCTGGAATTGAACGTCAAGGAAAACCGCATGGGGCATCTGCTGGACGCTCAGAAGGCTGCCGGCAAGACTGATCTTCCCATTGAATTTGTGCTGGCGACAGACTCTGAAAAGACCTTCACCGGCAGACTTTCAGACCGGCCTGAGGAGATGGCGTCGCGGGTACATCCGTCGGAAGATAAGTCGAGTGTGATCCTGATCTTTGCGAAATTCGACAAAGAGCAGCTCGGCGGTCGCGGGACTCGGATTGGTGCGGAAGTTCGCGCCAAGATCAACTGCGGTCAGAAGCCGTTGGGATATGTGCTCTTCGGTGACGTGATTGAATTCGTCCAGAAATACTTCTGGCTGTCCTGGCCGAAGAATTGAAGCTCCGCCGGGCCTCAATCTTTGTGGAAATGGTCCGAATTGTTGCCGCGGACCGGCCAAAACTGCTCAAATGCGTCGTCTGACGAGTATGGTCAGGCGGTTGGCAGCGTTGTTTGAAATCGCTATTTTCCCGCCCCTCAAGAATGGGGAGCTGCCGACAGAAGGTGTTGGCGGCGGTGAACATAGCAGTCTTGATGCCCAGATGAGGGGTTGCGATGGCAGGGAAACGACTCGAGTTGCGTCGGCAGGCTGAAGCCGCTGAGGCAGCCGAAAAGGACAAGGAAGCAAAGCCGAAGAAGGCTGCGCGCGCGAAGACGCCGAAGGAGCCGAAGGCCGCCAAGAAGAAGGCCGTACGTCGCACGCGCGAAAAGCCCGAGGTCAAGAAGCGAGCCATCTGGGTCATTTACAGCAACAGCATGAAGGAAGAGGGACGCTATCCCTACAACCAGAAAGCGGCTGCCGAGGAACGCCTGGAAGCCCTGCGTGCTCGCAGCAAGCGTTTGTACTGGCTGCAGATGGTCAAAGAACTGATCACCAACGACGGCGGTCCAGTGACGGTTGTGCCTGAACTGGAAGAAGTTCCGGTCGATATGGATTTGGATGCCGTTCCAGCCGGAGCCGCAGAGGACGAAGAAGAAGCCGTTGACATCAGCGTTGATGGCGAAGTCTTCGATGAAGCCGAGGAAGAAGAGGAAGAAGAAGAGCCAGCGGAAGAGGCTGAGGAATAAGCCCTCAGCGCGGCGAACTGTAGATCGAATCAAGAGGCGACCCGATGCGGTCGCCTCTTTTTTTTCGTTCTCAGCCAGTATCTTTCGCAGCGGTCGTCGTCGTGTGGTGCGGGGCGGCGAAATGTCGGGATCAGACGAAGGCGAGCAACATGGCGGCTCAGTATCAGGCGGACGTTGAAGACACCTATGCGGAAGCGTTTCGCAGCATCTACGCAGAAGTGCTGATTACGGCACGCGATCGCAAGTGGCTCGATCATGCGGTACGCGAAGCCACGGGCAATGCGACAAGCACCATTCTGTGCGACTGCGAAGCGGGGCTGGATCGCTACGTTGGACCGGGTGGTGATGAGAGTTTCGCAACGCCGGACGGTCGCCCTGGAGCGATCGTGCAGTTTCATCTGCCGCGCTTTCGCAAAGATCGCGTCGAAGCTCTGGAGCGATCGTTGCTGGTACGCCTCAGCCAGAACGTGCTGACTTGCCCGACCGCTCGCTGTTTCAACCTGCTGGATACCGATCCCTACTTCAAGCTAGGGCGCAAGATCGCGTTCTTCGGTGACGGCCACCAGACGCGCGAGACCCGCTTTGGTCGCAAAGTCTGGGTCGTTCCCATCATGGGCGGCGAGTTCGTCGTGGATCGCCGGTTTGGCTTCACCGACGGCATCATGGGCGGCAACTTGTGGTTCATGGGTGCGACCGAGGACGCGGCGATCGAAGCGACCGAACGTGGCGTTGAGGCGATCAACAAGGTGCCGGGAACGATCATGGCCTTTCCTGGCGGTATCGCGTCGAGCGCGTCCAAAGCGGGCAGCAAGTACAAGTTTCTGATTGCCAGCACCTACGCCGAATACTGCCCGACGCTGCGTGAAAAGCTGGGCGGTGCGTCCAAATTGCCGCCTGGCGTGAATTCGATCATGGAAATCGTGATCAACGGTCGTAATCTGGACGTGATCTCGCAGGCGACTCAGGCCGCGATTGCCGCGTCAGTTTCCACGCCGGGGCTGATACGCATCACTGCCGGCAATTATGGCGGGCGCCTGGGGAAGAGCTTCATCTGGCTGAAACCCGAACTCCATCCAGCAGTTCCTTGACGGTCACTGCCTGCACCGCAATAATCTCCCCCCCGCTTTGAGCGGCTCGCAGATTCTCAGGAAACGCGAGCCTGTCTCCATGTGTGATGGCAGCTATGTGAACCGGGTCAGGTGGGAAACCAAGCAGCCCTAAGCAAGAGCACCAGGTACATGTGGAGGCAGGCTCGCGTTTCTTTTTGCCTGGGATGTTTTGATCTCCAGCCCCGGCTTAGGCTGCGTCGCCTCTGACGTAGGGTGGGACCAGCATTCGAGGCCGTCACATGGTGGGCCGGCGCGATCGAGCCCTGTTGTACGCGCAGTCAGACGGTCGAGGCAAGTTTTCGCCGAATGCACAGGCCCACCGGCGAGCTTCGATCGCTTGTCCCACCGTACGGTCCTTTTGGCTCGTTAATTTTGACGTTAACCCGCACGTGGATGTCGGCGACGAAGATCGGTGAAGAGGCGTCCGTAGGGACGCTTGCGGGTGGCCGATTCCTCGACTTGATCAAGTTCGGGTAGCCGCTGCTGAGGAGCCGCGTCGCGAACCGGAGTTTCTTTGGCGACCTCGAAATCGTCCTCAGGCAGCACGACATCGAACTGACTCAACTGGTAGGTCAGCTTCTCTTCGATCTCACCGTCTTCGTCGTTGAGGTCTTCCAACTGCCGTTCGAGCGTCTTTGCCAACGTGTCCTGCGAGCTTCTCAGAGCTGCCTGAGTGTCGAACACCAGATCCAGAACGTCGGTGCCGATGCGGTCCTCGATCTCTGGATTCTCAATCGAAATCGCATCAAACATGTCTGCTTCAACGTCCTCGATCGTCTTCGCTTCAGGTCGAGCAGAGAGGTCGATGCCGTCCTCTTCAAGGAGCTCTTCCAGCATCGGCATGATTGCGTCGATGTAGCGTTCCGGGTGCACCGGCCGAATGTCTTCGACGTAACCTTCAAACTCCTCAGCGACGACTTCGTCCTCGGATTCAACCGGCTCAGGTTCGTCGACGTACTCGACCTCGAAGTGCGGAGCCGCGTGCGCGCTGGCTGCGTGAGCTTCGTTGGCGTCGAAATGAACGCACTCGGCGGCCTCGCAGGCCGGCGCGTCCATGTGATCTACCGACTCCTCGACCGTGGACGAGTGGCAGGGCTCACACGCTGGCTCGACCATCAAGCGCGGTTCAAAGCTGGTCTCGGTCTTGCGAGCCAGGTTCCAGATGATGCCGCTGAACTCAGGTTCCTGCAGAGCGGCGTAATGATCGACAACGATTTCTTCTTCAAATTGGACCACTGCAAAATCCTCTGTGATACGGTCCTTTGATGACCTGTGCGGCGTAACGCTGGAACGTGAGCGGCTCAGCGTTTCGACGTATGAGTCGTCGCGATCGAAGTTCCATTCGGTCGCTGATGACTCGTGTTGAATCGGTGAAAGTGACGGCGTTGCGACCGCACGCTCGACTTGCGCTTCAACGGTTGGTTCGACGGGTCGCGCAGCCCGATGACGCGGCGAGGCTAATGTCAGACAGAAGCCTTCGTCGGAGTCGCTGTCTGCTGCTTCGGTTGTTTGATGGCGACTACGGATATCAATCGCTGTCGGATCTTCGCAGGCCATTTCGTCTGGCTCTGCCGTTTCGATTTCTGCTGATGTCTCGAAAGCCGCAGGCGTCGCTGGTTGCTCAAGGGATGGCTCAACCAGATCGTTGTCGCTGCCAAACTCAAACGTCGCAGTTTCGGCGGATGGCTGAGTTGCTTGAACTCGATCCGGCTCTGGAATGTTCGGGACTCCCGATTCTTCTAATTCGAGTTCCTCAAGGAGTTCGTCCGCTTCATCGAAATGCAGCACGACGTCATCGATGTGTTGCTCCACGTGCGACGAATGGCCGGTTGATGAGAACGAACTCAAGTCGTTCAGATCGTTCCACTGCAACGGCAGCCGCTTCAGATGCTGCAGGGCTTCGACGATGGTGTTGGCTTGAACGGGGCACTCATCTCGCGAGTGGGCGAGCATCAGGCTGTGATCTGCCAACTGATGAATGCAGCGCGGCACTCCGCCGCTGGCTCGGGCGATATTGCGGATCGCTTGAGTCGTCATCAGTGCGGCAGGTTCCGCACCAGCCCACTGCAAACGGTGTTCGACGTAATTCATGGCCTCGGCATGCGACAGCGGTTCCAGCGTGACATGCGTAGCAATTCGCTGATTGAGAGCGTCAAAAGCTCGTTCGGTCAGGCGTTCTTCGAGGTTCAACTGACCGCTGAGGATGACTCGTACCAAGGGTGAATCGTCGTCCGAAAGGTCGGCGAGGACGCGGATTTCCTCAAGGATGTCGTCCGGGAACAGGTGTGCTTCGTCGATCACCAGAGCCAACGCCTGGCGTTCAGGGCGAAGCTGCTGGAGATGGCGACGCAGATCCAACCGCAGTTCCTGATCCTCTTTGTGGCTGTAATCGTCGCCCAGCTCGTAGGTGATCGCCTGCAGGAACGCCCGGCGCGTCGCGAAGTTGGAATTTCCAATGAAGACTGTCTGGAAGCCGTCGGCGACCTCTTTGAGTACGCGGCGGCACAGCAGGGTTTTGCCGACACCGGCGGCTCCCGTCAGGATGCCGATGCCTTGACCTCGTTCCAGACACACGACCAGTTCGTGGAAGACCTCGCTGTTGGTTTCACACGCGAAGAAGCAGGCCGCATCCGGAGTTGCGGCGAACGGTCGGTGGCTGAGGTGATAGGCGGACTCGTACATGCCAGATAACTCTTGAGGAGGTCGCGAGATCCGATGCGACGTCCGACAGGCCAGTCTGGAACCGAATGAAGGCGCACTGCGGGCGTGCAGCGGCTCGACATTCCAGATCGAATCCGCACGCGGTGAATCTTGATCCCCTTTGCGGGCATTTCCCGGCATTTTGACTCAAGTCCGCGACGACGACTCCCATCTTGACTGGCTTACGTCTGCGTCGTCCATTCGGTGATTTCTTGAATCGCGGTGAGACAGACTGGTTGAGGAGTTTCTCGCGGCAGGATCGAATCACTAACCTCCGACTCACACACATCGGCCGATTGCGTTTTGTTTTGCTCTGCCAGCGCTCGACATGGGAAAGCTTCAACATGATGACGCGAACTCGCTCTCTCCCGACTTCTGCCTCGCGACGTCAGTTTCTGAAAACAACGGCTGCGGGAATCGCCGCGTGGGCCGTCACGCCTTACACGTGGACTGCGAATGCTCAGGAGAAGGCGGCGCCGAAGTCTCCGAATGATCGCTGGCGGATCGGCTGCATCGGCATGCGGTATCAGGGGTCGGTGATCACTCGTGAAGCCTTGCCGTTTGGAGACGTCGTTGCGATTTGTGACGTGGATCGTCACGTGCGTGAGCAGGCTCGAGCGAGCTTCGGCAGCACGGCTCAGATCTTTGAGAACTACACCGACCTGCTGGCGAAGAAGGACATCGACGTGGTGCTGATCGGTGCTCCCGACCACTGGCACTCGAAGATGTTGATGGACGCCTGCCGTGCGAAGAAAGATGTTTATTGCGAGAAGCCACTCACACTGACGGTGGCCGAAGGGCAGCGCGTCTGTGAAGTCGTTAAGGAAACCGGCCGAGTCGTGCAGGTTGGAACGTGGCAACGCAGCGACGCGCGATTCCGACTCGCCGTCGAAATGGTGCAGGCTGGTCGCATCGGCAAGCTGCAGCGCATGGTCGTGGTGATGGGTAAGAACAAGCAGGGCGGTCCGTTCACTCCGGCTCCCGTGCCGAATCACTTCAACTGGAACCTCTGGCAGGGCCAGACGCCGGACGTGCCGTATCTGGCCGAGCGTAGTCACTACACGTTCCGCTGGTGGTACGAGTATTCCGGCGGCGAAATGACGGACACAGGAGCCCACCACCTCGACATCGCTCAGTGGGGAGCTGGACTACAACATTCCGGACCGGTGGAGATCGAAGGCACCGCGAAGTATCCGACCGCCGAAAATTCGTACAACGTCGCTGTCGATTATCACGCGAAGTACCGCTACGCGAATGGCGTGGAACTGGAAGTCCTGGATTCACCGCGCGGCGACTACAACCGCGATGGCATCATGTTTGAAGGCGACACCGGGCGGATCTTCGTGAATCGTGGCACCATCGTCGGTAAGCCCGTCGAAGAGCTGGCGAAGAAGCCGTTCGGCCGGGGCGACTTCCGCATCTATGCGAACGATAATCAGTCGCGGCCTGAACGCATGGGGAAAATTGACGCGATCAAGAACCACATGGGCAACTTCTACGACTGCACCATCAGTCGTCAGACGCCCATTTCGGACGTCATCAGCCAGCATCGATCGGTCAGCCTGTGCCATCTCGGCAACATCGCGATGCGAGTCGGGGCAAAACTGACCTGGAATCCCGACACCGAGCAATTCGCGAATTCTCCGGAAGCGACGAAGTTGCTGCGGCGGGAGCAGCGGAAGGGCTTCGAAGTCGTTTGAGCGATCTGTCGCACAGGACTGGCCTTAGCTTGCTTTCGATGGCTCTAAGGATGCATTAGAACCCGCGCCAGTCCGGTCCGCTCGGGCAGCGGGTTGGAAGACTTGGAGTACCGGCTGGTCGGTGCGTCGGCACGACCGCGCGGACTGTGTCAGTCACCTGTCTCGAATATCGGAAGATCACCCTTCATGGACGCCACTCACTTCCCAATCGACCTGTCTAAGTTCAAACCACTGGCTCTTGATCCGAAGAATTCGAAGCTCACCGCTGAGCAACTCACGACGCTGAAAGCGAACATTCAACTCTGCCGTGACGCCACGGTGTTCTTTACGGCGGTGGCGGATGCCAAGGGGCTGGGTGGGCACACCGGTGGTCCGTACGACACCATGCCTGAAGTTATGATTGCCTACGGCTTCTTTCTGCACGACCACCAGAACAGTGGCCACGGCTTTGTGCACACCTTCTTCGATGAAGCGGGCCACCGCGTCGCGACTCAGTATCTGATGTCGGTGATCGAAGGCCACATGCCTGCCGAAAAGCTGCTGCACTATCGCGAATACATGAGCCATATGCCCGGCCACCCCGAGCGTGGATTCACTCCCGGTGTGAAGTTTTCGTCGGGACGCCTCGGGCACATGTGGCCCTACGTCAACGGCGTCGCGATTTCCAATCCCGGCAGAACGGTCTTCATGCTCGGTTCTGATGGCTCGCAGATGGAAGGCAACGACGCTGAAGCCGCGCGGCTGTGCGTCGCTCAGAAGCTGAACATCAAGCTGCTGGTTGACGATAACGACGTCACGATTGCGGGTTATCCGTCTGAGTACCTGCCCGGATACTGCGTGGCGAAGACGCTCGAAGGTCACGGTCTGTCCGTCAACACGGGCGATGGTGAAGACATTGAAGGGCTCTACGCACGCATGGCTCAAGCGGTGGCGACGCCTGGTCCGGTGGCGCTGATCAACAAGCGTAAGATGTGCCCTGGCATCGAAGGACTGGAAGGTTCAAACCACGGACACGACGTCATCAAGGTCGCAACCGCGATCAAGTATCTGGAACAACGCGGCTACACCGCAGCCGTTGAGTTCCTGAAGGGCGTCAAGAAGGGGCCCGGCAAGCCGGTGATGCGTGGTTCCAAGGGCGCCGGCAAGAACCGTGTTGCGTTTGGCACGTTGCTGAACGAACTGCTCGACAAGATGACTCCCGAGCAACGAGTTGCTCGCGTGCGCGTGTTCGACAGCGATCTGGAAGGCTCCTGCGGTCTGGATTCCGTCCGCAAGGCACATCCGGAATGCTTCGTTCGCGGCGGCATCATGGAGCGTGGCAACTTTTCCGCCGCGGCAGGCTTTGGTTATGAGCCGTCTCGTCAGGGTGTGTTTGCGACGTTCTCGGCATTCCTCGAAATGCTGGTGTCCGAAATCACCATGGCTCGCCTGAACCATGCGAACGTGCTGGCTCACTTCTCGCATGCTGGTTGCGACGACATGGCTGACAACACGTGCCACTTCGGCATCAACAACATGTTCGCGGCCAACGGTCTGCCGGACGGTGGCAAGGATCACACCCGGTTGTACTTCCCCGCTGATCAGCATCAGCTGCGTGCGTGCATGTACAAGATCTTCAACGAATCCGGCCTGCGGTTCGTGTTCACCACACGTTCTGAAGTGCCGGACATCATTGATGCCAACGAGCAGCCGATCTTTGGCGGGTCGTACGAGTTCCAGCCCGGCAAGGATGACATCATCCGCGAAGGCTCGGCGGGTTACATCGTGTCGTTTGGCGAGACGCTCTATCGCTCGCTGGACGCCGTGATCGGCCTGAAGGAAGCGGGGCTGGAAGTTGGCCTTATCAACAAGTCGACGCTCAATGTGTATGACGAAGCGGTGATGGCGAAGCTCGCCAAGGCTCCGTTCGTGCTGGTGGCGGAAGGCTTCAACGTCAATACGGGCCTGGGTTCACGCTTCGGCAGCGAACTGCTGAAGCGCGGCTTCAAGGGCCGCTACAACAACATCGGAACCAACCGTGAAGGTTCCGGCGGCTTGTGGCAGCAGATGGGTTACCAGGGCCTCGACAGCGACGGCATCCAAGCCGCGGTCAAAGCACTGGCCAAGGGCTAGTCAGCTCTGAGGGCTTGTAAGACCTCAGTACCGCGACCGTGAGGGAGCGGCCTCTGATCTCAAGGGACGGACGACTTGTCCGTCCCTTTCGATTTATGTCATCACAAACTTACGAAGCAGAACCATGAGCGAACGCTGGATTGCCGACCGCATGCATCGGATTGATGCCTCGGGCATTCGCAAGGTCTTTGATCTCGCCGCGAAGATGAAGGATCCGATCAACCTCAGTATCGGTCAGCCGCACTTCGATACTCCCGAGGTCATCAAGCAGGCGCTGTTTGACGCCGTCAATCAGGGCCGCAACGCCTACAGCCAGTCGCAGGGCATCGCTCCTCTGCGCGAAGCTTTGCAGAAGCAGGTCAAAGACGAACTCGGTCATGAAGACCGTGAAGTCTTCATCAGCAGCGGCACGAGCGGCGGTTTGATGCTGGCGCTGATGTCACTGGTGAATCCGGGCGATGAAGTCATTGCCTTCGATCCCTACTTCGTGATGTACAAGCACCTCACGACGCTGGCCGGGGGCAGGACCGTCTTCATTGATACCTATCCGGACTTCCGCGTGGACGTCGAAAAAGTCCGCGCGGCCATTACCGATCACACGAAAGTCATCCTCTTCAACAGCCCCAGCAATCCGACGGGCGTTGTGGCGACCGAAGCAGAGATGAAAGCGATTGCGGAACTGGCTCGCGAAAGGGACATCGCCCTCATCAGCGACGAGATCTATCGCTCGTTTTGCTACGACGGTCCGTTCATTAGCCCGGCCAAGTGGAATCCGGACACCATCGTGATCGACGGCTTCAGCAAGTCACATTCGATGACCGGCTGGCGCCTGGGTTTCGTGCACGGTCCTCAGCAGATCATGCAGCAGATGATCAAGCTGCAGCAGTTTACCTTCGTCTGTGCGCCGCACCCGATGCAGTGGGCGGGCCTGTCGGCTCTGGATTACGACATCAGCCCGTTTGTCGATGAGTACCGCAAGAAGCGTGACTTCATGGTCAAGGAACTGGGTGATCTCTATCAGATCGCGCCGGCGGGTGGTGCGTTCTATTTATTCTGCAAAGCTCCGCATGGCAGCGGTTCTGACTTCGTGAAGAAGGCGATCGAGAACAACCTGCTGATTATCCCAGGCAATGTCTTCAGCACGCGCGACACCCACTTCCGCATTTCGTACGCTCAACCAGACTCCATGTTGGAACGGGGCGTAGAAGTTTTGAAGCGTCTTGCCAACTCGTGATACCGGCAAACCCAGATCGAATACAGAAGCTCGCGAAGGACGCAAAGAGTCAGGTCAAGAATTCGTCTCAACCTTCATCGCGTCTTTTGCGACCTTCTGTTCAAGCTTTTCGCGTCGGTTCAGACGTTCGGCCAGTTCTTCAAGCGTGATATTTCGCACTAGGAACCGCTTCTTGGTCGAGGTCTCGCCTGTCAGTAGTTCGAGTTGCGATTTCTTCAGATCCAATTCGTCAGCCAGAACTTTGATGATGGCCTCGTTGGCCTTGCCTTTCTCGGGAGCTTGCGTCACGGAGACTTTCAACGCTCCGTCGTGTGTGCCGGTCAGGCCGTTCTTGCGAGCACGCGACTGGGCCTGCACGGGCAGGATGACACCGTCCGGATGAGCTTCGAGGTTGATCATCCCGTCGGTTTCCGATTCATGATCGGCAGGGCGTACAAAAATCCCGCGCTGATGATTTCGGCGACCAGCCAGACGATCCGCAGAAGCGCTGCCGCGAGCACTGCCGTTGGGCCTCCGACCGACGCCTGTAACGCCGCAATCAAGATCCCTTCGCGAACTCCGAGTCCTCCCGGAGCGAACAGCACAAAGAACCCGAGTGACGAACTGGCTCCGATAGCGCCCGTCCAAAGCAAGAAATTCTTCAGCGACCAATCCGCCGCGTCAACGGCAACCAGGATGCAGGCAAGGCTCAACCCATGCAGTAGCCAGGTCGGGATCAGTGCATAGGTACCGTTCCAGAGGACTCGCGCCAGATCCCGTTGCTGCTGTGGGTCGCTTGCCTGAACTCGCGAGAGCTTCATCGCCAGATTGACGAGTGCTTTTGCTCCCAGGGTCACACACGCCACGGTGGCGACTACCACCAGCAGTGGCCCCAGCCAAGGCTGGTCTCGCAGAACCAGCATGACTTCGGGCAGCAGGGCCCAGGCATCGGCCGGCAAGACGTAGCCTCCCAGCGCAATCCCTATCGCGAGGCCGACGCCCATCGCCGCCAGTGTTTCAATGGTGATGCTGATGACGGCTGTCGTGACCGGTACGCCTTCCGCTTTCAGCATCCCGGATCGCACGACGAGCACCGCAGCTTTGCCGGGCGCGTACTTGCCGAGGTGCCCGCAGTAGTAAGCTCGCAGAGTCACCCGCCAATCGGGGTCGCTGCCGAGCACCTGCATCACCCGCTGCCAGAACCACACGCAGGGCAACCATCCCAAGATGTAAGCGATGCCGCTGGCCACCAGCCAACCCCACGCGATGGGGCGCTGGGTCAGTACGGCCGGGTCCCACAGTGAATCCGCCTTACGCACCACAAACGCCAGCACGACAAGAAATAACGCCCACTTCGCCAGTGTCAGCAGTCGCAGTTGCTTGGGGGGCGGAGAGTCGGGCATGCGTGGTTCAGTGGCGGGCAACCCGCACCGTGCGGCTGAGGAAAGAAAACAGCGAACCGTGAGGCTTCACAGTTGGTAACCTCGGCTTCATAGTCCCGCCCTCGTCGATTACGAGTTGGGGACGAAATGTCGTCCGAAGCGCCAGAATGCGGTTGCAGAATAGGTTGAACGCGGTGGTTTACGACACTGTTATTATCGGGGCAGGACTTTCGGGGCTCGCGGCTGGCATTCGGCTGGCCTACTACGAGAAGAAAGTCTGCGTCGTCGAGAAGCATTACACGATCGGCGGTCTGAACTCGTTCTACCGGCTGCGGAAGCGCGATCACGACGTCGGCCTGCACGCGGTGACGAACTACGCGGCTCCCGGGACCAAAACCGGCCCGTTGAGCAAACTCTTGCGGCAACTGCGTTTGCGCTGGGAAGATTTTGCACTTTGCCCGCAGATTGAATCGAGTGTTGTGTTCCCCGGACACACACTACGCTTCAACAACGAGTTCGAGTTCTTTCGCAGTCAGGTGGAACAAGAGTTTCCATCTCAGAAGGACGGCTTCAATCGACTGGTCGAACGCATCAATTCGCACGACGAGCTGCACCTGACGAATGAAACGGCCTCGGCCCGAGCGGTCCTGAATGAGACGCTCAGCGACCAGGTCTTGATCGACATGCTGTTTTGTCCGCTGATGTTCTACGGCAGTCCAACGCCGCACGACATGGACTTCAGCCAGTTCGTCATCATGTTCAAGTCGATTTTCGAAGAGGGTTTCGCCAGGCCTGCGCGCGGCGTGCGACTGATCATGAAGAACCTGGTCAACCATTTTCGTAAGCTGGGCGGCGAGCTGCGGTTGAAGTCTGGCGTGCAGAAGATCTTGTCCGAGAACGGCCATGCGACGGGCGTGTTGCTCGACAACGGCGATGTCATTGAAGCGAAGAACGTGCTTTCTTCGGCAGGCATCGCTGAAACACTGCGGCTGAGTGACTGCCCCGCGCCGCTGCAGGCCGAGAATCCACCGGGGGCGATCTCGTTTGTCGAAACGATTTTTTCGCTCGACTGCCAGCCTGCGGATTTGGGGCATCGTCAGACGATCGTGTTCTACAACGACGCTGACCCGTTCCATTACGAACCACCTACTGACCCGTGCGATCTACGGAGCGGCATTGTTTGCTCGCCCAACAACTTTCAGTACGGCGAAGGCGACGAGATCGAAGAAGGCCGCATTCGCATCACCGCGCTGGCTGATCCGAAGTATTGGGAGCCACTCAGCGACGATGCCTATTATCCCGCTAAGGATGATTGGTGTGCTCGCATTGCCGCGGCGGCCGTGAAGCACATCCCCGACTTTCGCTCGCACGTCGTGGACACCGACATGTTCACGCCGCGCACGATTACGAAGTTCACCAGCCATCTGAATGGAGCGGTTTACGGGGCTCCGAAGAAAGTTCGGGACGGCCGGACGCATCTCGACAACCTGTTTATTTGCGGCACGGATCAGGGGTTTCTGGGCATTATCGGTTCGATGTTGTCCGGGATCTCGATGGCGAACCTGCATCTGTTGAAGTAGGCCGTTTGACGCTGCGGAAGCGACTCCCCAAGATTCGTCCCCGCGACGATTTTGGCCACAGACCGAGCCGCCAAACGTCGCGGCGAGTCCATACACTCACCGAGCGCGGCTGACGGAATGCCCGCCGAATCAATTCACCTTGGAAGTATCGACCGACTCATGTCTGAAAAGCCTGATCGTCTGGAAGCTGCTCGCATTGAGAAGCTGCAGCAAATCGAAGCTCTGGGGCTCGACCCCTGGGGCCAGCGTTTCGACAACCACGTCAAGATTGGCGATGCCCGCGCGAAGTGCCCGGAAGAACCCGGTGTTGAGGGTGAAGCGATTCGCGTCGCTGGTCGCATCATGCTGCGTAACGACAAGGGCAAGTTGAAGTTCTTCCACATTCAAGACTGGAGCGGTCGCATCCAGTTGTGGATTTCGAAGGCGGATGTCTCTGAGCAGACCTTTGCGCTCATCGAATGCTTGGACCTGGGCGATATCGTCGGCGTTGATGGCATACTGAAGAAGACCCGCACGGGCGAGATTTCGATCTTCGTTAAGGATCTGCAGATTCTCTGTAAGTCGCTGGCTTCGCCGCCGGAGAAGTTCCACGGTGCGAAGGACACCGAGATGCTCCTGCGCCAGCGCTACATCGACATGATCTACAACGAGGGTGTGCTGGAGCGTCTGCTGAAGCGCACCAAGATCCTGCAGTCGGTGAAGAGCACGCTCAACCAGCGCGGCTTTGTGGAAGTGGAAACGCCGGTGCTGCACGCCATCGCCGGTGGTGCGGCGGCTCGACCGTTCATCACGCATCACAATGCGCTCGATATTCCGCTCTACCTGCGCATCGCGCTGGAACTGCACCTTAAGCGATTGATGGTCGGCGGTATTGAACGCGTTTACGAACTCGGTCGCGTGTTCCGGAATGAGGGCATTGACGCCACTCACAATCCAGAATTCACGATGATCGAGATCTATCAGGCGTACGGTAACTACGAAACGATGATGGAACTCACCGAGGCCATCGTCACGGACGCGGTCCTGGCCGTGAACGATTCACTGGTCGTGCAATGGGGCGATCTAACGATCGACTTCGCGCGACCGTGGCAACGTCGCACGTATGGCGACCTGTTCCTCGAACACGCCGGTTGCGATATGCACGACCCGGCAGCGGTAGCTCAAGTGGCCAAGAAGCATGGCATTCAAGTGGATGGCCGGCATCCAGACGTCATCGTCAACGACGTCTTTGAGGCGACCGTCGAAGACGCGTTGGTTGGCCCCATCTTCGTGACGGACTACCCGGCTTCGATGTGCCCACTGACCAAGCGCAAGTTCGGCAACCCCGCGATCGCTGAGCGGTTCGAATGCTTCATTCACGGCATGGAATTGGCCAACGCCTACACGGAACTCAACGATCCTCGCCTGCAGGAAGAGCTTTTCCGCACGCAGTTGGCCGGTCTGTCCGAAGAGGACTCAATGGCCAAGATGGATCATGAATTCGTGCAAGCGCTAAAGGTCGGCATGCCCGCCGCGGGTGGTTTGGGTATTGGCATCGACCGCATGATCATGCTGATCACCAACAGCCGCAGCATCCGCGATATCATCGCCTTCCCGTTGATGAAGCCCGAACAAGGCGGCCCGCAGGGCGACTCTGTTGAGGACGGCGAGGGAGAAGCGGCCACGTGATCGAGTGACTCTAATTCGCGAGAGTCAGACACACAAAACGCACCGCCGTGAGACCAGTGTTCACGGCGGTGCTTTTTTCATGCATTTGCAGTTTTGCGTTGAGTGCTTTGCAATGAGCATCAGGCGGATGCTATCGACTCGTGCTTGGTGTTACTGCTTGGCGATCCAGATCGTTGCCTTGCCTGCTCCCACGCTCACTGGTTTCGCTGAAGCTGGTGCCGTACCGGCCCAACTGATGGATGTTGCGAGCGTTTCTGATTGAATCGTCTCACTCCAGTTCTCCACGGCGGTTCGGATCTCCGAGTCATCTGTCGCGCAGAACACTAGGATTCGGTCCTGAATCTGCAGGTCAGCATCTTTACGGAGTTGCTGAACCTGCCGGATGAAGTCGCGAGCGGTTCCTTCCCGTTCGAGTTCGGGGGTCAGCACGATCGAAACGGCGATCTGGACTCCGGACTCATCAGCGCAGGCCCAGTCAGTGGCTTGAGTCGTGCTGATCATTACGTCTTCGGGAGCCAGCGTGACGGACTGGCCTTCGAGCGAGACGGTGACGGACTCACCGCGACGTAGGGGGGCGAGCGTTTTGCCGTCGAGTGTTGGCAGCGAGTTCTTGATCACGTTGAGCAGCTTGCCGTACTTGGGGCCGAGCGTCTTTAAGTTTGGCTTGTAGGCATAGCTGACGAGATCATCGAGGTTGTCGGTTGCCGTCACCTTCTTGATGTTGAGTTCGTCGGAGATGACCTCAGCGAGGTGCTCGACGGCTTCACGATCGGAGGGATTCGCGCAGGCGAAACGCAGTTCGCTGAGCGGCAACCGCACGCGCAGGTTCTTCTCTTCACGCAGCTTGTGGCCCAGTTTGACGACGAGCTGAGCTGTGGCCATGCGTGCGTTGAGCACCGGGTCCAGCAGTGAGGCGTCCGACTGAGGGTAGTCGCAGAGGTGAACTGATTCCGCCGCGCCCTGATGCTTGCCGACGAGGTTCTGATACATCCGCTCGGTTAAGAACGGGATCATCGGCGCGAGGGCCTTCGTCAACGTGACGAGGACTTCGTAGAGCGTTTGATAGGCGGCGGTCTTGTCGGTGTCGCTGGTGTCTTTGGATCGCCAGAAGCGGCGGCGGTTGCGGCGGATGTACCAGTTCGTGAGGTCATCCAGGAACGCCTCAGCCACGCGGCAGAATTCCGGAGCGTTGAAGTTCGGTAGTTCGGTCTGAGCCACCGTCAGCAGGTGCTGCAGGTTGGAGATCAGCCAGCGGTCGATCTCGGGACGGTCGGAGACCGGGACCTTCGCGGCTTGCGGGTCGAACTCATCCAGCCGAGCGTAGTTCACAAAGAACGCGTAGCTGTTCCACAGCGGAATCAGCACCTTGCGGCGCACTTGGTCGGCTGGCCCACTAGTGACGAGACATGTTGGCACGCCTTCTTTCGTCTGACTGATGGAACCTTCAGGCGTTTCAATCGCGACTGCCTTATCGGGATGGCGAAGGCCGAAACGGAGATCTTGAGCAGGGTTCTGTGACAAATACATCCAGCGCAGCGTATCCACACCCAACTGCTCTGCAGCCTCCTCAAACCAGATGGCTGTCCCGTCCGACTTATGCATCGGGCGACCAAGTTCATCCATGACGAGTCGGTGTCCGAGCAGCGTCTTGAACGGTCGCTTTTCGACGGGATCCGAAGTCTCGTCGTAGCGCATCATCGTGCTCATGGAGAGCAGCGCGTAGAACCAATTGCGGAACTGGCCGGGGAAACATTCCGTCACCAGATCGGCTGGATAGAGTTCCTTCCAACGCTCGGGATTGCTGCGATAGTCCTGCGTCGAGAACGGCACAATGCCCGCGTCGAGCCACGGATTGCCGACGTCTTGAATTCGCGTCAGCACGGCACCGGTCTTCTGCGATTTGATCTTCACCGCGTCGATCCACGGACGGTGCGGAGTGTTGCCTTCCAGCTCGCTCCAGCCTTCAACCGCGCGTTCCTTGAGCTCCGCCATCGAGCCGATGACTTCAAAGTCCGTATGGTCCTCGGGATTGATCCAGATCGGGAGCGCGAGTCCCCAGAAACGCTTCTTGGAGATCATCCAATCGCGCATGGAGGTCAGCCATTGGGTCTCGTTCGCTTGTCCGTCGATGCTGTCCGGCAGCCAGCGGATCTGCTGAACGACGTCGATGATCTCCTGCCGCCAATCCATGTCGATGAACCACTCATCCACCAGCCGGAAGACCAGTTCATCACCCGTCCGCCAGCAGTGGGGATAGATGTGCGGGTACTTCTCGACGGAAACGAGCAAGCCCTTCTCTTCGAGCTTCTTGAAGACCAGGTCCGCCGTCGCGGGATCGATCGACGAACGACCGGTGAACTCGCCAAAGCCTTCAATGAAGCAACCGTCTTCGCCGAGCGGGGCGATACCGACGATGCCCACTTGCTTACCGAGCTGATGGTCAACGTCACCGCAACCCGGTGCGATATGCACGATGCCCGTACCTTCACCGGCCACGACATTTGCATTGCCCTTGAAGTCGCGACCGCCGTCGATCACTCGGTGGCAGGTGACGCCAGTCTTTGGCTTGAGGCCCTCTTCTTCCGGCACTCCGCCGGGAGCTTGTTGAGCAGGCAAATCGTCGAACGGACCGGCGTATTGCCAGCCGATCATCTCAGCGCCTTTGATAGTGCCTTCGATCTCGTACCCGCCGTGCTCTTTAAAGATTTGTGAGAGCGTTTTGAGTTTTGGAACGTCACTGGGCCACTTCCACTCGGGGCGACCGAAGCCTTCCTTGAGTTCGGTAGCGAGGCGTTGGTACTCGAGATTGTCCTTCGCGAAGTAGTAGACTGCGCCGTCTCGTTTGGACTTCAGCTTCACGTAGTCGAGGTCTGGATTCACGGCAGCCGCGACGTTGCTGGTGAGTGTCCACGGAGTCGTCGTCCAGACGAGTAAGTACTCGTGGTCGCGACCGACCAGTGGCAGACGCAGGAACACCGAACGGTGCACCGTCAGCTTGCGGCCATCGTTGATTTCCATCTGGGAATAGGCGCTGCCGCCTCGGCCGCTCCAGGGCATGACGTCGTGGCCGCGATAGATCTTACCACGATTGAAGCACTTCTTGAGGAAGGTCCAGATGGTCTCGTTATTCTCAGTGGCAAACGTGAAATAGCTGCCACCCCATTCGCTGTTGCCGAGTCGCGCGACCAGTTCGTGAGCCTTGCCGGTTTCTTGCTTGCCTGAGGGCGCAGTGATGGTGACTGATTCATTGGTGCCGACTTTCGACGCGAGCATCCGCAACTGCTCGGCGTTGTCCCAGTCCATCCAATAGCCGAGCCGCACCGACTGTTCGGTCTGGCGCGCTGCGAACGTGAGGACGCGCCGCTTGCAGGCGTTGACGAACTTGTCGATGCCGTATTCGTTGATGGCTTTCTTTGTACCGAGCCCGAGTTCTTTCTCGACTTCGACTTCCACCCACAGGCCTTGGCAGTCGAACCCGTTCTGGTAACGGAGTTCGTGCCCGGTCATCGCGAAGTAACGCTGATAGGCGTCCTTGTAGGTGCGGCCCCAGGCGTGATGGACGCCCATCGGATTGTTGGCCGTGATCGGTCCATCCAAGAAGTTCCACCGCGGTTTGCCCGCGTTCTGCTTTCGCAGCCGGTTAAAGATGTCTTGCTCGGTCCAGAACTTCAAAACGTCGTGCTCGCCGTGCACAAAATCCGCGTCTTTAACTTCCTGAAACATGGGCAATCAAACTTGGGTTGAAGGATGTAGTCGCAATCAAGGCGGAGAGTTCTATCGCATCGCCCGGAGCATTGAAAACAGGGGTCGGCGGGTGACTGGGAATTGCCGCAGCCCACTCCTATTCTGACGGAGCAAATGTTGAAATGGCTCGCGTCCGAAGCCCGGCTCGGCCTAATTTGCCGGTACTTGTGACTTTGTTGTCAGTTCGGAATCCACTTTCTCAAGCGGAGTTTGCGATGCTGTTGTCTCAAGTGCGGGTGGACGAGGTTTCAATCGCCGCGTTCGCCGTCATCTCGATTGTCTACCTGATCCTGTGCTGGCTCATCATTCGCCGCTGCAGTTCCGGTGAACTGATCGGACTTGGTTTGCTGACAACGGTCGCTTCCATGGGCTACGGCAGCCTGGTTTTGCCCGCTGGCCCCGAGATCGCGCATGTGATGATTCGCATCGCGACGCTGCTGGTTCTGGGCGGACTGGTGCAGCGCATCTTTGAGTGTCGCACGGCCAGTCAGCCCGTCTGCAAGCCGGAGGACAAGTCATGAACTGTCTTCAGAAAGGCATCCGAGATCCTCGCTGCCTGGCGATTGTCGGAGCGGTTGTCGTGTGGTTCGTGCTGTTTCCGAGTGATCTGGAGACGTTTCTCACGCCGGTACGCTCTTTGATCAGCCTGGCCAGCGAACTCTTGTGGCTGACCGCCAGCATTTCGCCGTGGGCCTACCTGCTGGCAGCCGTCGTCGTGATTTGCTGGACGTGGCGTACGCGAGGCGGCTCGGCGGCGTCGCGAGCAGATGGCTCTCTCTGATCTCATCGCGCAGAGACGTCACAACCCGCACGACGTGTCCGCGTGTCGCAATTTGGCAAACCCGCAAGGTCACCACACTCAAGCTTTGGTTTGATTGAGATCAACCGGCTCCGATTGAAACCGGCTGTTTAGCGTGGCAGTGTTGAATGTGAGTTCCACTGTTCTGTCGAGTCGTTTCAGGTCCAATCGGGAGAGAATGATGTTGCGTCTGGTACGTGGTTTGGCGTTTTGCGGTTGTGCGTTGTTGGCAACTGGTTCGGTGACCTTTGCTCAAGAGGCGGCGCCTGCAGCAGTTCCTGCCCCAGCAGCAGCCGAAGCTGCTCCTGTCGCGGCACCAGCGGCTCAAGCCCCCAGCGATCTGTCGGGACATTGGAGCGGCACATGGTGCAGCTACACCAACGGCCACAACGGTCCGATCGAAGCGGACTTCGTTCGCGTTTGCGACACGCAGTATCAGGTCCATTTCAAAGGCCGGTTCTTCACGCTGTTTCCATTCAGCTACCGCGTGAATCTGGACGTGGTGGGCACTGACGGCGACAAGGTGATTCTGTCGGGCGCTTCAAACCTCGGCCTGTTCGGCACGTTCTCGTACACCGCCTGGGTCTCGGACACTCAGTTTGTGGCCAGCTATTGCTCCAGAAAAGACCAGGGTGTCTTTACGATGAATCGCTGCACGCGCGGCTGCCAGTAAGCAGTCGCCGCTTCACGCGATTTTTCGAACCGATTGACGATGGCCTGGATTCAGCACGAACTCAAAATTCCGCCGCAGCGACGCGGCTTTCACATCATTACTCACGACGTGGAAGCCGCACTGCCGGAACTGAGACGCTTCAAGGTCGGCCTGCTACACGTCTTCATCATGCACACGTCGGCGTCTGTCTCGATCAACGAGAACGCCGACCCCGATGTGCCGCGTGATCTGGAGATGGCCTTCAACAAGATCGCCCGCGAGGACTTTCCGTACGACCATACGCTGGAAGGCCCGGACGACATGCCCGCTCACGTGAAGTCGTCGATGATCGGCAGTTCCGTGACGATTCCCATACGTGACGGCCGGCTGTGCCTCGGCACCTGGCAGGGTATTTATCTTTGCGAACACCGGAACCACGGCGGAACTCGTCGATTGATACTTACCCTGCAAGGCGAGTGAGCTAATAGCGTCAACGGGCCGGATATGCTGTCCCGCTGGCGGACAGGATTGTCCGCCTTACAAACAAACTTGCTTACTACTTCGCCTTAGTACGCTTCTTGAGGAGATGCAGTTCGGCGGGATCGACGATCCAGCCGCGGCAACTGGGCGCGCCGCAACCGCATTCAATGGCGGCATCGGCGGCCCATTCATAGTCGATCAGAATCTCGGCGCCGGGTTGAATGTTCGCCAGAGCTTCGATCACCACTTTGCGCTCCGGGATGGGGTCGCTCTCGTCTTTATAGATGACGAACAATTTGGCGTTCGGTTCACAACAGTGATTGACGTACCGGTATGGCTCACCTGGCTCCATCGAGTAAGTACCGCCGATATCAATGCAGTAGTTTGAACCGTAGTCCGCGTCATCGATCAACTTGCCGGTGACTTCACAGATCACCTGGCCAGGACGAAAACGCTTGGTCGCGAAAAGACCTGTACCATGCTTAGCGGGTCCGGCCGTGACTCCAAGTTTCTTCTTCAACACGCCTCATGCTCCTCACGTGATGGTGACTCATTCTGCTGTCTGCAGGGCGGCGCGCCCTGAATTATCTTTGAGCGACTACTTAGTCTTTTTCTTGGCTTCGAACTTGGCGATCCAGCCTTCCGGGTCATCTTCAAAGGCAGCTTTGCAGCCCGAGCAGCAAACCCAGAACGTGCGGCCCTTATAGCTCACGGTGGAAGTTCCGAGGCCTTCAGAGATCACACAGGTCTTGTCGCCGTAGTCGTCGTCTGCGCGGGCGAAGGATGTGCCTTCTCGCTGCGTTCCGATGACATCCACCTTCGCGAATGTCCCCTTGCCGCGAGCACGTCCTACTTCAACCAGGTAGCGGTTGTTGTTCTGTTGATTCAGCGTGAATTGCCAGCGGGTACTCGCGTCATCGGCATCTACTTCCGTGAGCTGCAGCTTGTAGGTGCGCTCCGTCGACTTGCCGTCTTCGCTGGGGATGTCCTGCGGCTCGGCGGTGAACTCGCCCTCAAACTTGTGAGCGATGTGTTCTTTGTCGCGCGTCTGCATCAGGTACTTGCTGCTGCGCGGATCGAACGTCAGGCGAGCTTCAGTGAAGAACTGCCCGTTGGGAGTTTTCAGGACGAGGGCCGGGAACACCTTGTCTGTCTTGAAATCCCACAACCACTGATGGTCTTCCTGAGCCGCCGCGTTCTTGACAAGTCCCTTCCAGTTTCCGACCAGGACCTTCTGAATCGGCTGGAGGCCTTTCACCACATCTTCCCGCTTGGGCGGAGCGTCCGATTTCGCAGCAGCCGTGTCCGTTGCGGATTCGGTGCCACCACCCAGCGTGATGGGCTGAAAAGGCGTCTCGCTCGACGATTCCGTGTCAGACTTGGCGACTTCTCCGCCGTTCTCAGCGTTCTGCTTGGACTTGGCTTTTGACTTTGATTTGTTGCTTTGCTTGGAATCGGAGCCACCCGAGCAACTGATCAGAGTGGTCAGCAGCAGTGCCATCAGCGAGAAATGAACCACAGATCGGAGAGACATCACGAGCTCCGTCGAGAAACCACGAGTGAACGGACAACAAAGACGTTTTATCGAGTTACTCGACCAGCTTCAGCGTCGTTCGATGGGATTCTGGGGGCGCGACGGGAAATTCGTCACCCCGCTGGCGGTGCGGCTATCCGGACAACGGCCTTCGTCCCGCCCGGGCACTGGCTTCACAGCGTCCGCAGCGCTATTCTGCCACTCCGCACCTCTCAATCCCCCCTTGTGTCTGAACAGGAGAGATCACTGTGTCAAACCTCACACGTCGTGAAATGCTGGAACGCTCGATGCTGGCTGCCGCTGCGGCAGTGACAGCTCAAGGCGTTCCTTCGATCGCTATGGGTTTTCAGGCGGCAACTTCCGCGAATGACAAGTTGGGCATCGCGGTCGTCGGCGCTAACGGCCGAGGCGGCGAACACATCGACCAATGGCTCAAACGCAAGGACTGCGAGATTGTGGCCATCTGCGACGTCGACGAGAACGTCGGCAAACGCAGGATTGACGACATCGAAAAGAAGACTGGAAAGAAGCCGAAGTACTACCAGGACCTCCGCAAGTGCTTCGAAGACAAAGACGTGGATATCGCCAGCATCGCCACGCCCAACCATTGGCACGCCCTGGCTGCGATCTGGGCCATTCAGGCGGGCAAAGACGTCTACGTTGAGAAGCCTGTCAGCCATAATGTGCTCGAAGGCCGCCGGATCGTGCAGGCCGCTCGCAAGCACAACAAGATCGTGCAGACGGGAACACAGTGCCGCTCGATGGGCGGAACCATCGAAGCCATCAAGTTCCTCAAAGAAGGCGGCGTGGGCGAGGTGAAGCTGGCTCGTGGCCTGTGCTACAAGCCGCGCGGAGCCATTGGAGCTCGCGGCAACTACGACGTTCCGGCCAGCATTGACTACGACATCTGGCTCGGCCCCGCAGCCAAGAAAGACCTGAGCCGTCCGAAGCTGCACTACGATTGGCACTGGCAGTGGGACTACGGCAACGGCGACCTCGGCAATCAGGGCATCCATCAAATGGATATCGCTCGCTGGGGCCTGGGACTGGATAATGTTGGCCAGGGCGTGCTCAGCTACGGCGGCCGCTTCGGTTACGAAGATGCGGGCGAGACAGCCAACACTCAAGTCTGTATTCATGATTTCGGCGACAAGAAGCTGGTCTTCGAAGTCCGCGGTCTCAAGACCGATCGTTACATGGGAGCGGGTGTGGGGGTCATCTTCCACGGCAGTGACGGCTACGTCTCCTTGGCGAGCTACACCGGCGGTGCCGCCTTCGACAAGGACGGCAAGAAGATCAAGGACTTCAACGCAGGTGGCGATCACTGGGGCAACTTTGTCGAAGCCGTGCGCGCTCGCGACTACAAACTGCTCAACGCAGACATTGAAGAGGGACACCTCTCCAGCGCGCTGTGCCACCTGGGGAACATTTCTTATCGCCTTGGTTCGCCAATGGCCGCTAAGGAAGTGCAAGAGAAGCTGGGCAACAACGCCGAACGCCAGGAAACCTTCGAACGTTTCGCGCAGCATCTGACCGACAACAAGGTGGACCTCGGAGCAACGAAGGTCACCCTCGGCCCGGACCTGAAGCTCGACGGCAAGAAAGAAGTCTTCATCGGCGAACTGGCCGATAAGGCGAACCCGATGCTGACTCGCGAGTACCGCGCACCCTACGTCGTGCCGGACGAGGCGAATCTCTAACGCTCACTCTGTTTGATTTAATCAACGCGGCGGATGTGGAGTGGCTCAAAATTTGAGCGTTCTGCATCCGCCGTTTTGTCTTGGAAGAGATCACACGAGGTCTGGCACAGAACCAAACTGCGTCGTGCCGGCCATGATCGTGGCGATGAACTTGAAGCGGCTGCCTTTGCCCGCGTAGTTGAACACGACCAGATCCGCGCGCGAGCCACGCCGCAGCGAAATATCGTCGATGCCCACCAAACGAGCTGGCACGCGGCCGGCCATGTCGAACGCTTCACGCATGGAGATGCCCGCGACATCCATTGCGTGGGCTACGCACATGTCGGTTTCCATCGCAGAACCGGCCAGCAACTGCTGGCCTGAAACGACGATTTTGCCTTCCGGCAGCACTTCCACTTCACCGGTTTCAATGCGATAGCGGCCCGGTGGGCAACCTGCCAAACCGGCGGCGTCGCACGTGATGACCACTCTGGATGCACCCTTGGTGCGAATCACTGATCGGATTACCGAACCGGGAAGGTGATGCCCGTCGGTAATGATGCTGGCGGTGAGTCGCGGATCGGCGAGCTGCTCCCAGATGTAGTTGGGATGCCGCCGAATCATGCCGTGGGCACCGTTGCCCAGATGTGTGCTGAGCGTCGCTCCGGCATCAATCGCAGCCTGCACCTGCTCGGGAGTGGCCCCCGTATGGCCGATCGCAATCGTGATCTTCTGAGCGACCGCCTTGCGGATGAACTCCACCGCGCCGCCGGCTTCAGGAGCCAGCGTGAGCAATTTGATGCGGCCGCCCGAGGCTTCATTCAAACGGCAGAACTCCGACCAGTCACAACCGCGCACATGTTGCAGCGGGTGTGCTCCGCGCGGACCATCTTCTTTCGAGATATACGGTCCCTCCATGTGACAGCCGGGAACCATCTGTTCGACCCACGGCTCGCTTTCGCAGGCTTCGCGGATCGCGCTGAAACCACGGAAAAAAGTTTCGTAAGACGTCGTAATCAGCGTCGGAAAGATGCGCGTGATGCCGAAGGCGAAGTGCGGCTTCAGCGTCGCGATGACCTCGGCTGCGGTCAGATCCGGCTTGGCGAACCAGGTGCCTCCAAACCCGTTGATCTGCAGATCGAACAGCGCCGGCGCAACGAAGGGCCAGTCGACGATCGAACCTTTCGGTGTCACAGGCTCGACGGCTGCGATGCGGCCATTAGAAACGGAGATCGAAACCGGTTCGCCGGTGTCGTAACGTCGTCCGCGCACTTGCTGCATGGTTCATCACTCACGGAAGGATGTCGGTCGATCGCAGTTACAGGCTTTCAGAAGCGTCGTCATTCTGATGTTCCAGCCCCAGGACTTCCATCCGGCGGTACAGGCTGTGCCGGGTAATGCCCAGCAGCTTCGCCGCCTTGGCTTTGTTGGAACCGGCCTGTCGCAGCGCTGCCTCGATCTGTTCGCGCTCGACACGCTCGAGCAGCGTGCTGAGCGGCTCGAACACTTGCGACGGTCCCGGCGCCAACGATTGCGCGTCCAGCCCCGTTCGAAACCGGAACGGCAGGTGGGCTGCAGCGATCTGAGTCTGCGGCGAGCAGGCCGAGTGAGCCTCGGTGATCACCTGCCTCAATTCATCCAGATTGCCCGGCCAGTTGTAGGCTTCGAGCAGCGGGCAGACGTCTGCGGCAAGGCCTGACACCTGCTGCTTGCGGCTGCGATTACATTCTTCGACGAAGAGCTGCGCGAACAGCCGCAACTCTCCCAATCGCTGACGCAACGGCGGCAATTCGATCTGCAAACCCGACACAAGAAAGAAGAACTCTTCTGAAATTTGATCCTGGTCGAGACGGCTCTGCAGGCTGTCGTTGGACGAGACAATCAGTCTGGCCCGCTGGCGGAATGCGGCGCCTCGTTCGGAATGAGTGAAATCGACGAAGCGTTGTTGCAGGTCGCGCGGCAGATGGTCAACAGCCCGCAGGTAGATGCAGCCGGGGTGCATCGCGGCGATCGGCGTCATCTCGTTCCAGTCGCTTTCGACGAGCCTGACAACTGCATCGCGCACTTCCCTCGCGGGCAGGCGTTCACAGTCGATCGGCACAAACGTCTTCGCCGCGAACTCGCTTTCGTAGTGAATCGCCCTTGCGACTTGCTCCTTTCCGGTACCGACTTCGCCGCTGATCGCCACTGTCACCATCGAACGGCGCGCGGCGTTGATCTGGTCGACAACGCGCTGCATCGGCAGCGACTTGGCAATCAGCGACTTGAGTCCCGATCGCATGCGTAGTTCCTGACGCAGCGCGGCGAGTTCCGCATGAACCTGCGTAATCAGGCTGGTGTCGGCAGTCGGCTTGGGACGCGGCACCTCGGTAATCACGCCGATGATGGATGTAACTTCGTTGCTCGTAACAAGCGGAAAGTAATGCACCATCCGCGCGGCGTTCTGGCCGGTCTCTTTATGAGCGAAGAACTTGGCAACGGGATGATGTTCGCCGCGCAAGACTTCCGGTGGCGGACAAAGGGCTCCGGTAAGGGCTTCGAGCGAAGTGCGGTCGGCTGATGTAGCAAAGACGCACTCACGTCCCAGCACGTCATGAGCCGACCAGCCGGTGAGTTGCTCACACCCGGCATTGAAGAACACCAGCACGCGCGCCGGATTGAGGACGAAGACGGGAGTTGCGAGCGATTCCAGAACGGTCTCAATGCGGAAACGCCGCAGACTCTTTGACACGCGAGCAACTCCCCGACGGCAAACCTCAGTCGTTTCAACGCTCCGCGAAGCCTGTCATTTTACAAGTTCGGCAACACTGGCTTCGGCGGTGGAGCGGGCTTCGGCTGCGGAGCCGGTCGCTTTGTTTCTTCGGGAGCGAACAACACCTGCTTTGGCGGAGGTCCTGGTGGTCGCGGCGGGGCCGGTGGAGGCGGCGGAATGAAGCGCTGCTCGATCCGAATACCGAACGGATCTTTCAACTCGCGAGCTGCCAGAACCGCCCACGGAGTCCCTGGAGCTTCTTTGACGACTCTCTGCAACAGTTCTTCGGCCTTCTGAGCCGTCTTGCGCAGGTTGCCAGCGTAGTTGATGGACTTGTCCGACCGCACAATCCAGTGGTTCGACTTCTTGTTGATGTCGTCGGCGGTGAGATCGTTCTTCAGCCACGCAAACGCCGCGTTGTATTCCATGCAGCGCACTCGGTGAGCGAGCAGCCGTCCGTACGTCAGGCAGAAGTTCATCCGCCAGCGCGCGGAGGGTTCACGATCGAGCTGCTTCTCCAAACTGTCTGGAATGGCCTGCAGGATCATTTCGACCATCAGCTGGCTTTCGGCGACAGACTTCTGAGCATCGGAAGCAGCTTGCTTGAAGTTGCCAGCAGTGACTCGCAAATCCAGAGTGGGCGTGCCCTTCGCGGTGAAGCGTCGGCTGCGGGCGGCGGCATCAACCAGAGCGAGTCGCAGCGGGTGCTTCTTGAGGTCCTTCTCGTAGGCGTCCAGCGAGCCGAAGTTGTAGTCCGGCTGGAAGGGGCGCATGACATCCGGCTCAAAGACGCCGAGCGGTGTGAGGCCGCTCATCGTCGTCATGTTAGTCATGAAGTAGACGCCGCCCGTTTCATGCACCAGCCGAGCCAGCGCATAGGGGGCAAAGCCCGACGACAAGTATTCATACTGCGAGCCACCAAACCAGAACGGCAGGTCGAGTGCTTCGAAGACCGGGACTTCCGGACCAATCGCCACCGGCAGCTTGTAGGTCTTGCCGTCTTCTTTCGCGACGTACGGAATGAACCCGTCACGGCGACCAAAGACGGCGGAAGGGCCGACGACGTATGCCTTCGCTCCATACTTCTGACACTGCACGATGGCCTTCTCCAGCGAGTTGCTGAAGTCGTCACCGGCTTCGTCGGTCAGGGTGATCAGCATGATGCGGCGCTGTTGAGCCGTTCGATAGCTGCCCCAGCGACTCAATACATCGGCGACGGCGCTGAAAGTGTTCTCCACTCCGGACGGATCTGTCGGAGCCGAACGCAGTGCGTCCAGAATCTCCTGAAAGTTCTCGGTTGGAGCCTGTGTGATGAAGTTGGTCTTGTTGCCGAACGTGACCACACCGCTGAGCACCGGCAGTTCGTGCTTCGGTACTTGATTGGCGTTCTGCAGGGCGTTGAGTTCGCCATACACGCGTTGCAGACGGTTGGCGACGATGGCTCGTTGATCGAGCAAACTGCCCGAGGCATCGACCAGCCAGACGACCAGAACTTTCTGCTCCTGCAGGTTCTTGGCGATCTCCCAGGTCACGAGATCCATTGCGGACTCGATATGCACGAGCGAATCGCCGGTGGTCCCGTTCACGACCAACTGGCTATCGATCTCGACGCCCGCAGGAATGTCATAGACAGCCGTTGAAGCCAGCGGCACATCCGGCTCTTTAACGATCAGTCGCGGATCGGCCTTCATTTGCGGAGCGGTTGAATACACCACACCCACGCTGGTGGCAGAATGGGCCTGCGTTACCTGGCTCTCGTTCTCGCTGGGTTCGGCCAGAGTGAATTCGGTCGGAGTCGGTTCGACAACCTGCGGCTCAGGTTCCGGCTCGCTCTCGACGACGTAGTTCTCAAACGGCAACTCGTGATAGTTGTCGCTCTGAGTGAACCCCATCTCTGCCAGACTACCGAGTATCCATACGTGGACCAGAACGCTCACGATGGTGGCAGCAATCTTGCCGCGCTGCCCGATGCGGCGAGTGATCGCCCTGACCGGCTGCGTTGTCGGGGTGTCTTCGGCGATATCGACCACAACAACGGACGGTGCGACTTCAGCGACCGGAATAGCATCGTCGTGCGATGCAACTCCCGCCGGATCGAATTCGAAACTGTTCGATGTCCATGACATGATTCAGCCTCGCGGTCGTCCTCAGTAGGCAGCCGGACTGGATTGGGAAACCCGATTTAAGCTCTGACGCTACTCGATCTTACATAACTCGGCTATCGCTGAGTTCGAAAAACCTCAAACTGCATCAACTTGTTGACCCGGAAAACTTGAGGAGCAATCTCATGTGTGCTCAGGAACGACGCGGAGCGAGGCTTCCCGCAACGAAATTACCGAACTTGCAGAAGAAGCTGTTGAAGCAGAAACCCGTTCCGAAACCGCAGCCGAAGAAAGGCTGAGGTTGGGAATTTCGCTGTCTACTCTGTATCTGGCCGGGGCGGATTGGCCCAGTTTCCGGAGAAATCACGACCCGCAACGACGACGCCCTTGGAGTGCCAGTTGATCCCCGCTCGGACGTCGGGCGTGCAGTAACGGAGGGTCAGTCCGCAGCGCCGACGATCGGACTCGTTGGCCTCGGAAGAGTGCAGCAGCAGGTCCGAGTGCAGCGAGATCTCGCCGGCCAGCAGATCGTCAACGACCGGCGTGCCGTATTGCTCCGGGTTGTCGATGGTCTGGTTGAGCACGTTGTGGTCGGCTTCGCTGCTCGGGCGATAGGTCATGTGTCCGAAGTTTTGCGATCCCGAAATGAATCGCATGCAACCGTTCCCGAGATCGGCTTTGTCGATGGCGAGCCACACGGTCACTGTCTTGGACGGAGTCAGCGGCCAGTAGCTGGCATCCTGATGCCACGCCACCGCCTTACCATCGCGCGGCATCTTGCAGAAGAAATGCGAGCCCCAACCGATCACGTCTTCGCCGAGGATATCCTTCACCACGGCGACGATCTTGGGATTAGAGATGATATCGTACACCGGGCCGTACTTCAGATGTGCGGTGCTGATCGAATAGCTATCGCCACCGGCCGCCACCACTCGAGCCAGCAGTCCGTCGAAGTAAGTTCGGACCTTGGTGATCTCTTCGTCTGAGTAGATTCGAACAGGTTTCAGATAGCCGTGCTCGTTGTAGCTCTGAACCTGCTCAGCACTGAGGGCCTTCGGAGCGGCAACGGTGCTTGGGTAGAAGCGCAAGTCGCGCTCCATGCTGTCGAGTTCGTTCTGCGTGGGGATGATGTTGAAGGATGTCTGCGTGGCCATTTCAGTTTCTCAATCACGTTCGTTGATTACTTCGCGGCGAGTTTCTTGGCTTCGCCGATGCGGTAGAGGTTCTTTTCGGTGCGGATGAGCAATGTCGAATCCGCTACGGCATAGGACGCGAAGGTGCGGCCTTCGAGTTTGTTGCGACCAACTTCTGTGAATTCGGTCCCGGGCTTAATGATGATTCCTTCGCCCTCTTCCGCCTGAAAATAGATCAGGCCGTTGGCGAAGAGGGGAGAAGCCGAATACTTGCCACCGAGTCGTTCCTGCCAGTGAGTTTTCCCGGTCTTGCTATCGATGCATGTCGCGATCCCACCATCGCTGACGACATAAACTTCATCGCCCACGACGAGCGGCGATGGTGTGTGCGGCGCGCCGCGAGTCAACGTCCAGCGGATGTGAGTACTGGTGACATCGCCCTGACCCGTTGGATCAACCGCGATGAGTTTCGCCTGATCGTAGCCCGTTCCGACAAACAGCAGTCCATTGGCGAAGACCGGTCGCGGAATCACGGAATAGCCGTCGCCGTATCCGGCACGCCAGATCTCTTTACCGGTCTTCGGATCATAGCCATAGACCGCACCGGCTCCTTGAGAAATCACCTGCGACTGACCCTTCACTTCAATCAGCAGCGGCGTTCCGAAAGCGAACGTCTTCTTCATGTCCGGAAGCGACCGCGGAGTCTGCCACCGTACCTTGCCGTTCGTCTTATCCAGAGCCGCGATGAAACCCTTGTCGCCACCATCGCACGAGGCGATCAGCAGATCGTCCACAAGGATCGGCGACCCGCCGTTGCCATGAACGGGAGCGTATTTCAGCACCTGATTCGTCCAGACGATATCGCCGCCCAAGGTCAGGCAGGCGGTGCCGCGAGTACCGAAATGCACATAGACAAACTTGCCGTCGGTGATCGGAGTGGGGCTGGCTTGGCTGTTCTTGTTATGAACGCGATCTGTGGAACCACCGCCGGAAGTTTGCTTGAAGACTTCCTTGTCCCACTGGATTGCGCCCGTCTTCAGATCAAATGACAGCACTCGCAGCGACTGCTCAGGGGCGAAGGCATTGCCCTCTTTCTGCGAGACGGCGGTGGTTAAGAAAACCTGCTGTCCCAGCACGATCGGCGACGACCAGCCCAAGCCTTCGATGGGCGTCTTCCAGAGGACGTTCTTTTCCTGATCCCATTCAACGGGCAACTGTTTCGCGTCGGAATGACCTTGGCCGTTTGTGCCTCGGAATTCGCGCCAATCCGCCGCGATCACAGCAGAAGAAACAGAGAACAGGCAAAGACTGAAGGCCAGCAATCCAATTCGTCGCATGTCATCGGACTCCGTAATCTGCGGCTGAGTGTGCGAGCGCGTAGCAATGATGAGAGCTACTCGATAGCAACCACTTCAAGCTTCATGACCCCGCGCGGCACGGTGACTTCCGCCTTGTCGCCAACCTTCTTGCCAGTGAGCGCCAGGCCGATGGGGCTGGAAGTGAGGATCTTCATCACGTCGCCTGAGTAGTCTTCCTCGCCTGGACCGACGAATTCGTACTGCTCCGTCGAGCCGTCGGAGAGGTCCTTGACGGTGACCTTGGCGCCAAAGGCCACAATTCCCTTCGGCACTTCTGCCTTGTTGACGATGACGCATTCTGCCAGCCGCGATTTGAGCTGATTGATCTTAGCCTGCATCATTCCCTGAGATTCACGCTGGCCGTGGTACTCGGCGTTTTCGCGCAGGTCTCCCTCAGCGCGCGCTTCCGCGATCTTCTCCGCGATCTTCGGCATCTCGACATCTTCGAGACGACGGATTTCTTCGCGAAGCTTGTCGTAGCCCTCTTGCGAGATCGGGTTGCCCATCTCGACTCTCCTCAATCAGTAAAACAGACAACTGGACTTTGAACAGTGATCGCGAGTCCGCGACGCGGTCGTTCTCGCAACATGGAATAGGAACTGGCGGTCGAAATCTGGTATCCACCAAACTTCGACCGCCAGCTCGTGAGCATCGGTTGGCCGATTTTGACATCAGCCTAAGCGACAGACTAGACCTTTTGCCATTGCTTGCTGGCCGCACTCGCCAAAACGGCGTCGCAAACCCGCTGAGTTTCCAAGGCATCGCGGAAGGTCGGTCCGACGGATTCTCCCTTGGCGTAGCCCGCCAGGAAGTCGGCAACCTGATGTACGAAACTGTGTTCGTAACCAATCTGCAAGCCTGGAACCCACCACTTATCGGTGTAGGGCTGTTCGCCGCTGTGATCCGAAACGTGGATGGAACGCCAGCCTCGGAGCTTGCCTTCGTCCTTGTAATCGAACCACTGCAGACGGTGCAGGTCGTGCAGGTCCCACTTGGCCGAGGCACGCTCGCCGTTGATTTCCAGCGTGTAAAGCGCCTTATGGCCGCGAGCGTAGCGGGTGGATTCGAACAGGCCGAGCGAGCCGTTCTGGAAGTGGCAGAGGAACGCGCACGCATCGTCGATGCCGACCTTCTCTACCTTGCCTGTCAGCGTGTGCTTACGTTCTTTGATGAAGGTTTCTGTCATCGCGTTGACGTCAGCAATGCTGCCGTTCAACCACAGAGCGGTGTCGATGCAGTGAGCCAGCAGGTCGCCAGTCACGCCCGAACCAGCCGCCGCAGCGTCCAGACGCCACAGAGCCGTACCGCCTTGCGGCAGGTCTTCCGAAATCGTCCAGTCCTGCAGGAAGTTGGCGCGATAGTGGAAGATGCGGCCAAAGCGGCCTTCTTCGATCAGCTGCTTGATGAACGTCACGGCGGGTACACGGCGGTAGTTATACCACACCATGTTGGGCACGCCGGCCTTCTCAATGGCTTCGCACATCTCTTCGCCTTCAGCCACGTTCATGGCGAGCGGCTTTTCGCAAAGCACCGCTTTGCCCGCTTTGGCACAAGCGATGGAGATCTCCTTATGGAGATTGTTCGGCACGCAGATGTCGACCGCGTCGATGTCTTTGCGTTCAATCAGCTTGCGCCAGTCGGTTTCGACCGAGGCATAGCCCCACTTGTCAGCAAAGGCTTTGGCGTTGGCTTCGCTACGAGCACACACTGCCTGCAGCACGACTTCGTGCTCCAGATCAAAGAAGTTGCCCACCTTGCGGTAAGCGTTGGAGTGGGCTCGGCCCATGAAGCCATAGCCGATCATGCCGACGCGAAACGGTTTCTTTGCCACGAAGTATCTCCTCAGTCTGGGCTGAGCCTGTGCGGTTGAGCGGCACAGTCATGAGTGATGGGGGTAGGTCGGACAATCCTGTCCGACAGCCGGACAAGATTGTCCGGCCTACTTGTCATTCCAGTTTCGGTCGTCCACTAGTTCCAGCCGTGCGCGTCTCGAACCTTCAGCATGGCGGACAGAATCGCATTCCATGTGGCCGGATTCTCCAGCGTGGCGTTCGGGAACATGCAGCCGTCCCAGCACAGGTGCTGGATGCCGCGATCCTTGGCGTTCTTGAGCCAGTAGCCAGCCGTCGTGGTGAT
>CAYLTY010000080.1:0-33482 GCA_964386705.1 uncultured Planctomycetaceae bacterium
GTAATCGCGACCAAGTTTCGAATCTGACTGTCAAATCAAGGGGAAATATCAGCCATGCGTATTAAGTGCGGTAAGACAAGTCGTAAGCGTAAGAAGAGAATCTTCCGTGAAGCCAAGGGCTTCCGCGGTGGCCGTAGTCGGCTCTGGCGTCAGGTAGTGGTCGCGGTCATCCGTGCCCGCGTGTACGCCTACCGTGACCGTCGAGTGCGTAAACGTGAGTTCCGCTCGCTGTGGATCATCCGCATCAACGCGGCTGTCCGAGCTCGCGGACTGTCCTATTCGGCGTTCATCAACGGCTTGAAACTGGCGAACCTGACACTCAACCGCAAGTCGTTGAGCGAGCTGGCCATCAATGAGCCAGCGGTGTTCGATCAAGTCGTTGAAATTGCGAAAGAAGCGCTCGCCAAGAAGGCCAAGGCGTAACCTGCTTCGCAGTGTCTGAAGCGAACTAAAAACAGCCCATCTGAGCGTTCGCTCGATGGGCTGTTTTCGTATGACCTGCCGTTTAACTTCGTCGTGATAGGTCGTCTGATGGATCACAACGCCGCGTTCCAAGCCTATGAAACCGCCGCCCTGAGCGCTATCGCCGCCGCCAGCGATGCTGCCGGTCTGGAGAAAGTCCGGATTGAGTTCCTCGGCAAGAAACAGGGGCAACTCAAGGACCTGCAAGCCGTTGTCGGCAAGGTTACAGCGGATCAGCGGCCCGCAGTCGGGAAACTCTTCAATGACGTGCGGGACAAGGTGACCGCGGCTTTTGAAGAACGCCAGAAGCTGCTGGAGAAGCCCAAGAAGTCGCTGACGGCGATCGACATCGCGCTGCCGGGTACTGAGTTCAAGCTCGGCAAGCGACATCCGCTCACGCAGACAATGGAAGACTTCAAGGACATCATCGGCCGCTTCGGCTTCACGGTCGCAGACGGCCCCGAGATCGAAGACGAATATCACAACTTCAAAGCACTCAATATTCCGGACGATCACCCGGCGCGAGATCCACTAGAAAACTTCTATCTGTCAACGGCGTCTTATGCGGCAGGGCAGCCACTCCAGCCGCGGCTGTTGCGCAGCCAGACCTCGACCGTGCAGATTCGGGTGATGGAACAGCAGCAGCCACCGATTCGCATCGTGTCGCTGGGTCGTGTCTATCGCCCGGACACCATCGACGCGACGCACTCGTGCATGTTCCATCAGATGGAAGGATTGATGATCGGTGCCGACGTCACGATGGCGCAGCTCAAGACGGTGCTGAGACTCTTCGCGACGACTTACCTCGGGCAGGACGTCACGATTCGGTTCCGTCCGTCGTTCTTCCCGTTCACTGAACCGTCGGTCGAAGTCGACATGAGCTGGGGCAAAGACTGGCTCGAAATCGGCGGTGCGGGCATGGTCGATCCCAACGTGCTGAAGGCCGTTGGTTATGACCCGGAAGTCGTGACTGGCTTCGCGTTCGGCTTGGGCATCGAGCGATTCTGCATGCGGCGCCACCAGATCAAGGACATTCGCCGCTTCTACGAGAACGATGTCCGGTTCCTGTCTCAGTTCTAAGTGGCCTACTCGCTGATCACGTCCGAATTGCTGCGGGTCGCATACGCCTGCAGCACGGACTTGTCGGTGCTGTAAGAGAAGAAGCGGGCGCTGCCATCCATCAGCAGGAAGTTAGCGCCGCCTGCATGCCAGCTCCAGAAGTGATCGTTGTGATTGCCTGAATCGTCACCCTGGCTCAGCGTGATATCGAAAGCCTGGATCGAATCCTGAACGTCGCCACACAGCGTCCAGCCTTTGTTGAGTGCTTTGGGAATGCCGCGTTCACCGAGCCCAAACGTGGTTGATGTTCCGTCGGTAATGTCACTCATCCGCACCGCGCTGTTCACGAACAGTACGCCGTCTTTGGCGGACGCCGTTGAGCCGCTGACTCCGAGATAGCTGCCCGGCATGTGATCGCCGAAGAACACGTCTGAGAACTTGCGTTGCGAGTTTGGGTCGCTGGGGCAGGCATAGAACGGAAAGAAGTCGTCGGCCGGGTTGGCTCCGGGACTTAACGGCTTGATGTAGCCGAAGCACTGCACGTTGAAGTCCACCAAATTGTAGACGGCCTGCTGATCCATCTCGGGCAGCAGCATGGCTCGGAACGTCCAATGAGTAGTGTTGATTTTGCCCATCGGCAGGATGTTGCGTGACTCATGGTAATTCTGCAGTGCCGTCCCCCATTGCTTGAGGTGATTCAGGCACTGGCCTTTGCGAGCCGATTCTCGGGCATTCTGCACTGCGGGCAGCAACAACGCGACCAGCACCGAGATGACTGCGATCACCACCAGCAGTTCAATCAGCGTGAATGCGCGACGTGTTGGCCAGCACGATGGCATACGGACAGGCTTTGCAAAAGAAGGAGATCACCCTCGCCAGAGGCGAATAGGCGCTCACTGACGGATGCAATTCCACCTTGAGAACACGACGCTCGCAAGTCGCGACTGATTTCCAGACGCGGGAAATCGCATCGTCGCCACGCACATTCGGTGAAATCGGTAAACGCTGCTGCCTATTACGCAGACAGAACCTGCTTCTGAGCACAATGTTTCGGCGAAACCTAAGAATTCATGAGTCCGCGTACGACCTCGCCATGCACGTCGGTCAGCCGAAAATCCCGCCCGGCATGACGATACGTCAACCGCAGATGGTCGAGTCCCAGCAGGTGCAGCATCGTTGCGTGCAGGTCGTGCAGATGGACTTTGTCTTTCACGGCGTAGTAACCGTAATCGTCCGTTTCTCCATAACGGATGCCGGGTTTCACTCCGCCGCCAGCCAGCCACATCGTGTAGCCCTGCGGATTGTGGTCACGTCCGTCGCCACCTTGGGCTACTGGCGTACGGCCGAACTCTCCACCCCAAAGCACCAGAGTGTCCTCTAACAGTCCACGCTCTCGCAGGTCGCCCAGCAAAGCGGCGATGGGCTGATCAACTTCCATCGCATTCGACGAATGACCGTTGCGCAGTTCGCCGTGTTGATCCCACTTGTAACTGTGAGTGCACTGCACGAAGCGAACTCCGCGTTCCAGGAACCGGCGAGCCATCAGACACTGGCGTCCGAAGTTCCGCGTCTTGGGTTGATCGAGGCCATATCGTTGCTGAGTCTTGTCCGTTTCAGAACTGATGTCCTGCAGGTCTGGAGCCGCTGTCTGCAGACGAAAAGCCAGCTCAAACGAGTTGATTCTGCCTTCCAGCGCCGGATCGGGACCGGTTTGCGACAAGTGGTCCCGGTTCATTTCCTGCAGGAAGTTCAGCTCCTGAGCCTGCCAGTCACGCGGCAGGTGATCCGCATTCTCAATGAACGGGATCTTGGCCTGATCGGACGGTATGCCTGCGTTGCCCAGCGGCGTGCCGTGATAAATCGCCGGCAGAAACGCCGAGCTGTAGGCATTCACTCCGCCATGCGTGAGCGTCGGGCACATGGTGATGAAGCCCGGCAGATTCTGGTTCTCGGTACCGAGTCCGTAAGTGATCCAAGAACCCATGCTCGGCCGCACGAAGGTGTCACTGCCAGTGTGCAGTTCCATCAGGGCACCACCGTGCCGCGAGTTGGATCCCCACATCGAATTGATCATGCAGAGCTGGTCCACCTGCTTCGCCACGTGCGGAAACAGTTCGCTCACCCAAGTGCCACTTTCGCCGTGCTGCTGAAACTTCCAGGGGGACTTCAACAGATTGCCGGTCGCCGCCGAGAACACGCGGGGTTTGTTGAAAGGCAGGGGCTTGCCGTGATCGCGTTCCAGCAGAGGCTTGTAATCAAAGGTGTCGACCTGTGATGGCCCACCGTGCATGAACAAAAACAAGGCTCGCTTCGCACGGGCTGGGAAGTGAGGTACTCGAGGCGCCAACGGATCGCTGGGGCTCGACACCGCACGGGCTTCGTCCTGTGCGACTCCTGCGAGAGCCAGCATGCCAAACCCGGCAGCAGATTGCCGTAACCAATCTCGACGTGATGTCACCGGCGTGAAGCTGAAGCAATTCATGGGCGGGTTCTTCGGCGAGTAGGCAGGCAGGATCAGGCAGATCTCGGTCAAGATTCTGCAGCCGATGTTCGATGGCACAGATGGCTCGGCAGAGATCCTCGAAACAGAGTCTGGAGGGTTCTCGGGCGGCTCCGCAACAATCTTCTCACGGGATGGCGATTGTCTTGGTCGGTGTCCGGTAACTATCTTCACCACGCTTTGTGAACGGTAAGACACAAATTCCGACGAGGTACGGCCTATGAGTGCTGCACTCAACCCGTCTTCTCTGCTTCATCCGCAGTTGACGCGACGCACCGCCGTGCAGGCGGGAGCCATCGGACTGCTCGGCCTGAGCATGGCTCAACAGCGCTCAGTGCAGGCGTCTGAAGGGCAGGGGGCCGCTACCACTGGGACTGCGAAGTCGTGCGTCTACATCTTTCTGAGTGGCGGACTAGCTCAGCAGGATTCGTTCGACTTGAAGCCTCACGCACCGAGCGAGATTCGCGGCGAGTTCCAGCCCATCGCCACGCGAACACCCGGCATCGAGATCTGCGAGCATCTGCCGCGACTGGCCGAACGCAGCAACGACTGGGCCGTGGTCCGCTCGCTGACGCACCCCACCAACGATCACACGCTCGGCCACTATTTCATGCTGACTGGCCGCAGCGTGAAATCGGTGGGCTTCACGGGTGACCGGAAGCCACGTCCGAGCGACTGGCCTTCGATCGCGTCGACCGTGGGCGATGCGATCCCCAGCCGCAACAACCTGCCGCCGTCAATCGTGCTGCCCGAACGTCTGGTGCACTGGTCGGGCGGGGTCATTCCCGGCAACTACGGCGGCCTGATGGGCCATCAGCGTGACCCGTTCTTCATCGAGGCGTCTCCCTACGGCGACCCGATGTGGCGTGGCGCATATCCGGAATACACGTTCCCGAACCAAACCAAGAAGCCGCCGCAAAGTCCTGATGCACGGACCTATCGCGCTCCGCAGTTGACCCTCAGCCCAGGTCTGACGCGCGGCCGGCTGGATGCCCGCATGAGCCTGCTGCAGGACCTCGACGAGCAACGCCGCGAACTGGAAGAGTCTGTCGCGGTGAAGAAGTACGACCAACAGTGTGAGGCTGTCATCTCGCTGCTGGCGGATCAGAAGATTCGCAGCGCGTTTGATGTGACTAGTGCGGAAGATGCCACTCTGCGCCGCTACGGTCGCAACAGCTTCGGCTGGTCGATGCTGATGGCGTTTCGCCTGGTTTCTGCCGGCGTCAACATGGTGCAGGTCAATCTCGGCAACAACGAGACTTGGGACACTCACGGCGATGCGTTCTATCGCTTGAAAGAGAAATTGTTCCCGCCCACAGACAGGGCTCTGTGTGCGTTTCTGGATGACCTGAAGGAGACCGGACAACTCGACAGGACTCTAGTCGTGATGGGCAGTGAGTTCGGACGCACGCCGAAACTGTCGACGCTGAAGGAGTCTTATACCGGCGCTGGACGCGACCATTGGGGAGCGGTGCAGAGCGTCTTCTTCGCGGGTGGCGGCATTCGCGGCGGTACGGTCATCGGATCTTCCGACAAGAACGCCGCGTATCCGGCCAGCAATCCTCAGACGCCCGAGAACATGGCCGCGACGATCTACAGCGCCCTGGGTATTCCGCGCACGGCCTACTGGCTGGATGACGTCAAACGCCCGCATCACCTCTACAACGGCGAACCGATCGCCGGGCTGTTGTGAACTGCGTCTGAGAAAAGCGTGTCGAACGTTCCGAACAAACTCGCTCGTCTCGCAGCAATTTCTGCGGTTTCGAGCGGCGAATGTTTCGTTGAGCGACACAAGGCGGCGAAGACGTAACAATCCGGATACGCCACTCGTGTGGCCAGCGACTTAACGTCGCGAGTATCTCGTCGCACTAGATCATAGAAGTTAATTTGCCGCTCTATGTGTTAGGATAGATTCTCCGTGACCGCTTCCAAGACTCAGTACATCCACGTTCGCGACATCATTCCTCTCGTCTCCCCCCGCGAACTGAAAACTTTATTCCCCATCACTGATTCTGCCGCACAGGCCGTCGTTCAATCGCGCGAAGCTCTGATGCGAATTCTCAGCGGCGAAGACGACCGTATCGTCGTCGTCGTCGGACCGTGCTCGATTCACGACACCAAAGCCGCGATGGAATACGCCCGCAAGCTGAAGAAGCTTGCGGATGAGGTTGCCGACAAGCTGCTGGTCATCATGCGGGTCTATTTTGAGAAGCCTCGCACGACCGTCGGCTGGAAGGGTTTGATCAACGACCCGCACCTGGACGACACGTTCGACATTGAAACCGGCTTGAAGTTAGCGCGGCAGATTCTGCTGGATGTTGTGAACCTGGGCCTGCCCGCCGCAACCGAACTGCTCGAACCAGTTGCACCGCAGTACATCGCTGACTTAATCACGTTGACGGCGATCGGTGCCCGGACGACCGAATCGCCCACTCATCGCCAGATGGCCAGCGGGCTGTCGATGACCGTTGGCTACAAGAACGGCACGGACGGCGAACTGCAGGTTGCGATTGACGCCATGATCTCGGCGCGTTCGCCGCATGCGTTCCTGGGCATCAATCCGGACGGGCAGACGTGCATCATTCAGACAACCGGCAACCCTTCAGGGCATGTGATTTTACGGGGTGGACGTTCTGGGCCGAACTACAACGCAGCCGGCGTTGCGGATGCCGCAGCGTTACTCGCGAAGGCTGGTCTGCCTCAGAAGCTGATGGTCGATTGCAGCCACGCGAATTCCAACAAGGACTTTGCCAAGCAGTCCATCGCCTGGAATGACGTGATCGAGCAACGCGCCGCTGGCAACAAAGCCATCATGGGCCTGATGCTCGAAAGCAACCTCAACCCCGGCAAGCAGGATTTGAAAGATCCGAAGCAACTCCAATACGGCGTCTCCATCACGGACGGCTGCATTGGCTGGGATGAGACCGAGCGACTGCTGCGCGACGCTCATCGCAAGCTGAGCTAACGGGTAATCAGGCAAGTTGGCAGCGATTTGCTCAACTGCTCCGCTCCAGCGTCCGAAATGCGAGTTCGTTGCAGGCTGAGTGCCTTCAGTCCTCGGAGTTGAACCAAGTCGGTTACAGCGGCATCGGTAATCGCGTTGCCGTCGAGCACCAAGGTCTCAATCGAACCCTGCCGCAAGAGCAGCGGAGCAACTGCGTCGGTCAACGCATTGTCGGAAAGATCGAGCAGCTTCAAGCGGGGAACTTGCGGCAGCTTGTTTAAGTCGGAGTCAGCGAGTTCCGTTCGTGCCAGAATGAGCGTGTCGAGTGTCGGCAGCTTGTTGAGGCACTCCAGCCACTCCGCCTTCGGGCGTTGTGCGGGGAACTCGACCCAGAAGACATCCAGCCCCTGAGCTGCCGGTCGCGAGCGCACATCGCAACCGGCCTGACGCAACTGGTCGGCAGCCACTTGTTGCACAGACCGACCGCATCCGGCGATGGCCAGTGATAGCATCAGCAACGCGGCAACCGTCCGTAGCGCCATGGCGTCTTCATCCTCAGCGCTGGCTCAACGCCTCGCGCCACGCAGGTACGCGGCAAGTTGCTAGTAAATTCGACGCATGCTGCCAACGTTGGGATAGAATGGAATGCGCATGTCAGGCACTCGTTCCTGGCCATCCGGTGAACTCACGTAGGTAATGGGATAGCCCTGACCGTTGTTCAAGAACGGCACGCCGTGGGGCCAATAGACGAAGAATGCCCGACCAACGAGGGCAGAACGCGGAACCGCATGCCGGCGAGGAGCACCGCGAGAATTGGGCCAGACGCGGCTGTCCTGACTGCGGGGGCTGTTATCGCCGAGCATCAGATACTCGTCAGCACCCAACGTGAACTTCGCTTCACGCGCACGTGAGAAGTAGACCGTCGACCACTCCTTAGGATTCTTTACGCTGTGTCGCAACGTGTAGGGATCGGGGTGCTCGTCGTCGTCTGCATGAAAGCGGCCCGCATCCAGATTGTCGACCTGACTGGCGCGGTAGTAGATATCCCGCTGAATCAAAAGCTTGGAAACACGAGCCGCAACTCCCTTGGCCGCCACTGCAACCGGCATGAGGTCCTCATCGCGCGGTCCGGGTTGAGTTGCCTCGTCCACTCGGTATTCGGCCTTGGCGCCGAACTCAACCAGTGACTCATTCACCCAGAAGCACAATCGATCGTCGACGTTGGCAAAGCGAATGGTGTGCTTGCCCGTACCACGCAGACCAGTAGAAGCTTCCGCGAGCAGATCCTCTTCTTCGCTTTCGGGATTCAACCGCACAACCGCAAGCAATCGGGCTTGGCCAGTCGCAACGTCAACTCGAACCCGGTAGCAACGCACGCCTTCATTCAGCTCGAAGACCAGCTCCGGTTGATCTCCCAGCGACTGCACAGTGACGGTAGCCGTCAGCGTCAGATCGCCCACCCAGAAATAGTCATCGTTCGGATTGCCGTTACCTCCGGTGTAGCTGTTGTAGCCGCAGAAGTCCGTAATGAGCTGCGGACGCACACCAGGCGGACCATTATTGTCCGGGGCAAAGAAGTCCGGATCGCGAGCACCCAGTTTCTCCGGCTGAATCAGAGCCCAGTCTCGGGCCGACGGAACGATGTGCCGGTAACGCAGCCACTTGAGTTCCGACACCTTCTCTGCATTCAGAGCAAAGGAACGTGTGGCATCGTCCTCTTCCCAGCCGTTCTTGCTGTCCACCCAACCGGCAATCTTGCCAATCGCCAGCTTGCGTTCCGGCACAGCGACGTCTGCATCAGTGCGTTCCATGGGAGCCCAGCGGCGCGGCCATCCCAGCTGATGCAACTTCGTTTCCGGGTAGTCGTGATCGTAGACCGGGATCTGCAGAACCTTCTGCTTGTACGGTACTTTTCGCAGGACCGTCAGACTGCGATCTTCTTCCTGCCGGTACACGTCGCCACGCTTGATGATCAACGTCTCGTTCGGCAGGCCGACCAGTCGCTTGATGTAGTTGGTCGTTGGCTTCTCCGGATACTTGAAGACCGGCACGTCCCAGCGTTCCGGGTCGTGAAACTCGTAGGGGAACTTGTTGACGATGATGCGATCGCCCTTGAAGGCAGGTTCATCCTTCACAGGGTTCTCAAAGCGGCAGTTAGGGCACGTCGCCGTTTCGATGCGGCGTCCGACAAGCAATGTTGAGCTTTCGTCGAGTTCATCGCTCGCGCCAAACGCAAACCGATAGCTACATGCCTGGCAGGTGGCTTCCTTGTGACGCCCGAAGAGCGTTGGGGCCATCGAGCCCGTGGGGATCACGAACGCTTCAGCTTCGAAGGCTCGAAACAGGAATGCCAGCACAAAGGCGACCACGAACGACTCTGTGATCTCGCGCAGGCCATCCTGCTGACGCTTCTTCTTCGCAGGCTGGGGTGTTGCGGATGTCGAAGTCGCACTGGCTGCGGGAGTATTCGCAGCAGCCGGAGGAGTAGGCTCAGCCATGAAACAAAAAACCTTGAACAGGAATAAAAATCTGTCGGACCGAGTTGCGAAGTATGCCGCTTTCGGCAGCGATCTGCATCAGCAGACGATGTGCCAACTCAGTACCCCGAACTCCAAGCAATAGGTTTCGATAACCAAGTTGCAGATTTCAGCAATGCCGTTATCGAATCCAGCGCATCCGCTCGAAGTCGGGAAGGCGAATGTAGTTCACAGACTCGCCCAGGCGAATGCGAACCGGCTTCGACGGGAGGTGCACCATCATCGGTCGCCCAACCAGCAGGTGTCGCTTCACGGCCGGATGCTTCCAGCCGCGGCTGTCGAGCGACACCGGGCTATTATCACCCAGGAAGAAGAATTCGTCCGACTCGAGTTGGTGCGGTTGATCGGTCGCGTGCTGACCAGCTTCAGACAGATAGTGCACGTCGCGAAACAGACGCAGCGAGCGAACGCGGAACGCACCGCCCGTCGAACCGAACCGAATCGGGACCGGCTTCTGTTTCACGCTGGCTCCTGAATCTCCAAAGGTGAGGTCCAAGGGCGGTGCCAGATCCATGTCGTCCTTCGACGTTCGACCGGCGATCGTAATCTCAGCTCGCGCGGGAATCGTGCCGCCGGGCAACGGCAAGCCGCCTTCCGACATGTTCTCTTCAGGAGCCCGGACCAACTCATCCACGATTAGCTGCGAACTGCGTGACTTCACCGGCCTTTGACGACGACGTTGTGCTTTGCCGGGCGATTGCTGCGGAATGTCCTGAGTCAGCAACGTGTCACCGTTCACGGCGATGAGCAACTGCTGATCGAAGTTGGAGAACTCGAACTCGACGCTGCTCCCCAGCCAGTTCTTGTTAAGTGGGGCGACCGCGATTGGCTCGATGCCTGCGGCCAGGGCGCGCGGGACATCTTCTTCGCGTTTGAGCAGCCATAGCCGCAACTGCGCGGCATCTAGATCAAACGCAGCGAGAGCAACACTGCCGCCTGCCGGCAGAACCGATGCAAACTGACCGCTCTGGGGCAAATCGATCTGCGCCGCGAGCATCAGATCGCGAACCGGCCGCTCGTCATCCATGCCAATGATGCGGTTGTAGCCGTAGAAATCCATGATGGGCGTCGTTTGCGGTCGCGGTGCGGCATGAGGTGTCACGATGCGACGCCCCCAGTTCAGGTACTGCAACCAGCGATAAGCTTCCGAGTCCGCAGTGCCGCGCACAAAGCCTTGATCGACAGCTCCCCAGCCGCTGTCTGCCAGCCATCGAGGCACCCAGTCGGCTTCCAGCGAAGGATGATCGTGATTGAAGACCGGAATGCGCATCGAACGTTGAACGTCCAAAGACTTCCGCTGAACTTGCCCGTTGATGTGCACGTCCCCATCGACGACATGAATTGCTTCACCGGGCAATCCCGTCACACGTTTGACGTAAGCCACGTTCGGACTGGACGGATTCAGGAAGACCACCACTTCCCAACGCTTTGGATCCTGAAACGCGTAGGCATTCTTGAAGACAAGCAACTGATCGCCGTCATTGCGCGGGACATCAGAAATGTCGATCTGCGACTGTGAGCAGTTCGGGCAACGCGCGATCTGGCTGGTGGTCACTTCACGGTCGAACGCGACGCCATAACCAAACCGGAAACCGCAATCCGGACAGACCACTCGTTTGTGATAGCCGAACAGGCTCGGAGCCATGGACCCCGTCGAGATGATGTAGCCTTCGAGCGCGAAGGTGCGAAAGAGCACGACCGCAATCGCCAGACAGGCGAAGGCTTCAATGACTTGCCGCGTCATCCCGAAATTGGCGACCGGAGCACTGGCTGTGACGGCGCCCGCAGGTGCAGTTTTCTCATCAGCGGCAGGCAGCTCGAAGGTCATCAGGAACTGGCTCGAACGATTGAAGTCATCAACAACTCGGGATTTCCCGCCGCAGGATTCTAAGCGGATGTGCCAGCCGAAAAAACGTCAAAGTTGGGCGGCGAAGCTCTCTCGACACAATGAATTGAGCCAGCTCGTGGATCCATCGTGGAAAAAGCTCAGAGAAATCAGAATTGGCCGTTGACACTTCAGACATAATGTCTAAAGTTCACCGTAACGAATGAGCGACTAATTGAATAACAATTTTGCTCTTCCGGCGGCGACCTGAAAAGGTGGTCGCCGTGACAGTCTCGTTTTCTAATCGTGAGACATGGCACTCCGCAATCTCTATTGAGGAGATCTCAGATGCGAGCCTTTGTGACTCGGCTGAGTGGATTTCTGCTCGCGCTATTGTTCTTGGAAGCGGCTTTCGTCTGCGCAGCTCCCCCTGAGGATGGCGCGGCGCGGAAGTTGAGCACCCTCGAACTGGCCGAGTGGATTGATCGCCAATTCGATAAGGCGTGGCAGGAAGCCAAAGTGCAACCTCCCGCGGTTGTCGACGACGCCACGTTTCTGAAACGTACCAGCCTCGATCTGAATGGGACCATCCCGACCGTTTCACAAGCCCGCGAATTTCTGGGCTACGACGGCGAGCACAAGCGGGCGACGTTGATTGAGCAGCTGTTGAATGAAACCAAACGCCCGCAGAAACACGCGGAACGCACAGCCGCCCACTGGGCGACTCTCTGGCGCCGCATGATGGTGCCCGGAAACACGCCGGAAGCACAGCGCGCCGTGCTCTTCGAGCCGTGGCTCAAGGAGCAGTTTCTGACCAACGTGCCTTACGACGAAATGGCACGCAAGATCATCACGGTTCAGCAAAACACGCCAGGCGTCACGGCCAAAGGCCCGGCGATGGAGAACGTCGTCAGCACTCCGGTGATTTTCTTTCAGACCGTGGGTGGTAAGCCAGAAACATCGGCCAGCGCCGTGTCGCGAGTCTTTCTTGGCGTCCGCATTGGTTGTGCGGAGTGTCACGATCACCCGTTTGCCGACTGGAAACAGAAGGACTTTTGGGGCGTGGCTACTTATTTCAGTGGCATTCGCAACGGAGCCGTCGGTGATTCGCCGCTGATGAAGATTCGCCCGGAGAATGGTCCGAAGGAGTTCGAGCCAGCTCTGCTGTGGGGCACGAAAGCGGAAGTCCCAAAAGGCAAAACATCCCGCGAAGCATTCGCTGACTGGATGACGTCGCCGAAGAATCCGCACTTCGCCTCAACCGCGGTCAATCGCGTGTGGAACGTGTTGATCGGCCGCGGCCTGACAGACTCAGTGGACGACCTCGATAAAGCGCCTCCCGCAGAACGAGCCATCCTCGATGATCTCGCGCAGCTGTTCGTAGTCTCTGGTTATGACGTGAAGTGGTTGATCACGGGCATCTGCAAAAGCAAGCTCTATCAGCGGGAGTGCATCGCCGTAGACGAAACGTCGGGCGACCCGCTGCCGGGACTACGCCCGCTCAAGACACTCTTGCCCGAACAAGTCTTCAATTCACTAGAACAAGCGTTGGCTTTGCCAGTGGCTCGCGCGGACGCCGGGCCGCGATTTAATGGTCTACGAGACCAGTTGGTTGCTCGCATGAACGAGGCAGCATCCAATCAACCTGACGAGTATCGCGCCGGCGTCCCGCAAGCCTTACTGCTGATGAATGGTCGCATCACGACCGAGGCGACGGACCTCGAACAAAGTCGCACGTTGCGAGGGGTGCTCGACGCACCGTTCCTGAACACCGAAGAAAAACTGCAGACGTTGTATCTGGCCACTCTGACCCGCCATCCCAAGGCGCCCGAACAACAGTTTCTGCTGGAACACATTCGCAAGCAGCCCACGCCTGAGAAGCAGCAACAAGCCTTTCAGGAAATCTTCTGGGGGCTGCTGAATTCACCTGAGTTTGTCCTCGAGCGCTAACGCCATCGGGTTGTTTCCTCGTCGATCAAAGGAAGTGTCATGTCCACGTTCAGTCGCCGCGACTTCGTCCAGTTGTCTCTAGCCAACGCTTTTGGCGTTTCCTTCTCGGGCTGGCTGCCTCGACTCGCTGCAGCCGCGAATGAGGCCAAAGGCAAGCACAAGGCCTGTATTGTCCTGTGGATGGCTGGTGGTCCGACTCAAACGGACACGCTGGATTTGAAAGTTGGACATCCCAACGGCGGGCCCTCGAAAGCCATCGACACCGCCGTGCCAGGAATCCAGATCACCGAGCATCTGCCGGGAGTCGCCAAGCGGATGACGGATCTGTCCATCATCCGCAGCCTTACAACGGCTGAAGGCGATCACGATCGTGCAACCCGCCTGATGCTGACTGGACATCGTCCGGGACAAGAGGGCGTGAACTATCCCAGCCTCGGAGCGTTGTTCGCTAAGGAACTCGGAGACCCTGAGAACGAACTGCCGCATTACGTCAGCGTTTCGCCGTTCCGTTTCGGCGGCGACGCCAGCGGGCCCGGCTTCCTTGGCCCCGACTACGCGCCGCTGGTCGTTTCGGGAGACAGCAACGATCCGGAAGCTCGAGCCAACCTGTCGATTGAAAACCTCAAAGCGCCGGCTGGCGTTTCCAAAGACTCGATGGAACGCCGCTTCGAGATCGCGAAGTTCCTGCAAAACGATTTCGCGAGCTCATCCAAAGGCCCATCCGTAAAGGCTCATCAAGCCAACTACGAGCGGGCGATGCGGATGATCGCAACCAACGCCAAAGGGGCCTTCAAACTCGATGAAGAACCCGCGGCCTTAAGAGACAAATACGGTCGCAGCCGCTTCGGCCAGGGATGCCTGCTGGCACGACGTCTGATTGAACGCGGGGTATCTTTTGTCGAGGTCACGCTCGATGGCTGGGACACTCACACCGACAACTTTGCTCAAGTGAAACGCAACTGCGACATCCTCGATCCCGGCTGGGCAACCTTGATGGATGACCTTAAGGAACGCGGGCTGCTGGATTCCACCATGATCGTCTGGATGGGTGAATTCGGACGTACGCCCAAACTCAACATGACGGGCGGTCGCGATCACTTCCCGGTCGCCTGGTCAGTCGCGCTGGGTGGTGGCGGTATCAAGGGTGGTCAGGTCATCGGCGATACAGGCAAGGCCGGCACCGAAGTCGTCAATCGTCCGGTCAAGATCACGGATTTCTATGCGACGATGTGCGCGGGCCTCGGCATCAGTCCCGCGAAGGAAAACATTTCGCCGGAAGGCCGGCCGATTCCGCTGGTGGATCGTGGCGGCACGGTGATCGCCGAACTCGCCGCTGCCCCGGAAAAGGCCGCGAAGGGAATTTAGCTCGATAGATTTTTAGGCAAACTCCGTAGTCTCCCAAACAAACTTCTCATCAAACGCGCTCATCCTGCGTTGAGAAATCTGGTTTCTGTCGCCACTGACACAATATCTATCTCAGACAAAGATCGCATCATGGTCATCCGGCTTCCACAACGAGCTTTCACAACCGCAGTTGCGGTGTGTGCGTTGTGGGGTGGCCTCACCGCGCCGCTCTTCGCCGCCGACAATCCGACGGCAGAAACCCGCGATGTGATCCTGATGCTCGATAATGGACCCCTTCGTCTAAGACTGAATGTCGCCATCGCCGGAAAATCACCCGGAGCGGCACGGCAGTCTTCAATCGACCGGTTGATGAAAACTTTGGACACCAACGGCGATGGCAAGCTGTCGCGTGAGGAAGCTCAGCGATCACCACTGTTTCGCGAGAAGCAGCGGGCAGCAGCCAACGAGTTCATCAAGTCCATCGGGGCTGACCTGACGCTGTCTCGTAAGAGTATCGAACAGACGATCGAACGCTTCGGCGGCGAGACGGTCGTCTATCGTCAGAACACAACGACGTCCGACAGTGACGGTGAAGTGTTTCGCATGCTCGATGCGGACAAGAATGGCACTGTTGACGAACGCGAAATGTTCGACGCCGTCGATCTGCTGCTCGCCAAAGACACCGATGACGATGAGTGCGTGACGCTCGACGAGTGCGTGCCTCCGCCCACAGAGCCCGTCAATGCGATTACGCCGCTCGCGCGGCCTGCTGCCCCGTCGGCCTCGGTGGCAGAACTGCTGCGAGACACGCATCAGACTCTGTTGCCAGCGCAGTTAATTCAGAAGTACGACAAAGATCGCAACCGCAAGTTGTCGGCCGCGGAACTGAATTGGTCGCAGGAACGCATCGCATCCTGCGACGCTGACAAGGACGGCCAGCTCAGTTTGAAGGAACTCGCTAACCTGCAGAACTCGTCGGTTGACGCTGACCTGCTGATTGATGTCGTGCGAACGAACGGACAGCCGATGCTGAAGCTGGCTCAACAATCCGCAGCCGCTCGCGCCGATGGAGACCGCTACCCCGACCTGATCACGCTGAACCTGCCCAACGCCACGGTCACGTTTTCAACTCGCGAAGTGGACCCGTTTGAAACGTCGATGACGATCGCCCTGAGGACGTTCAACGAACTCGACCAGGATGCGAACGGCTATCTCGACAAAGACGAAACCATGAGCCGCGAGCGCTTCGGCCGCGGCCTCTTCGATCAGATCGACGCGGACGGCGATGGCAAAATCTTCGGCGAGGAGATGAAGGAGTTCATCCGCGCTCGGGGCGAACCAGCCGCCACTACGTGTCAGGTGATGGTCTATGACGATGGCGCTGGCTTCTTCTCGGCGCTGGACTCTAACGGCGATCGACGTATCTCGATGCGCGAGATGCGTTATGCGGATAAGACCCTGGCCATGATGCAGCGAGACCAGGACGCGGGGCTCGGCGAAAAAGAGCCGGCGCGCCGCTACCGCATTGAATTCTCTCGCGGCATCTTCAATCCCTTCGGTGCGAGCGAGCGACAGATTGAGCGCATGATGAATCAACCGGCTGTGGTCGCCACTCGGCCTCGCCCGGTTGGTCCTATCTGGTTCCAGCGGTGGGACCGCAACAACGATGGCGACATCACCTGGCGCGAGTTCCTCGGACCGCGCGACGCCTTCGAGCAACTGGATGCCGACGGCGACGACTTGATCGACCCCAAAGAGGCAGCGGCTGCGTCGGGACTCGCCAAGACCAGCACGGTACCAGAGCCTCAACGACCTGATTGAGATCCGTCTGCGGTTTCGCACGTTAGCGCCGCAGGTATGCCCCTCAGAAAGATCCACGATGACGACTCCCATGAATCAAGACGCCGCCTCGGTCGCCCGCCTGCAAGAGGCGCGGCAGAAGATCAAGCAGGAACTCGGCAAGGTCGTCATTGGCCAGGAAGAGATTATTGACTCGCTGCTGATCGGCATGCTGTGTCGTGGTCATATCCTGCTGCACGGCGTACCCGGCCTTGGTAAGACCCTGATGGCGCGCACGCTGGCCAAGACGCTGGAAATGGAATTTCGGCGCATTCAGTTTACTCCCGATCTGATGCCCGCCGACATCACCGGTACCGACGTGATGGAAGAGGACCACGCGACCGGCAAGCACAAGGTCTCGTTCCTGCCCGGGCCCGTCTTCACCAACTTCCTGCTGGCTGACGAAATCAATCGCACCCCGCCGAAGACTCAAGCCGCGTTGCTGCAGGCGATGCAGGAAGGCGAAGTGTCTGTCGGTCGCGAAACGTACAAATTGAGGCCGCCGTTCTTTGTCGTGGCGACTCAGAACCCGATCGAAATGGAAGGCACCTACCCGCTGCCGGAAGCTCAACTTGACCGCTTCATGTTCAATCTGAGGGTCAAGTACCCAACCGTTGATGAGGAAGTGCAGATCATTAAGGGCACGACCAGCAGCGTGACGGCCCAAGCCGGCGCGGTGTTGCAGGCGGAAGAGGTCTTGCGATTGCAGGAACTCGTCCGTGGCGTGCCGGTCGCTGACAGCGTCGTGCGGTATGCGGCTCGGCTGGTCACGGCGACCCGGCCGGGAATGGTCGATTCAGGAGCGTCTGCGAAAACTCTGGAAGCGATTCACAAGTATGTCTCCTATGGGGCCAGCCCACGCGCGTCACAGTTCCTCGTATTAGGTTCCAAAGCGCGCGCTATCCTGAGCGGCAAGTACCACGTGGACTTCGCCGACGTGAAAGCGGTCGCCCATCCGGTGCTCAGACACCGACTGGTTCTGAATTTCCATGCACGGGCTGACAACATCGATTCCGACGCGCTGGTCAATCGATTGCTGGAAGCTGTGCCGGAAGAGGGGAAGAAGTGATGTGGCGAGCACTGTTGCTCATCATTGTCTGTTGGCCGCACTACGCGGTGCTCGCTGATGATCCCGCCGACGCTGCTCGACAAGAGCGGCTGACTGCGATGCGTCGTCGCGCGGAAACATTGCAGCTTGGCCTCAACGGCAAAACGGACAAAGTGCGTGTGCAGGCTGAACCGATCTTTCGATACAACGACCCTGCTCGCACAACGACAGACGGCACGCTCTGGCTGTGGTGCAAAGAAGAACGACCACTCGCGGTGCTGTGCCTCTTCATGGATGACCGTGAGGACTTCGCCTGGAACTATGAACTCGTTTCCCTGACGAATGAATCCGTGCGAGTCGACGGACGACCGGGCTGGCACTGGCAACCTCAGGAAGCCGTTCGCCCCGAGATTAAACTCACTCAACCAAAAATCTCATCGTCGTCCAACGCCAGACTCGGTCAGATGAAAGCCATCGCGTCCCTGTTTCGAGCGGAAGAGGATCTGGATGGCAACGCGATACAGCTCAGGCTGTTAGCCAGACCGGCGCATCGATACCGGTCAGAGAAACAAGGCGTGGAAGATGGTGCGATCTTCCTGTTTGCTTACGGAACGAATCCGGAAGTCGTCGCCCAGGTCGAAGCACGAACGGACGGCAGTTGGCGACTCTATTTCGCACGACTGACAGCCGCTGAAGCCCGCGTGTTCCGAGACGACGACAAAGTCTGGTCGGCTGCCCGAGTCCGCGTCTGGGACCGGCAGCATGAATACTTTTCTCATTACGGCCCCGATCGCGACGGCACACCTCGCCCGTCGCAACCATGACCTGATAACTCATGCCGAGCGTTGCCCAACAAATCGTCGATCCTGCTTTCTTCTCGCGGCTTGATAGCCTTGAACTGCGAGCGAAGGGCATTGTTGAAGGCTTCCTGCACGGCCTGCATCGTAGTCCGTTCGTCGGCTTCAGCGTCGAGTTTGCTTCGCATCGCGAGTACGCACAGGGTGACGATCTGCGGCATGTGAACTGGAAACTGTATGCCCGAACGAAGCGGCTCTACGTAAAGGAGTTCGACGCCGAAACCAACATGAATCTGCACTTGTTGGTCGACGTCAGCGGTTCGATGGAGTGTGCCAACAAAGGGCTGAGCAAACTCAATTATGGAACGACGCTCGCGGCAGCGTTGGCCCATCTGGCTCTGAAGCAACACGACGCCGTGGGACTGACGTTGTATGCCGATGAAGTGTTGATGCATTTGGAGCCGCGAGCCAAGCCGCATCAGTTAGATGAGATCCTGCGAGTGATCTCGTCCACGAAGGCACGGCCGAAGTCCGACGCGTCGCGAGCGTTAAATCAGGCCGCCGAGTTGTGTCAGCACCGAGGCATGGTGGTCATCATTAGCGATTTGTTTGATGACATTGATGCGATCACTCGCGGGTTGGATCAACTGCGTTTTCGGCAACACGAAGTTCTGGCGTTTCAAATCTGGGACCCGTGGGAGCGCGATCTGCCCTTGGATGGCAACATCTGCTTCAGTGATTTGGAGACTCGGGAAGAGATCACAACTCATGCCGAAGGCGTACGGGAAAAGTATCTCGCGGCGATTGAGGCGTGGCGCACGGATTTGAGCAAGGCGTGCTTGAATCGCGGTGTCGATCGAGTGGAAGTCACGACCGATGACCCGCTTGATCAGGCGTTGCTCGACTATCTGGTTCGGCGATCGAAGGCATAAGAGCGATACGCTCGAGGTGATCTCAAATGTCCGCATTTCAAGTTCTGATCTCGATGATCGTGCTGAACCAGGCGACGGCTGACGAAGCGTCGTTGCGCGCCATGCAGCAACGTGTGGAGTCCGTCAAGCTGGCCATCACAGATGATCGTCAAGCCAAGCCGAAGCTTGTGTCAGCTCCGGTCTTTCGCTACAGCGACGAATTGCGACACATCGAAGATGCGGGGATCTGGTTGTGGGCCGATCGCGGCCGACCAACCGCGGCGATGAAAGTCGAATACTACAAACTGGGCGTGCATCCGCGCCCGTGGCTGTATTGCTTCACGTCCCTCGCTCCGGCTTTGGTGAGCGTCGACTGGCCCGGCGAGCGAACCTTCAATGCCAGCAAGCCGGGTATCAAGTGGCAGTCGATCGCTGACGAACCCGCGAAAACTCGCGCGGCCCGCCTGATCCAGATGCGCGACATCGCGCGCCGGTTTTCAGCGGAAATCCTGCGCAATCCACCAAAACTTGAACGACATCAGATGCGTCTGCTGACTCGCCCCTTATATCGCTATGAGGAAACCTCAGGAGACGTTCTGGACGGTGCGGTCTTTGGATTCACGGGCACCGGAACGAATCCCGACCTGCTGCTGGTGCTGGACTTCACGAAGGATGTGGGCTGGCGATTTGGTCTGACGGGTATGACCGCCGAAGGGCTCAGCGTAACGCTGGACGATCGCAAGGTCTGGGAACAACCGCATGCCACGGAACCTGGTCAGAAGTTTGAAACCTGGGTCTATTTCTCGCCTCAGAACTGAAAGAGGAGGACGCTCATGTTTTCCGCTGAGGAACTGATCGCGACAGATGTCTCCGTCGATCAGCCGAAGGTCGGCGCGTTCTATCGAATGGCTGTGCCCATGATCTGGCTCGTCGCAGCAATAGTGTCGTGGAAGCATCCCGGTGACGAATACCTGCTATTCGTTCTGGTCTGCGGCCTGCCGGGCGCGTGGATCACACTCCTGTTCGGCAAGCTCAATCCCAACGAGGCCGCGCCGGTCCTGTTCGGAGCGGGGATGCTCACGATGGCGGCTGTCGGCTGGGCGATGGACTCACTGCGAGTTTGGCGCGGCATCTGGGCTGGCCTCTACACCTTCGGAGCGTGTGCGCTGGTGCTTTGCATGCTGTCCAGCTACCCAAGTTATCAGGCTGCACTCGCGAAGAACGGAGCCGTCGCGGCATACCTGTCGGCGGCAGCAAATATGAGTCTGTATGTCACATCGACAGTCAGCATCGCGGTGGCCATAGCTGGGCGACTGCTTCCGCTGGCCTGGCGACGACTGAGTCATCCTGTTTAGTCCGTAGTCCCTGAGTCCCTTAAGAGGCGAGCCCTCACCAGCCATGCAGTTTCTTCAACCCTTCTTCCTGCCGGCACTGGCAGCTTTGTCCGTGCCGATCCTGATCCACCTGTTCTTCCGCCTGCGGACGAAGCGTGTGGAACTGGGAACGATTCGCTTTCTGCGAGTGGTTCTGGAAGAGAACGCGCGCCGTCGCAAGGTGATGCGCTGGGTGCTGCTGGGATTGCGAATGGCGTTTGTGGCGTTGCTCGTCGGTCTGTTCGCACGACCCTTTGTCACCGCTCAAGCCAAGAGCGGCGAGAAGCAACTGGTCGTGCTGCTGATCGATCGATCGGCAACCATGCAGTTGAAAGATGACAAGGCGCGGTTGATTGATCAGGCCGTGGCCGACGCGAAGAAGCTCATTCAGGAATCCGGGTCGGCGGCGCGCGTTGAAATCGCCTTCTTCGATCACGCCGTGCATCCACTCACCGACAACGCAGCCACGACAGGCGATCGGGCAACTCAGTTACCGGCGTCAGATGCAGTTTACGGAGCGACGAACTACGGGGTCGCGATCGAGTGGGCACGCGATGTCCTGATCAAGGCACCGGATGGCACGAAGACACTGCATCTTTTCACGGACATGCAGAGATCCGGGTTGGACTGGACCGAAGTCGCGCCGCTTCCAGCCGATGTCGCTGTGCACTTGCATGACCTTGGCCGCTCCGTCGTGAACAACATCGCGGTCTCCGAAGTTCGAGTTCCTCGCGTCTGGGTTCGTCCCGGAGAACCGGCGAGTTTGCGAGCGTCTATCACCTACGGCGGAGCGTTCGCTCTGGACGATGTCGCCGTGGTGATGGAAGTCGGCAAGACACCGCTGTCGCTGATGGCGAAGAGCAACACTCATCGGGTTGATTCGACGAAACTGATGGACCGCGTCACGAAGCGTGAACGAGTCAAGTTGGAACCAGGCGCTACGATTACCCTGGACTTCGACCTGCCGGCCTTGAGCGAAGGGCGCTGGCAGGGGCGAGTGTTCGTGGAGTACGACGATGACCTCGCGTTCGACAATCAGCGATATTTCGCAATCGCTGCCGCTGCTCCTTATCGAGTGCTCGTCGTCAACGGGGGCGACAGTTCGGCACCGATTCTGAGCGAAACCTACTTCCTGGAAATGGCCTTGCGACTGGCCGCGCCGGGTGAATCATTCAATGGGAGCCCCTTCAATACGGAGCTGATCCAGTACGGAGAGACCGATAAGGATGATCTGCCAACCCTCAACAACTTCGATGCCGTCGTCCTGGCGAACGTGGGCGACGTGCGCAGCGCTGACGCTGCCCAGCTTGCGAGTTTCGTGAAAGCGGGCGGTGGGTTGCTGGTCTTCACCGGCGATCAGGTGACGGCGAAGTCCGCGACTCCGCTGATTCAAGCGGGTCTCGGCGTGGGTGAAATTGGCGAGCCGCACGTCACTCGCGATCTGCCGTGGCGACTGGCGAGTTGGGACGACAAGCATCCGATCTTTCAACCACTCAGTGATCCGCAATATGGAGACCTGCGGCGGTTGATGTTCGCAGCCTATACGCCCATCAATCCGTCCTCGGACGCGAAGGTGCTGGCTGAGTTCAACACTCATGGCGCGGCAGTGATCGAGCGGCCTGTGGGACAAGGGACATTGCTCTGGGTGACGACTCCCTGCGGGCGTGACTGGAGCGACTGGTGCGGCAGTCGACTGTTCCTGCCGATGGTTCACCAGTTGCTCGGATATGAGGTTGGCCTGTCAGCAGGCGGCCGCATTCGCAGTCAATCGATTGATATCGCAGACAAGCAGGCGATTTCAGAATCAGATCAGAAAACGGCTCCGCGGTCGCAATCACCCCAGAGCGCGGAAGTCTCACTGGTGCCCGGAGTGAATCACTTCGAACGGTATTCGGACGTCATCAACACAAGTCCTCGTGAATCGGAAACTGAACGATGTTCACGCGAGGACTTCGAGAATCGGTTCGCGATGCGGTTCGTGGACGACGAGAGCTCGTCTGACACCGCCGCAGCATTGAGCAATGTGGAGATCCGTCAGGACGAGTTATGGCCGTGGCTGGCGTGCCTGTTGATGGCGGTGCTGCTGCTGGAAAGTTTCGTCGGCAACCGGACCACGGCCTGACGTTGTGAGGTACATGATGAGTGACGCCTTTCTCAAACGATTTCAACTGCTCTGGCGGCGCAAGCAGCGCTTGCAGCTGGGGCAGGTATTGATGAGTTCGCTCCTGCTGGCCGTTGCCGGAGTCAGCCTGCTCACAGTGATTGACTATCGCTGGGAGCTGGATGCCACAGCGCGCATGGTGCTGCTATCAGTGCTGACCGCCGCGTTCGGTGTCTTCGCCGTCGGCTCGCTGTGGCGTACCTGCCGCAGTTGGAGCAAACCTCGCACAGCCGCCGAGATCGAAGCGGCGTTCCCCGAGTTGGGACAATCGGTGCGGACAACGGTGCAGTTCGCGAGCATGAAAGCCGACGAGACTCAATCCGAGGGCGTCGCAGTGACGCTGGTCGAAGCATTGTCGACTGAGACTCACCGTCGAGCCCTACCTCTAACGCTGGAAGATGTGCTGCCGACGCGGCGGCTGACGATGGCCGCCGCATGTACCCTGGCGGTGGGCCTGCTGTTGTTTGGAGCCACCAGTCTCAACTGGGAATGGGCTTATGCTGCTCAGCGTGCGCTGTTGCACGAACAACCTTATCGAGAACTCATTGTCGCTCCCGGAGATCAGACGGTTGATGAAGGTCAGGGCATCAGTCTGGCCATTGAACTCGTCGGTCGGGCCGATCGAGACGTTGTCCTGCTGACTCGGCAAGCGGGTTCCGATGGGGAATGGATCGAACGCACGCTCGAACGTGAACCTGCGGCACAGCCCCCAATGATTCGGAAATCCGTCATCGCCGTATCCACGAGCACCCCGCCTGCGACGGCTCCGGCATTGGCTGATCGTCGGCAGCGAGTTCGCTATGTCGCAGCACTGAATCGGCTGACGAAAGTGATCGAATATCGCGCCATCGCTGGCGACCTGCAGAGTCCTGTCTATCGCATCGAAATTCGTCGACCGCTGGGCATCGCCAGCCTGAAAGTTGAACTTACTCCGCCCGAGTACACGGGGCAGGAACCTTCGACTGTCGAAGACGCCGATGTCAGCGCACTGCAGGGCACCGAGGCACGGTACCTCATCCAGTTCGACAAGCCAGTGAAGTCGGCGTCGATTGTGCTGGCGAAGAGGAAGCAACCCCGCGATGAGGATGATCCCAACGAGCCTGAAGTCATTCCGTTGAGCCTTACGGGAACGGCTCTGGCCACAACGACTCTGCAACTGGTCGAAGACCGCACGTACAGCCTGCTGGCTGAAGCTGTTGACGGTACTCGATTGCCAGAGAACAAGTATCGCATTCGCGTTCGTCAGGATCAGCCGCCACAGGTTTCCTTTGAGTCACCGAACGATGCGATCGAAGTGCACACGCTCGCGGAACTGCCGATGCGGGTGCGCGTCAGCGATGACTATGGACTCAGCAAGGCCGGCGTCGTATTTCAGGTCAACAACGAGCAGGAGATTCCGCTCATCAATGAAGACTTCGCGACCGTCGTCGCAGCAGCCGAAGAGGCCAAGTCGACCGGCAAGATCAGCCCGAAGACGAAGGCTCTGCTGGAACGAATTCTGCCCTTGGAACACTTTGAACTGACTCAGAAGGACTCCGTGCTGTACTTCGCGTTCGCCGAAGACAACCTGCCAGGCAAGGCCCAACGGACGGAAACGGATATGCGATTCATCGACATTCGTCCGTTCAAGCGCGAGTACCGAGTGCAGGACCCCGACCCGATGGACCCCATGCCGGGAAACATGGGTCTGCAGTTGAAGTCGCTGGAAGAATTGATCAACCGCCAGCGTTTTGGACTCAATCGCACGATTCAGATCGAGAAGCGGGCGATGGCCGGACGTAAGCCGGATCCAAGCACTCTCGACCAGTTGATGCAGTTTGAAACTGACCTGGCGAAGAATGTTCGCGATACGGCGTTAGGACTCGAAGCGCGCGGCTTCGATGACACGGAACTGTTCTATCAGGCCGAGACAGCCATCCTCGCAGCGGTGGATTCGCTCTCCGTCGGTAAGTGGGATAACGCGACGTTGCAGATGAAGGACGCGCTGAAGGCCCTCATCGAGCAGCGCGATCGAACGGTTCAAGCCATTCTGAAGAACCCTAATCGAGGTCAAGCCGCTGCCATTCGAGCGTTTGATCGCATGCAGGCCCAGAAACTTCGTCGTCCCAAGACAGACCGTGAAGAAGCAAAGGAATTGATTCGTCGACTGGAAGCGCTGGCCACTGAAGAAGAAGCCATTGCCAGCGGCCTGGATGCATCCAAAAGCGAAGCCAGCCAGTAGGCACCGATTTTGTCTGAAACCGCTCTAAGACCGCAGCAACTGATCCGTTTGAGAAAGTTCGCCCGAATCAATCCGAACGACATCAACACCGCAAACCACACTCTTCATCAGACCTGAGATCATGAAAAAGTTCATCGCCTTGTCGGTCGTGCTTGCGGGAACATGCGGGTTCGCCCAGGACGCCCCGGAACCTGCCAATGAACCGGCGAAGCCAGCCGCGCCGACTCGCGGCCAACTCAAAGAGAAACAGACCGACGCGGTTCTGGAAGCACAGGCGATTGAAGAAACGCTAGGCAAACTGAAGCGTGCCTCGGACCTCGCCAAGCAGCGCATTGTCGAAGCCGCCAAAACGACAGACGACGCTTCGCAAGCGTTGGAGCGAGGTAACTCCAAGCAAGCTCAGGAAGAAGCCGCGAAGGCTGCGGTCATGTTTCGCGAGATCGCGAAGCAGCTCGAAGCCTTGTTGAAGGAAGAGACGCCGCAGCGCATTCAGGCGGCGCAACAGATGGCTCAGAAACTGGCCGAAGCCGAACGTCAGTTTCTGCGGGACTTCAAAGGCATCGCCAACGCGGCTTCCAATGGTGGCCGAGGCAAGATGGACCCGAACGCCGAGATTCAGCCATCGCCGAAAGCCCAAGGCGGAAACAACCCGGATAGTCAGTTGCCTGCACCGGATAAACCGATGAAGGATGGCCAAGGCGGCAAGGTCGGTCCTTCATCGACCAAAACTCCGATGCCGGAAACGCCACCCACTGGTGACGGCGCCGGCGGCAAGGACGAGAAGCAACCGATGGGTTCCGGTAACGGCACCGACAAGAAGCCGGACGATCCCAAAGGAGAGGATAAGGACAAGACTGATTCGGGCGGCGGCAAGACCGACAAGCCTGCAGCAGAGCAAACGGGCCCCGGAAGCACGACATCCAAGGACGAGACCGAGAAGCCAAAAGAAAAGGATGGAGCAGGGCAGGGGGGCAACAAGCCGGACAAGAAGAATCAGAAGGGTGCTGGCGGCGGGATGACTCCCGAACAGGCCCGCGAAGAACTCGCGAAGCAGGCCGAGCAGTTGGCTCAGTCCGGAGCGACGCTCGAAGATGTTCTGAAATCGATCACAGAATCGACCAGTTCGGCGGACAACGAAGCGATTGCAAAAATCAATGAACTGCTGAAGGAAACCAACCTCAAGGCAGCCGTTGCCAATATGCAGGCCACGGCATCTCAGATCCGGAATGGCAAGCTGGAAGATGCCCGGGTCGGAAGTCTGGACGCAGCCGACCGACTGGAAATCGCCAGCCAGCGGCTCGGTTCGGTCTATCGAGCAGTCGTCGCACCGAAGGCGGAGAATCTGATCAAGCTGGAGCAACAGATCGCGGATCTTCGCGAACGAATGAAGAACCTGGAAACGCCTTCCGACGTTCGTACCCTGATGAGGGATCTTCAGGAACTGCTCAGCAAGCTGGACGAAGAAGGTTTCAATACCACGGCTCGCGACGAATTGCTTTCGCAGTTGCGTAAGGCGGGGGTCGGTTCGTCGGACTTCCAGCGCATCGTTCGCGAGTGGCTCGGCGCCAGCAACCGCTACGAGGTTCCCGGCGTCTTTGATGCTCTCGCGCTGCAGTTGCAGGAAGACCTGCAGGAGCGAATTCAGACGTTGATCCTCGGAGATCTGGCAGCGGCAACCGACGAGGTTTCTCCGCCGAAGTATCAGGAACTGGTTGAGCGATACCTGCAGGTGCTCTCAACCGACAGTGCTCGCGCGACGAAAACAGAAACTCGCAAGATCAAGTCAGAGACCAAGGAAGTGCCTCGCGTTGATAAGCCGACCGTGACTCGAAAGGGACAGCCATGAGATTCCTGGAAGGGAACCGAGGTCTTGCGTCCAGCAGCGACATGAGCGCTAGCGGCCCGTGTTGGTTCGCATTGCTAGTCGTGGCGTTTTCGACGGCCACCGTTCGAGCGGAAGAAGCAGCCGCCGAAGCCGAAGCGATGCGTAAGACTGAAGTCGAGCAGATGAAGCAGATTCTGGATGATGCCACAATCGAAACAGGCGGCGACAAACCTGAACCGCTCACACGGAGCGAGCATCCGATTCTGCGATATACCAATCCTGTGACTTCAGCGTTCGGGCATGGAGCGTTGTTTCTAATTCTGCAGGGCAAGCGACCGGTTGCGGCAGCGGGAATGTCCTCGCGTGAGAATGGATTCTATTGGGAGTTGAGTTCACTGACTCAGAAGCCGCTGAAGGTGACTCGCAACGGCAAAGCTGTCTGGTCTCCTCCATCCTCAGCCTGGAAGCCGCAGGCCGTGCCAGATGCTCCCATTCCCGCTGAATCTCCGACGGCGAGACTGACTCAGATGCGCGCCATTGCCAGACAGTTTTCTGTCACCGAAGAGCGGCGTAACCAATGGCAGGAAGGCCGACTGTTGACGCAACCGCTGCATCGCTGGGAAGACGAGAAGGCCGGCGCTTTCGACGGCGCGCTGTTTGCTTACGCCGAGACAACCGATCCCGAACTGCTGCTGCTTCTGGAAGCCCGCAAGGATGCTGCGGATGGAAAAGCCGCTTGGGTGTTCACTCTTGCCAAGATGACCGCCTCGCCGGTGAAGGTCAGTTTCAAAGAGAAAGAGATTTGGACCGTTGATGGCTACTGGCGTGGTCCACGAACTCCACAAGACCCGTACGTTGAACAACTGTTAGGAAAGTTCGAAGCCAAGTAACGACCCAGTTCTATCGATTAACAACCGCCCTCACTCACGAGCAACGATTCACAACATGCTTGCGACCCTCTCCTTCCTCACACCGCTGACTCTCGCCGTGATCGGCGGCTTCGCGCTGGCGCTGTTGGGCGTGTTCGCGCTGCTCAGGCTGGTGGCTGGACCTCCGGCGGCGGTTGCTAGACGAGCGGGCTTGCTGACGCTCAGAGCGTTGGCCATCGCAACTTTGGCGCTGATCATTCTCAACCCAAGCGACGTCACGGAAACACCCGGACCAATTGATCGTCCCGATTTGTTTTATCTGCTGGATGCCTCGCAAAGCATGGCGTTCGGAGACAAAGAAACCCGCTTCGAACACGCACGACGACTGATGCGTGAAGCAGAAACCAGCATCGGTGATGATCCGCACGCCGACGTCAAACTGTTCCGGTTCGGACACCGGCTCGCTGCAGTTGACCAACAGAAAACGGCGGACAGCAATCAGACTCAGCCGGATGCAAAGGCGCCATCGGTCGACAAGAAGAAAACAAACGAAAAGCCGCTGGAGCCTGTTGATTCCGACACTCAACTGGTGACTGCTCTGCGCCAGGCATCAAGTCGCTTCGGCCGTCGACCTCCAGCCGGCATTGTGGTGTTTTCGGACGGCCGTTCGCGTGATGAGAACGGTGTCGAGCAAGTGGCGGCGCAGTTCGCGAAGTTGAAAGTCCCCGTGCATGTTGTGCCAGTGGGTGACACCAGCAAAGGCGGCGACGTCGCTGTGGTGGCCGTTGTCGTCCCGGCTCGCGTCCGACGTTACACGTCGGTGGACGTGCAAATCTTCCTGCGCAGCTACGGGTTTGAGGGCCGACGTTGTGAGGTCTCACTGGTGGAGCCGGGCAGTTCAGATGGCTCCGGTGAACGCCAACTGGCTCCCGTGCTGCCGGTAACGTTGCACGATGGATTCCAGTCGGTCGAACTCAGCTTCCGCACGGAACCGAAGACTCGCAAGTTGAAGGTCAAAGTCTCGTCGCTACCGAATGAAGTGTCAGCGACGAACAACGAGTTCGCGACGCAGGTCATGATCGACCGCACGAAGATTCGCGTGCTGTATATCGAAGGCAGTTCGCAACCGCTGCAGCCTGTGCAGCGCGGCACGAAGTATGAAGTGCGCGGGCCTTACTCAGACATCCAGAACGCACTCACGGAAGATGAAGATATTGAATGCGTCGTGCTGCACGCTCAAGCCGGACGCACCCGATTGCAGAGAGTCGGTGAGAACTCGCAATTCGGCACCGTGCGGGGCTTCCCGGAAACTGTGGCCGAACTGGCAGCCTTCGACGCCCTTATTCTCAGTGACGTCGCAGCGAACTCGTTTACCGATCAACAACTCGAATGGATTGAGCAGTGGATCGGCCAGCGCGGCGGCGGACTGGTGATGGTCGGCGGCCAGAAGAGTTTTTCGGCCGGGAACTGGGATGAGACGCCCATTGCGTCGATGTTGCCCATCGAGCTGCGTGAGGACAACGACTGGCTGCCGGGTACACAGGTCAGTGTGAAAGCCGATGCCACGGCGCTGAATCATCCTCTGTGGATGTTGACCAGTAACGCCGTGCAGAACCGCGAGATCGTCGGTCAGTTTCCGGCGTTCTTCGGGGCGAACCGTTGGGGCGCCGTCAAACCGAACCTGACACGTGTCATTGCAAACTCGAACCTGGCGGCCGCAGAACCACCACCCACACTCGCGGTGGTGCAACCGGCGAAACAGCGTCCCGGCCTGTTCGACCAACTGCGGAAGAATCTATTGGGCCCGAACGGTTCCACTAAGAAGCCGGACGATCCTAAGCAGGCCACGGCTGCCAATGTCGCTACCGGTTCGTCGACTGCATCATCAGAGCCACTGCCAACGAACACTCCCGCTATCGTAAGCGGTCAATACGGTCGAGGTCGTACCCTGGTGATGGCGATGCCGGTCACTTCTCCGTGGGCAAATGATTTCCTCAACAAGTGGGGCGACGGCGACACGCGATACTTCGGCAAGTTCTGGCGGAACTCGATCTACTGGTTGACCGAATCATCTTCCATTGGCCGCCGCCGGCTGGTCGTAACGGCAGACAAAAAGTTCTATCGGCCGGGCGAAACGATCACGTTAACGGCTGCGGCGTTCGACGAGTCCGCGACTCCGACAGGCTCCTACAAGATCACCAGCATGGTCGAACCGCAGGCTTCGCTGACGGATCTCGAATCGAACTACTCGCCGATTCGCTGGCCGGAAGGCAAGACACGTGAAAGTGGTGAGTCAGGACCATTCGTTGCCTGGGGCGAAGAATTCGACCTGCCGCGAGTCGACACCGCAGCTGGCAAGCCAGCATTCCAACTGGCGCTACCTATTGCGGACGCGCTGACCGTGGGCTCCGCGAGTCAGTCGTTGCGAGTGGAACTGACCGCCATGGAGGAATTCACTCAGGTCGACAGTACTTCGCTGGATATCCAAGTTTTGCATGATCCGTTTGAGCAGCAGAATCCGTTTCCGAATCACGAACTGCTCACTTCGATTGCACGGCACTCGGGCGGGCAAGTCATCACGGAAGCGTCGCAGCTCGCCACGGTTTTGCGCGATGTCCCGCTTAAGGCTGGTACGCCCGTCGTTAAGAAGACTCCGTTGTGGCCAAACTGGTGGCTATGGACATGGATGCTGGGGCTGCTGACAGTCGAATGGGTCTGGCGACGATTTGTGGGGTTGGCATGATGAATAACACATTGCTGTTCAAGATTCGCAGCATGATCGCGCTGGGAATTGCTGCGTCGGCCTGCTTGTGGTCTTCGGCGATTAACGCTGAAGAGTCCGAGAAAACTCCGCCACCGACAGACACACAGTTGCGTGCTTCGGTCGCCACGATGGCGAAGGAGTTCGCGCTGCAGTCTCAGTTCACACTCGGTGAAGGCGCCGGGACCAAACTGACACTGCATCCCGAACCGATTCTCAGATGGTCGAACCCCACGGCCGGTTCGGTCTTTGGCGACGTCTACTTATGGACCGATCAGGGTCGGCCGGCGGCAGTTGTCAGTTGGTACCGCTTCTTCGTTCCGAAATGGGGCCGCACGCTGGAAGTGTCATCCCTCTCGGCGAGGAACCTGACAGGCACAGCGGACGGCATCAATTTCTGGGCACCGCAGTCGGCGGGACTCACGCTGACGCCATTGACCGATGTGGATGTTCCAGCCAAAGCGATGAGCGCCCGCATGACTCAGATGCGACGGCTGGCGGGTGAGTTCTCGGCCCATCTCACAGACACGCGAGGTGGTGTGGAAGGCGTTCGCCGACAACTGCGGCTGCTACCGCAACCCGTGTATCGGTACCCAGCTGGCAACAACTCCAAATCACCTGCGGTTGACGGGGCGCTGTTCGCCTTCGTGGAGGGCACCGATCCGGAAGTCTTCCTGCTGATTGAAGCGACGCGCAAGGGCGATACGCCGCAGTGGCACTTTGGTATGGCTCGCATGAATCGCGATGCGATGCGGGGGACCTTTCGTGACAAGGTTGTCTGGAGCGTGCCGCATCTCAAAAACCCGATCGACGCACCGCGCGAACCGTACTCGCTGTTCTCGCTCGAACACCCGTTGAAAGACTCCGCGAACTCAAGGAACTGAGATGATCCGCGCGCTGCTGTTGATATGCCTAACGGCGTTTGCTGCGACCACTCAGGCGCAAACGCCGAAAGACGCCGAGCCCGCACAGACGGACTTCCTGGAAGATGCGAAGAAGTATGTCATGGAGTTCCCGCGCGATCGCGCCAAGCTGACACTCAACGAGAAATCACTGATGAACTGGACTAATCCAATTCGTCAGCAGGAGCGTGGAGCGATCTACGTCTGGACGCATGAAGGACGACCGCTCGCGATCGGGTCTCTTTTCACGTACGGCTACGACGGCAAGATCTACACCAAACATGAGCTGCACTCGCTGGCGCCCGGCCCGTTGCGTGCCAGCTACAACGGAACTCTCGGATGGACGCCGAAGGAACCCGGCGTCGAATGGACTGACTTCAAAGGCGAGAACGCACCGCAGCCGGGTTCAACACGTACAGCCCGCTTGCTCCAGATGCGCCAATTGGCCCGCAACTTCCGCGCGGAGCTGTATGACCCCAAGGAACAACGCACCGAACTGCGGCTGGCGCCGCGGCCGTTGTATGACTACTCAGCCCCGAAAGCCGGTGTACTGGATGGCGTGCTGCTGTCGTTTGTCGTGGCAACAGACCCTGAAGTTCTGATGCTGCTGGAAGCCTACGACGAAGATCGAGGTGGTCAGCGCGTGACCGGGTTTCGCTATGGGTTCGCCCGGTTCCATTACTGGCATGTGGCGGCGTTCGACGGTGACCGCAAGGTCTGGGAAGCCACGCTTGATAAGTCGCATGAACAGAATCAGCTCGGCGACCGCGAAAACATCAGCAAGATCTACAACAGCTTTCACCCGACTCCGCGCAAGTAACCGCGAGCGTGAGGTTGGCCTGTGACCCAAAGGCGTTGACTGAACCAGAACGCTCCGCGCGAGCGAACTCCCGATAAGAGGACAACGAGATGTTGAGGCGTTGGCTGGCGGTGGTTGTGTTTCTGGCAGGCGTCGCCGCCGTGAACCGGTGTGACGCGCAACTCGACTTCTTGCGGAATGTCTTTGGCGGCAGGCCTGCGGCGCAACAGCAACCGTTCGCGGGCTTCGCCGTACTCAACCTGGCCTTGCAGGAAGCTCAGAAGGGCAACATTCCGGAGTCCCTCAAGCTGGCCAAGGATGCGTTCAAGGGTGACGGAGCCCGCAACGCCGCAAATGATCCGAACGCGACGGCGATTTCTGCCAACCTGTGGCAGCTCTGCAAGATCTGGAAAGAGAAGAACGCCCCCGCCGTCGATGTCGCCGAAACACTCCGTGAGATTGTGCTACCCAGCAAGTTCCCGACTGAGGTGTTTCCGCACACGACTCACTGGCAGATCACTTATGACCCACAACTCCTGTTGCGGCCGAACGCCAAAGTCCCGGCGCCCAAAAGTGTCGCAGCCGAGATGATCTATTGGAGCGTGGCGTCAAAACAGACCACCGCTGTTCGGGAACGACTCAAGGGCGCGCTGTCCCCAGTAACTGAAGAAGGCAAGGCGGCTGAGGAGCTGCCCGCCGTCAAGAAGTTACGCGTCGCTCGAGCCCGAGTCGTCGCGGCTCAACTGGCATTCGCCGAGCATGATGCCGCGACGGCCAGCCAGCATCTGAAAGGTCTCGCTGAAGAGGTGAGGGCCGCGAATGCCGCGCCGAAGGACTCGCCTTTGGTGTTGGCCGATCCGTTGACGCTGGAACTGCTGCTCCATGCCGTCATGCCGTCGTTGAGCGACGACGAGGGCAGGGCTGATGGGCTGAATCTGCTGGTGGCGGTGCTGGATCGAGCCGAGCTGGTGCTGCCAAATGACGCAGGCCTGCAAGGCAACGCCCCTGGCTTAAGAATCGAAGCCGCGCGGCAGTACCTGACCGTGCGACAGCCGGATGCGGCACTCAAGCAAGTGCAGGCCGCGCTCAGCAAGCCATTCAGCAGCCCGCGTTACGACTCCAACTACGGCAACTACCTTCGCCGCCTGCAGGTCATGTTGGGCTCTGCAGTTCTGCTGGATGGCGGATTTGTGGCCGAAGCTCTCGATCGGCTAGGCCCGTTGGCAGATGAATCCGAAACACGGGAGATGGCGTACTACGATCGTATCAATATCGGTGCCATGCTCGGACGTGAACTGAACCAACTCCCGGCTGCCAAGCGTTACGAACTGCTACGCAAGTGGGCACTGCCCGTC
>CAYLTY010000081.1:0-19603 GCA_964386705.1 uncultured Planctomycetaceae bacterium
CACCCCCAGCCCCTCTCCCCTGAGGGGCGAGGGGAGCGATTTCGTTTTGGAAGGAGCCTAAATCGCGCAGCACCGACCGCTGAGCAAACCGCCGCACATCGGCCAAGCCAATACCATAAGCGCTCAGCAGGCCCGAATACGGATGCACGAGAATGCGGTGCATGCCAAGTTGCTCAGCCAGCGCACACGCGTGTTGCGATCCCGCGCCACCGAAGGACATCAGCACGTAGTCGGCAGGATCATACCCCTTCGCGACCGAGATCTTGCGGATCGCGCGGACCATGTTGGCGTTGGCGATTTGTCGAAAACCATCCGCCAGTTCGACGGGCGAGTACTTCTTGCCGAACGGCGATAACGCAATCTCTTCGCACAGCTTCGTGAGGCGCCGTTCAACCGCCGTCACATCGAGCGGAAACGGAAAGTAGCTCGGCAGCACTCGACCGAGATAAAGGTTGATGTCAGTAATCGTCAGTGGTCCGCCGCGACCGTAGCAGGCAGGTCCAGGATCAGCTCCCGCGCTTTGCGGGCCGACGAACAACTTCACTCCATCGAAGCCGCAAACGCTGCCGCCGCCAGCTGCGACGGTTTCGATCGACAGCATCGGCGCGACGATCCGCACGCCAGCCTTCACTGTTTCGAACTCGTATTCATAGCGACCATCGAACCGCGACACGTCGGTGCTGGTACCACCCATGTCGAAGCCGATCGACTTCTCAAACCCCGCTTGCTGAGCAACTCGCGAGAAGCCAATCACTCCACCCGCAGGGCCGGACAGAATGCTGTCCTTGCCGACGAAGTTGGTCGCGTCGACCAGGCCTCCGGATGAAGTCATCAGCTTCAGCGTGGTTCCCTGACCGGCATCTTCTTTGAGCAGCCCACCGCGCAGACTACCAACATACGCTCGCAAGATCGGATTCAGATACGCATCCGCCACGGTGGTGTCGCCGCGTGAAACAATTTTGATGAGCGGTGACAGGCGACTGGATGTGCTGACTTCGGTGAAGCCAACTTCGCGCGCGACTTGTTCGACGAGTCGCTCATGCTCGCCATTCGCGAAAGCGTGCAGCAGGCAGATGCCGATCGACTGAATACCAGCAGCTTTGGCCGCGATGAGTTGTTCGCGCGCGGCGGCAAGATCAGGAGCCTTCAACACCGCACCGCTGGCGTCGAGGCGTTCATCGATCTCGATAACGCATTCAAAGAGCGGTTCAGGCTTCTTGATCGCGAGGTCAAACAACCGCGGCCGATCCTGGTTGCCGATCAGCAGCACATCGGCGAAGCCCTTGGTGGTGACAAAGGCCACTCGCGCGCCGCGCCGAGTCAGCAGCGCGTTGGTGCCGCGTGTCGTTCCCAGCTTGACGGTGATGGGTGGAATCTCGTCCTTCAACTTCAGGCCGAGAATACGGCGAATCGCGACCAGTGGAGCTTCTTCGCCGCCGATGAGTTCGTAACGAGTCCCCTCAACGACATTGTCGGGCAGCATCTGCTCGATAGCGACGATGCCGGAATCCCTCTGCGAGGAACGTACTCGGGCGGAATGGATGACCTGACCAAACTCATCCAGAAATCGCACGGTGTAGCCGGTCCAGAAGTCGGCCGGATCGCCTGTGCGCGTCGAGTCGCTGAAGCGGTCCCGTCCCAGAACCTCAGCAACCTGCCCTTTGGTGATGCCCGAACTCAAAACTTTTGCGGTTGTCAGTTGGCCGCTCGGAGTCTTCGCGATGCAGTCGGTGAAGGTGCCGCCAACGTCGATCCAAAATTCCCACTGGCCGGACATGTGCTGTGCTCATCAAAGTTGAAAACGGGAGCGCTGTGACCGCTCAACTTTATCTGTGAGCGGCGTCAGTTCACACCAGCGGAGCCGCGATCTTGGCAATGGCGGTGGCCAAAGAGTGGCGTTTGGGTGTCGCATGCACGAACCTACCAGCCTGTTGAATCACGTGGGGTGCGTTTTCGACGTGCCTGCCATGAGAGCGTTTCGAGCACGAGGAAATCGTGCTCCACGGTGCGAAGTAAGGTAGACGTTATGTATCTCCGCATGGCCAAACGCGTGCTGCTGGAAACCGATAAGCGGCTCGTCTGGAAGTTCGCCTGGAACATGGGCCTCAAGGGCACTCTGTCCGTGCTGAAGTTCAAGAAGCGGCTCAAACGCGGTGAATACTTTCCGCCGTTTCTGTATGTGTCGGTGATCAACACGTGCAACCTGCGCTGTCAGGGCTGCTGGGTGGACGTCGCGGCCAAGCAGGAACGGCTCGACTTCGACGCGATGTCGCGACTGATCGCCGAAGCCAAGGAAATGGGCAACGTGTTCTTCGGCATCGTCGGCGGTGAACCGTTCATGCACCCCGAACTGCTGAAGATCCTGGCCGCTCACCCGGACTGTTACTTCCAAGTCTTCACGAACGGTCACTTCATCACGGACGAAGTCGCCAAAGAACTGCGGCGGATGGGCAACGTCACGCCGCTCATCAGCATCGAAGGCACCGAGATCGTCAGCGACGAACGACGCGGCCGAGATGGGGTGTACTCCAAGTCGATGCAGGGCATTCAGAATTGCCTCAACAACAAGATTCTGACCGGCGTTTGCACCAGCGTCTGCAAAACGAACATCGACGATCTGGTGACCGATAAGTGGGTGGATCGACTGATCGAGATGGGCGTGTTCTACACGTGGTTCCACGTCTATCGCCCGATGGGACCGGACGCGTCACCCGATCTGTGCCTCAGCCCCGAGCAACAGTTTCGCATCCGCAAGTTCGTCGTCGAGACGCGTGCGAAGAAACCGATTGCGATCATCGACGCCTACTTCGACGGCGAAGGGCAAGCTCTGTGTCCGGCCGCGACGGGCATCAGCCACCACATCAACCCGTGGGGCGACATCGAGCCGTGTCCGATCATTCAGTTCGCCAAAGAGAACATCCACGATCGCTCGAAGACGCTTAAAGAGAAATTCGTGGGCTCAGAGTTTCTGGCATCGTTCCGCAAGCTGGCGGCATCGAGTACTCGCGGCTGTATCGTGCTGGAACGCCCCGATCTGCTGGAAGAACTGGTGGTCTTGCACGACGCCAAAGACACCACCGCTCGCAAGACCGCACTGGCCGAACTGCAAGCCATGACGGTCCGCACCTCCCAATACAACCCCGGCCACGAACTGCCTGAAAAGAGTTGGGTCTATCGCCTCGTGAAGCGGTTCCTGTTCAACGACTTCGGCGCCTACACCGGCTACGACCACAGCCAGACGGCCGCTCCCGGCGTGCTCAAGCAGCGCGAACAAACCTCCGCCGCGACATAGCTAAGGGTGTAGGACGGACAATCCTGTCCGTCGCGCCGTTGTGGCTCGGTCGGAGACCGACCACAACGGGTGCTACAGCCCTGAAATGCACCGGCCCTTGTTCGGGCCCCAGACGATCCAGAAGACGCCCACTGGTACGAGGATGAGGAACAGCGACAGGCCCGCCATGACGAAGAAGCCGCCCCAGCTTCCCGGTTCCAGCAAGGATTGACTGGGGTCGCCCGGTTTGTACGACACCGTCACGGCTTGATTGATCGGGTACTTCTTGAGCGTCTGTTCGACACTCTTCCTGTCGGCAGCATTCCCGCTTCGCACACCGCCTAGTCTGTCTCCTTTGAGAGTCTTGCCGTCGAGTTCAAATTCGTACTCGATCTGGGCCTCGTAGGAGTCACTCGTCGTTGAGCGGTGAATTCCATTGCTCGAACGCCCGCTCGACTTGATGGAGGTAACTTTGATCTCCGAACGAGTCACCTTCCCCGCGACGGTCGGCCACGACATCGCTTCAAAGGATTCCATCAGCTCGCGGACAGTCCCGACCAGCATCACACCGCCGCCATACATCAGAGCTACCATAAAGGCACTGAGAATCAAGCGATTGCTGACAGAGGGTGTTTCACGCATTTGGACGACGACCTTCGTTTGGGTTCGCTAGTGGCCTTGCTTAACCCGGGCTGCTAAACCGGTGGAGCTACTTGGATGCCGTTCGTGATTTTCGGGCGGTGGTCTTCTTGCGGGTTCGACCGGCTTGCCAGCCGTGATGGGGAATCCGCAGCTCGTAGCCGAGTAGTTGGCCGATGGCGACGCGCAAAACTGCCCCGCGATTGGGTAGCTGGTTTGCTGTCGCGTATTTGTCGATCAGCTCTGCCAAGTCGCTTTCGTCTGGATTCAGCACGAGCGTCAATTGCTGCTTCTTCCCGGCGGCGACCGCCTTGCCGCGCATCTTCTCAGGGTACTTTGGTGGTGGATACTTGGCGGCTTCTTCAGGAGTGATTGTCAGCAGCTTCGCCTTCTGAGCTGGAGTCAGTCGCACATACTTATGAGTGCAGGTGATTCCGCCAGCGGTCGTGATTTGCTCGGTGCGAACCACCTGACTCGGCTTGATTTTGATACTCATGGTTGGTCCTTCAATGGGGCCGGTGGTGCTACCACCGGGAATTCACTCGTCAATCTCGTAGGCGGTGGTGACGAAGACCGTCATGTCATCAATCTTTTCATAGGCTACAAAGATGTATCGGCCATCGACTGTGTGGCCCTTCACTGCGGGACGCTTGCTGGAGCGACTCACCACTTCGTCTTCTGGATTCATCACGACATGCTGCACATGTTCCGGAGTGAGATCATGCTGAGCGATGTGCTCGACGTTTTCGTCGATCCAGATGAAGTCGAACCACGGCATCTTTGCTTCTCCGATGAATGTGATTCAATCTTATTTCGCCTCACGCTGTTAGTCAACATGAGATTAAATCTCATTGTGAGGTGGCTCCGCTTGTCCGTTTTCGCTTCGACGGACAGGATTGTCCGTCCTACGTTCGGAACGACCTCCGAAACGTGTGGCTGCCCGATCCTAAGAATCCATCCTTTGAAATCTCACCATGAGTAAGACCAGTTCGTCTGTTCGCCCTGCTCGGAAGACCGTTGCGGCGGCTCCTGAAGAATTCGATGTGCTGATTCGCAACGGCACGGTTATCGACGGGACCGGGAAGAAGCGATTTGCCGCCGATGTCGCGATTGTGGGGGATCGCATTGCGGAGATCGGGCGGCTGGCTGAGGCCAAGGCCAAGCTCGTCATTGACGCTGCCGGGCAAGTGGTGGTGCCGGGGTTTATTGATGTGCATAACCACTCGGACGGGTGGCTGGTACGCGAGAAGAACTTTGCTCCGAAGACCACTCAGGGGTTTACGACCGAAGTGCTGATGGCCGATGGCATCGGTTATGCGCCGGTTGATCAAATGACGGCGCCGCAATGGATCTTCTATCTGCGAGCTCTTGATGGCTTGCGCCTGCAGGACTATCGCGGTTGGGAGTCTTACGAAGAGTTCATGGTCGGATTGCAGGGACGGACGGCTCAGAATGTGTGCTCGCATATTCCGTATGCGAACCTGCGGTCGCTGGCCAAAGGCTGGGGCAGCGGCGCTGTGGATGACTTCCAGATGCGCGAGATCCAGCGGCAGATCCGCATGGGTATGGAAGCGGGAGCTGTCGGGGTTTCGACGGGGCTCGATTACATCGTGCAGTGCTTCTCGACGACGGATGAACTGGTCGAAGCGTTGAGCGTGATGGCTCCGCTGGACGGGCTGTATGTGACGCACGTGCGTTACAAGAAGGGGCTGATGGCGGGCGTCAAAGAGGCGGTTGAGATCGCTAAACGTGCGGGCGTGCGGTTGCATGTGTCGCACTTGAAGACGCACTCGCCGAGCCTGCTGGATGAGCTGCTGACCTACATCGACAAGGCTCGCCGCGAAGTTGATCTCAGCTACGACGTCTACCCGTATCAGCCCGGTTCGACGCTGCTGAATTACCTGCTGCCGTATGAGGTCTGGGAAGACGGTCCGTTGGCGGCCCTCGGAAAGCTTGGCGATCCGGCCATTCGAGCGAAGTTCGCGGCGGGCTTAGAGGCGTATCGCCTGCCGCTCGACAAGCTGCGGATTGCGTGGGTGTTCAGCAAAGAGAACTCGCATCATCAGGGCAAGTGGGTTTCGGACTACATCGAAGAAACTGGCAAGTCGCCCGCCGATGCATTGTTTGATCTGCTCATCGAGGAACGCCTGTCGGTGTTGATGGTCGTCAACGAAGGCGAAGACAAATTGATTGAGCCGTTCATCCAACATGACCTGTTCATGCTAGGTTCGGACGGCATCTTCTGCGAAGGCGGCGTGGTGCATCCGCGGATGTTCGGGTCGGTGGGCCGATTCCTCGGCCCAATGGTGCGAGATCAAAAACTGCTGACGTTGGAAGATGCGATCTTTAAGCTGAGCGGTCATGCGGCGAAGCGTTTTGGTTTGAAGGATCGCGGCGTGCTGAAACGCGGCGCGTTCGCGGACATCGTCGTGCTTGATCCGGCGACGATCACCGATCGAGCCACCTACGACGAACCGCAACAAACGACGGTGGGGATCTCGACAGTGCTGGTGAACGGTGTGCCCATCGTTGAAGATGGTGAACCCGTTGAGGACGATCAGCCGCCGGGACGGTACATTCGCGCGGAGTGAGTGTCTCTTCTCGTTCTTGGATTGCCGATCACGGGTTCGTTGAAAGGCAGAAGATCTCCCGCAGAGGCGCAGAGCACGCAGAGAAGACGACTTCGCGAGCGACGAGCGAATCTTCAGAGCGAATGAGGCCCAAAAGAGGTAGAAACACAGAGGCACAGAGATCACAGAGAACCTGCAATGGCCATTTGACGGAGAGACGAATTCCAATGGATGACTACAAGTCATCAATCACAACAACTTGCTGGCTCGCGTGTGTGTGCTTGTTGATGAGCGGCTGCTGGAACAGGGAGCCTGCGCCTGCAACGACAGCTCAAGAGCTATCTGCGGTGCAGATCGAAGCGTTTCGTCCGCAGACTGTGGCGATGTGTGGAGCTTGTCACAACACGCCCGATCCGGCGGCCTTTCCGAAAGATGGTTGGGCCAAGGAAGTGCAGCAGGGTTACGACTTCTACTTTCAGTCCGATCGGCGCGACATTCCGCCACCGCCGCAGGAAGAGATGGTCGCGTGGTTTCGTACTCAAGCTCCGGCTGTGCTGAAGATTGAAACGCCCGCGAATACGCCCTCGCCCGTTCGCTTCCGCGTCGAAAAAACTTCCTGGCCGACGCCGCATCCCAAAGAGCGGATCAACGTCTCGCACGTGTTGTTTCGCAAGACGGACAGCTCTTCGCGCGCATTGCTCTGCGATATGTCCACGAGTGAGATTCGGCGGCTGGAGTTCTCGAACAAGTCGCTGACGACAAGCCTGATCGCGACGTCGTCGCATCCGGCTCACATCGTTCCGACCGATTTGAATGGCGACGGCCAAGAGGATTTTCTGATCGCCGATCTCGGTTCGTTCAAACCGGAAGATCACGACCTGGGTCGAGTCACCTGGCTGCGAATGGATTCGTCGGGACAGCCGCAGTTGGTGCCGTTGCTAACTCAGGTTGGGCGAGTGGCTGACGTTCGACCCGGTGATTTCGACGGCGATGGAGACCTAGATCTGGTCGTCGCGATGTTCGGCTGGCGGAAGGCGGGCAAGCTGTTGTTGCTGCGACAGACGAAAGTCGTGGATGGCCTACCACAGTTCGAAACGGAAACACTCGACAAACGGCACGGCGCGATTCATGTGCCGGTGAAGGATCTGGACGGCGACGGAGATCTCGACTTCGTGGTGCTGTTCGCTCAGGAGTACGAAGAGGTCGATGCGTTTCTGAATCGAGGCGATGGCACGTTTGAACGACAGGTCATTCAATTGGCCGGCGACCCGGCGTATGGGTCGAGCGGCATCGAACTGGTCGATCTCGACAAGGATGGCGACTCCGATGTGCTCTATTCGAACGGCGATTCGCTCGATTCGCTGTACGTGAAGCCGCAGCATTCCATCCAGTGGCTGGAGAACAAGGGCGACTACCCGTTTCAGCGACACCACATCGCTTACATGCCCGGAGTGACCCGCGCCGTGGCCGGTGACATCGACGGCGATGGCGATCTGGATCTCACCGCGGCGGCCTGGTTGCCGAATGGTGTTCACGCTGATGGCACGTCGCAGCCGTCAATCTTTGATGCCTTGCTGTGGTTTGAGCAGACGGCTCCGCAGCAGTTCACTCGACACTCGCTGGCGAACATGAAAGAACTGGGCTTTGTCGCGCTGGATCTTGGTGATCTCGATCAGGATGGAGATGTGGATCTGATTGCTGGCGGTTACGCCGATGATGGCTCGCCGTTCTCGCAAGTTTCCGTGTTTTGGAATGACGGCGCGACTGGCGGGGCGAAGCGAGAATGATTTCACTTCAGTGATCAGAGGATGGTTGGGGTGTTGATCCTCTGTGATCTCCGTGCCTCTGTGTTTCTCCAAGAGTTTGAAACACAGAGGTACAGAGGACACAGAGGGGGATTCAAGCCAAGCAAGATCGATTGCAGTGGTACCGAGTGAGATGAAGGGTTTTGCGATGACGACTCATGCTTATGTTGGGCGGTTGGTGAATTTGCTGGATCCCGCCGGGAATCTGATTTTCAACATGAGTGTTGATGACGCCGTTGCACGAGTTGGGTCGGGCGATGCTGCTCAGGTACGCGGGATTGATGGGCAGTTCGCGCTGCTGCATCAGCAGGGGCACATCGTTCGCATGGCTCGTTCGATCGGACGACCGATGCGGTACTTTCTGGCGAAGCGGACTGAGGGACCATGTTTGATCGTTGCGGAACGTATTGAGGAGCTGGCTCAGTGGCTGCGGCAGGAAGGCTTGGACGATCAGTTTCATCCGTCTTATACACGCATGGTGCCGGCGCATCACATCACGGAGATTGCGCTGCTGGGATGCCCGGACCCGAATCCGAAACTGACGCGTTACTTTGATCCGGCTCGCAATCGCTGGAGCACGGATATCAACGACATCGGCCAACGCTATATCGGAGCACTCGCGGACGAGTGTCAGAAATGGCTCGACACGATTGATCGCAGCGACCGACGCAGTCCGATTGGTGTGATGTTTTCGGGCGGCATTGATAGTGGGGCACTGTTCCTGGTGCTCTATCACTTGTTGTTGCGACGAGGTCAAAGTCCGGCGCGGTTGAAGGCCTTCACGCTGTCTGTGAGGAACGGTGAAGGACTGAGTCCGGATGCTCAGCAAGCGGCGCAGTTTTTGAATGATGTCGATCTAGGACTATTCCTCGAAGTGATCGACGTCGCGCCGGAAGCATTGGATGTGCGCGAAACGATTCGTGTGATTGAAGACTACAAGCCGCTGGATGTGCAGTCGGCGACGATGGGGCTCGCGCTGTGTCGCGGCATTCGACAGCGCTATCCCGACTGGAAGTTTCTGGCCGATGGCGATGGCGGTGATGAGAACCTCAAGGACTATCCGATTGAGGATAATCCTGAGCTGACGATCCGCAGCGTGCTCAACAATCAAATGCTGTATCACGAAGGCTGGGGCGTGAATGCGATCAAGCATTCGCTGACGTACTCCGGCGGCCAGAGTCGTGGTCACGTACGCACATTCGCCCCTGCGCGAGTCTGCGGATTCTCAGGCTTCAGTCCGTATGCGTTGCCGAACGTGATTGAGGTCGCGGAAGGGATCCCGTTCATCGAACTCACCGACTGGGATCATCAGAAGCTGTATCAGCTCAAGGGCGAGATCGTGCGCCGCGGAGTGGAAGCGGTGACGGGCATCACGATGCCCGTCTTTGAGAAACGCCGCTTCCAACATGGAGCGGCTGAATCGGACACGTTTCAAACTCTGTTCGTAGGGAACGAACGGGCGTATCGAGAGACATTGAACTCACTATTCTCGTGAGCTCATTCGGAGTCGAAGCACACATGCTGACATCAATGTCTGACTTAGCTCATCCCGCTCGTCCGTTGACGTTGATCGGAATCGCCGCGACCGGTGTCGCAGCCAGTGCTTGTGTGGGATGCGCGACGAATGCCATCAATGGATGGGTCAGCCCATTGTACTTCGTGAGGATCATGCGCTGGGATAACTTCGAAGATATCTGGCTGGCCAGCATTGCTCAGGGCATCTTCGAGGGGATTTGTTTTGGAGCAGTGTTCTCGCTGATGTTTGCGGCAGGCGTGGGAATCATCACGCGGGCATTGTGTAGCTACTCGTTCGCAGTCCGCTACTTGCTGGCAATTATCGCCGGCGCGCTGGTCTGCTGGATTCTGGGTGGACTCGCCGCAATGGGCCTGGCGGTCTTAAGCCCGGAGCGCTACCAGATGGCCTTCATTGGCGTGCCGGATGATTATGGCCCCATGCTGAAGTACGCCTGGGTCGGCGGTTCAATCTGGGGTGTGCAATTCGGCGGGTTCGTGTCGCTTGTCTTGGCACTCGTCATACTCAGAGGAAACTGGCTGCGATTGCATCACCGGGACTTGAACAGCCCGTCGCCGAAGACGTCGCTAGCCAACGAACCTCGTCTTGAAGCCCTTCCTTGAGCAGTCGTGCTACTGCGGTCGCACGTGAACTACTGCCCCACGTCGGCGCTGGCGCTCTTAACCCGCTGGTTTCGGAGAAGGAACGTTCTTACCACTCGCTGCTGTGGTCCCGGTTTCAGTGCCGGTGGCAGCCTTGGCTTGCGGCTTGGGGTCTTCCAGCAGTTCCTTGGGCATGCGGATGGCGTCGGTGGCGATGCCGATCTTGCCCAGTTCTTCCGTCAGTTGAGCCCAGGCCATGTACTTGGCTGAGCGATAGCGCAGGATGCGGATTCGCACGCCGTCTTCGTTGCCGGTGGTCAGCTTGGCGACTTTGAGGATGTCTTCCATCTTGATGTAGACGTTTTCGCCGCTGCCGCCCGGATCTTTGATCTGGAACGAGTGGCCTTTGATGTAGACCTCGAGCACCGGCATCTTCGGCGGGGCCTTGAGCGTCGTGGTGCGGCTGGCCGCTGAATTACTCTCGGCGGACGGAGTGCTCGGCTTCGTCTGCGGGTTTGTTGGGCTCGCCTTGTTGAGATCCGTCTGCGGTGCCGCCTTCGTCGGATCGCCCTTATCTTTGGTGATGGCCGCAACGGTGCCGCTACCGGTGCCGTTGCCTGTTCCCGAACCGCCAAACTTCGGCAGCCAGCCGGAGATCAGGACGCCCAACACGGCTCCAGCGGCAACCAGTCCCCCGACGATCTTGCGTTTCTGCATGGCTAGTTCCTGGCTCAGGCGATCTGCTCTCCGCCTGTAGTTTTCAGTAAGGTAGCATTCAACCCATTCAGTTTAGACCCATCCAAGTTACTCGGGAAAGACGCGAATCAATCGCGGTGAAACATCTGCAGGATGCGTGCCGACGACGCGGATAACTCGACGGCGACAGCTTCTGTCGATTGTGCCCGGAGAAGTTACAGTGCCACGCTGACCCGAAATGTCGCCCGCTGGTCTCGGTCCAAACTGTTGTACCCGGTAGCAACTGTCAAATCGTCACATGCCCTCAGAACAACGACGTGCCGTCTGTCCGCTCGATTGCCCCGACACCTGCGGGATGCTGGTGACCGTGCAGGACGGCCGCGCCGTGGCCATTGGAGGCGATCCGCAGCACGAGTTCACTCGCGGGTTTCTGTGCCAGAAGATGGCCCGCTACTTGGAACGCGTCTATCACCGCGATCGCCTGCTGCATCCCTTGCGGCGAGTTGGTCCTAAAGGATCAGGTCAGTTTGAACGCATCGGCTGGGATGAGGCACTCGACATCATCGCTCGTCGGCTGACGGACATTGCGGTGAGCGACGCAGGTCCGCAGGCCATCCTGCCGTACAGCTACTGCGGCACGATGGGCAAGATTCAGTCTGAGAGTCTGGATCGACGCTTCTTTCATCGGCTGGGAGCGTCGCTGCTGGATCGCACGATCTGCGCGTCGGCGGGAGCATTCGGGTATCGCTACACGATGGGCACCGGTCAGGGCATGGACCCCGAAGCTTTCGCCGAGAGCCGCTACATCATCAACTGGGGTTCGAACACCGTTGAGACGAACTCGCACTTGTGGGTCCGAATGCTCGAAGCGCGACGTCGCGGTGCGAAGATCGTGACGATTGATCCTCGACCTTCGTCGACGGCCGCTCGCAGTGACTGGCACCTGGCTCCTCTACCGGGAACTGATGCGGCGCTGGCGCTCGGCCTGATGCATGTCATCTTCCGGGACGGCCTGCAGGATGATGAGTATCTCGCGAAGGCGTGCCTCGGAGCCGATGCGCTGCGCGAGCGAGTATTGACGGAGTACCCTCCGGCGCGAGTTGCACAGATCACGGGCTTGGCCGTCGCGGATATTGAAACGCTGGCGCGCGAGTACGCGACGACATCGCCCGCCGCCATTCGCATCAACTATGGGATGCAGCGCCATGCGGGTGGCGGGATGGCCATTCGCACGGCGGCCTGTCTGCCCGCGATCATCGGCGCGTGGCGTCATCGAGCGGGTGGCATCCTGCTTTCGACGAGTGCCTTGTTCCCGTTCAACCTCGCCGGATTGCACAGGCCAGATCTGGTGCCAGCGGGAACACGTACTATCAACATGAACTCGCTGGCGGAAGCTCTGCACGGTGAACTGCCCGGCCCGAAGGTGGAAGCTCTGTTCGTCTACAACTCGAACCCGGCGGCGGTGTGTCCAGACCGTCAGAAAGTCTTGAGCGGTTTGCGACGGGATGATCTCTTCACGGTGGTGCTTGAGCAGTTCCCGACCGACACCGTCGACTACGCGGACATCGTCTTGCCTGCGACGACGCAGTTGGAGCACGTTGACCTGCATCACGCTTACGGGCATCACTGGGTGCAATTGAATGAACCCGTCATCGCCCCGCAGGGTGAGTGCCGTTCCAACACCGACGTCTTTCGCGAGTTGGCGCGACGCATGGGGTTTGAAGCGGCGTTGTTCGAAGTCTCGGACCGCGACCTCGCGCGTGAAGCCCTCTGGGAGTTCTCTGGCCAGCAGCCCGCTGCGTTCGCTGGAATCACCGTCGACAAACTTTCGAGCGAAGGAACTCAGCGGCTGCGACTGTCCGATCAGCCACCCTACGCGGACGTCCATTTCGGCACGCCCTCGGGAAAGTGCGAGTTCTTCTGCCAGCGACTGGCGGACGCGGGTTTTGATCCGTTGCCAACGTTCATCCCGCCTGCCGAGTCTGCGCAGTCTGCGCCCGCTTTGGCGGAGCGATATCCACTGCAGATGGTCTGCCCACCGGCGGCTCACTTCCTGAATTCCACTTTCGTCGAGACCGACACTTTGCGTCGTCGAGCGGGCGAACCGGAGCTGGAGATCTCCCGCGATGATGCGGCGATGCGGGGCATCGAACCGGGACAGAAAGTGCGTGTGAGCAACGATCGCGGCACTTTTCTGGCCGTGGCGAGGGTCTCGAACGAGCAGCGGCGGGGTGTGGTCGTGGCTCCGGGCATCTGGTGGGGCAAGTTCGCATGCGACGGGGCGAATGCGAACTGCACAACGTCGACTCGCATCGCTGACTTTGGCGGAGGGGCGACATTCTTCGACAATCTCGTCGAAGTGGCAGCCGTGGATGAGTGAGTAGGCGGACCGCGCGATATCTTTTCCCGATCGTTCCACCCGCCTTCGGTTACGCGCAATTCACTAAAACCTTTCAATTCGCACCATGAAAAACTGCGCTGGGATGCGTAGGCTGTCGGCGTTCCGACTCCCGGAAGGAACCTATGTTGCGACTGCGAAGCTGCGGTCTGAGGCCGTGGGTTTCGCCCTTAGCAAAGTTTCAACAAACAGGAGCGTTGAGCATGAGTGGTGGCCCCGTCGATCAGGTGTTGTCGAACGTCGAAATTGATTCCATGGACTCAGCCGAACTGGCCCAGTTCGTCCTGCGTGCGGACATGCCGCATCTGAGTTCCGATGTCTCTGAGCGACTTCCGCTCTACGACGACGTCACATTGAAACGTCTGGCCTATCAAGCTCGTGAAACTTGGCGCAAACGATCAGCCGCTTCTGTCTATTAAGCTCTGTCCTTGAGACATTGAGCGTTCGTCAGAATCTCAGGCGGCAACGGTAGCCGTCGCCGGCGCGGACACACACCCGCCGGCGGCGGTGCTACCCGCTCTTTGCATTCCGCCGCGCGTGTCGAGCCGTTGACGCTGCGACCTTCAGTACAGCGTCCGCATCCATTTGCTTTGCGCGTCCAATTGAGAGCCGCGTTTGCGGCGTGTGGCTCAGCTCTTCTTCTCCAGACGCTGCTCCGTCCCGGCGTCCACGACGGTGTTGAGGCATCGTCGATCGGCTCTCTGTGATTTGCTCACTCTTGATGGTGTCCCGCCAGAACAGGCACAACGCTTGCAGCGTTCCCACAGTGTTCCTGAGCCACGTCGCTCGGAACAAGAACGCGTTGGCTTCCAGTTCTGGGCTGGATGAAATGCTGCGAGACATGAAGGTGTGCGGCTGAGGCTGGCAGGGAACGACCCTGCCATTGAGACACCGAACCTCTGCGCGCCACTCTGCTCCCGCGCATGACATCGATCGGGCTGAATTGGAAAACAGTGGCCGCCGCGCGGCATGACCTGGTTCGTATCGGATCGAAGGGCTTTTCGATGCGGACAACTACTTACTTGCGTCGGGGAACGACGACTTGAAAAGGCCTTGATCCCCAAACACGGGCTTGATGTTTTCAACAACCCAGTCTGAGGAGCAGGGCATGTTTCGAGATCGACACGACGCGGGGCAGCAGCTCGCGACGAGGCTGCAGAACTATGCCGGTCGGGATGATGTCACCGTACTGGGCCTGCCGCGCGGCGGGGTGCCAGTTGCGTATGAAGTAGCTCAATCGCTTAGAGTGCCGCTCGACATCTTTGTGGTTCGCAAGCTGGGTGTTCCGGGACACAGCGAACTGGCAATGGGTGCAATCGCCTCGGGCGGCGTGCGCGTGCTGAATGAGTTACTGATTCTCAACCTGCACATGCCCGAAGAAATGATCGAGGCAGTAACCGCTCAGGAGACGCAGGAACTCGAACGCCGCGAACGCGAGTATCGAGGAGATCGGCCACCGCTGAACCTGCGCGACAAGGTTGTGATCCTGATCGATGATGGACTCGCGACAGGGGCGACGATGCGAGCGGCCATGCAGGCGCTGCGACGTCATGAGCCGGCGCAGATCGTGATCGCCGTCCCAGTCGCTCCGCGAGAAACCTGCGCTGAACTGCGAGACCCTGCAAACGACGTGGTGTGCCTGCAGACTCCCGATCCGTTTCTGGCCGTGGGCAACTGGTACTCAGACTTCAATCAGACCACGGATGAAACCGTTCGCGGGTTACTCACCGCGAGCTGGTACCCACAATGACTCGTGGAGAACATCATGATTCGCAAATTGGCATCCGGCGACTACCGCATCTATTCGAGGAAGACTAATCCCAAGACCGGCAAGCGCCGGAACCTGGGTACGTTTTCCACCCGCGAAGCCGCCGAGCAGCATGAAAAAGAGATTCAATACTTCAAGCGGCACTAGCAATCCTTCATGGTACAACGATCGGTTTGATAATGGAGAACCGGGACGTCGATGACCCGCGTGTGGCACTGGCCGCTGAGCGGACCTTGCTCGCGTGGGTTCGCACCGCTCTGGCGATGATGGGATTCGGCTTCGTTGTCGCACGGTTCGGATTATTTCTGCGCGAACTGGCAGAGGCGTCCCCCACGCCGCGTCAATCGTTCGGGATGTCGCTCTGGATTGGCACCGGCCTCGTGATTCTCGGAGCAGTGGTTGCGCTGCTGGCTGCCATCAAGCACATCCGGTTTCTGACGCAGCTGGAACGAGGTATTCCTTATCGACCGTCACGCTGGTCACTGGGAGTCATCGTGACTTTCGTGCTGAGCGCGATCGGTGCGTTCATGGCCATTTATCTGCTGCTGATGCGGGAATGATTATCAGCGTTCTGATCGCGGAGCGATCAGCGACTATGAGTGATCAGATGCCTTTGCCGATGGACTGAGCAGCCAGAGTTCCGCAGGCGGCGCGGATGTCGGCTCCACCGGAGTACCGTCGGACGACTGGTTGGCCGAGGTAGCGCTGCAGGGCGTCGCGGAAGGTGTTGAGTTCGTCAGCGGTAGGCGGTTGATAGCGGCCTGTCGGATCAGTGACGTCAATCAGGTCGAGTCGCACGGGCATGTCACCGATGACTTCGCCCAAGGCTCGCGCGTCGTCTTCGCCGACGTTGAAACCGCTGATGCAGACATAGGCCAGCATCATGCGACCTTGTCCTTTACAAGTGATGTGTCGTTGCGCGGCGGCGATGACGTCCTTCACGGGCGTTTGTGCCGCAACCGGGACCACTTGTCGACGCTTCTCGTCCGTTGCGGCACCGAGGCTGATCGACAGGCGGAAGCGACGATTTTCTTGCGTGTAGCGATCGATTTCGGGGACGAGGCCCACGGTGCTGACGGTGATATTCTTACCGCAGATCGATGCTCCATACGGGCAGCACATCGTTTCCGCGGCAGCCAGAACCCGGTCGTAGTTCAGGAAGGGTTCGCCCATGCCCATGAAGACCGCGCCGGTGACTCGACGACCTTCCTGCTGCACGATCTCTCGGGCCTGCAGCACCTGATCGATGATTTCCCAAGTCGCGAGATTGCGGCGGGTCTTCATCGTCGCGGTTGCGCAGAAGGTGCAGCCCATCGCGCAACCCACCTGGCTCGACAGACATAAGCTGACGGCGCCCGGCTTGTGCAGCGGAATCAGCACGGTCTCGACGACCAGATCATCGGGCGTCGCAAACGCCAGCTTCATGAAGTTGTCGACGGGGGAGCGTTGCACGTCGACCAGCCGCAGACGCGGCAGTTCGCCAATCGCATTCACGACCTTGCGCGACAGGCTGGCCTTCTTCTCAAGCACTTTGAGATCATGAATGCCCTCACCGACGACCCGTGCCATCAAGCGGCGCGACCATTCGGGAATCATGCCGAACGACGCGGCGGCTTCGTGAAATGCCTCGGGCGAAAAGTTGCGCGGGTCCAGCGGAGATGTTGCCGCCGGGGCGATTCGGACCGGGGCGGAAGCCAGCGGCAACGCAAGCTGAGAGGCGTCGAGGGAACTCAATGCAATGACCTAGCGCGAAAAGGTCACGTAGCCGACAATCGGGAGCGCCGACTACGTGACGCAATCAGGAAGATTACAGCTCCTGACGGCCGTCGATCTGCTTGGCGATGCCCAGGCCGATCAGTCGCAGGAAGCCGTTTTCTACCTGAACGCGAAGGCGGAAGCCATTTTCGATCGGCTGCGCGTTCACACGCAGCACGTCGTTCCCCGCCTGATTAAACGCCTGCTGAGCCAGTTGATTGAACTGTCCTGGCTTCTCCCTCCGGGAATTGAGCTTCACCCACTGCGACATGTTCATGACGAATTGAATCGGCTTCAGGTCGTCCACTTTCGGAGCATGTGCCTTCGATGCCTCGACCCGATCAATCGCGGCGCGAAGCTTCGGCATCGCGTCCTCGGCACCAAACGCGAACCACAGAGCGTTGTTGTCGGTGCCGACGTAGATGGCTGATCGCTCGCCGTAAATGCGTTCTTCTTCCTTACCCAGCTTCTTGGGCGTGAGGCGGTGGAAGACCGAGTCGTTGTAGGACGTGGCGGACAGTTCGACTTCGAACGGAGCCGTTTCGTTCTTCAAGCGACCGAGGATGTCCTGCAGGCCCTCGCCGAACTTCCGGCCTTCGAGCACTCGAATGCCGCCCAGCACCGTGAAGTTTTTCTCCGGATCGCCGTGAATCTGCACGAAGCCATCCAGATGGCCTTCATCCACGGTGGCGGTCAATGACTGCATCAGCGACTTGATGCCTTCCAGTTGAGGAATCTCGTCCCGCTTGGCCGTGGCTGGCAACTTGGCGAAACCGCGATTGGCTTCCAGTTCGGTGATCGCGATGAATTCGTGATACTGCTTCTGTTGGAACTTATCGAGCTTGCCGGAGATCGAGAGCGACAGCGGCACGGTCGAATCGATGGCACCCGTGAAGTAGCTGGGCTTCAGCTCGCCCATCAGTTCTTTGGCGAAGCCGGTGTCCTGCTTTGCGCGGATGATCACATCCAGCAGGCCCTTGTTAGTTTCTTTCTCCAGCTTCATGCCGAGCGTGAACTCTTCGCCTTCCTTCAGCAGGCTCTCGAAGAAGTGCAGATTGCCTTCAGCCTGAGCCTTACGCAGACGGTAAGCACCTTCCGCTTCCATATCGCGCTGCTGCATGCCGGCTTGAGTCGACGTGCGCAACACATTCAGCAGCAGAATCTTTACGGCTTCGGGAGTCGTCTTGAGATTGGCCGACAACGCGATGTCATAACGGCTGGTCAGCGAATCGGTGTACTCGCCGGGATTGATGTATTCGCGCTCCAGGTTCTCCGGTGTCTGCGAGATCAGCGCATAGTCTTTGACCAGACGCACGTAGAGTTTCTGACCGTTGCGGGGGATCAGTTCGTAGCGGTCTTCCGCGTCTGGACTGGGCTGCAGCTTGAGCGGCGTGGGAGCCAGCGTTTGCGTCAGTTCCTTGATATCGCTGACCGGGATGTAGGCCACGGGAATCGGCTGAGGGAGCAGACCTTCCGCCAGGAAGATCATCACGCCGCCGGACTTGTCGCGGTCCAGACCTTTGAAGTCGCGCAGATTCGCCAGGCCCGCGCCGATGAAGTCCATGATCTCCGGACGTTCGACCTGCTTGAACAGGAAGGACGCGTTGTCCAGCAAGCGATTAATGCTGGCAATGTTCAGCACGACCAGCGGCTTCGCGATCTCCTTCGGACGTTCTTTCTTCGTCGTGTCCGACTTGCCTGTCTCCTGAGCCTGCAAACTGACGGGGAACAGCGAAATCAGGAGCAGCGACATCGCTACGAACACGGTCAACGGGCGCCGCAGCCAAGTGCAGCGATCTGTGAGTTGCACAGTTCAGTCCTCAATAAAAAGTCAGGGCCGAAGTGAAGGAAGCAGGACAGCAACGGTGCCGAGTCATTCTGGATCAACCTGAACGGGCTCGGCGGCGAGCGAAAAGCTGCGAGCAGAAGTATGACACTGCGGTGTCATACGGAACAGCGCGCCAGCGTCGCTCGCGACCTGCTGATGCGCCGCCTATACTCTCTGTCTCCATAAATTGTTTCGCTCCTCGGTGCTTCGTCGGAAATGTCAGAACGTACTTGCCGACTGGTGACGCTCGGTTGCAAAGTCAACCAGTACGAAACGCAACTTGTGCGTGAAACTCTGCTGCGCAACGGCTTTAGAGAAGCTGAAGACGGCGAAGCGGCGGACCTGTGTGTCGTCAACACCTGCACCGTGACGGCTGACGCGGACGCGGACGGACGGCAGCTCATCCGCCGTCTGGCCAAGCACAATCCCGGGACGAAGACGATCGTCATGGGATGCTACGCCACGCGCGAACCCGAGACCATCAGCAAACTGCCGAGCGTTTTCGAGGTCGTCAAAGACAAACGCGAATTGCCCGATGTCTTTGACCGGCTGGGAGTTGTTGATCTGCCGACGGGCATCAGCCGCTTCGAAGGCCGCAAGCGGGCCTATGTGAAAGTGCAGGATGGCTGCATTCTGCGCTGCACGTACTGCATCATCCCGTCCGTGCGTCCGGGCCTGCAGAGCCGCTCGCCGCAGGACATCGAAGACGAAGTGCGGCGTCTGATCGACAACGGTTACAAAGAAATCATCATCACCGG
>CAYLTY010000081.1:19613-33276 GCA_964386705.1 uncultured Planctomycetaceae bacterium
TGTGATAGTAGAACGCGCCGTCGCCCGAGAAGCAGACCACCGGCCGGTCGGGCGTGCCGCCGTTTCGGCTGTGGCACCTCTTCAAACAGTTGGACCGCATTCCGGGGAACTGGCGAATGCGGCTGTCGAGTATCGAGGCGGTCGAGGTCAACGATGACTTCATCTCCGCGGCGGCCGATTGCGAACACCTCTGCCCGCAGTTTCATCCAGCTCTGCAGAGCGGCTCGGAAGCCGTGCTGCAGCGCATGCGACGGCGTTATTCGGTGCAGGCTTTTCTTGAGAAACTCGCGCGGATGCGTGAGGTGCTGGTAAACCCTTCTTTCACAACAGATGTTATTGTGGGGTTCCCCGGAGAAACCGACGCCGAGTTTGAGGAGACTCTGGAAACCTGCCGAATTGCCGGTTTCAGTAAGGTGCATGTGTTCCCGTTCAGCACGCGGAAGGGGACACCGGCGGCGACTTTTCCGGATCAGGTACCCGCGGAAGTGCGTAAGGCTCGGGTTCACACGCTCGGTGAACTCGAACGTGAGTTGGCGGAAAGCTACTATCGAACCTTGGTTGGGACGGAGCTGGAGGTGCTCGTCGAACGAGAATCTGAACGTGACGGCTGGGTCAAAGGGACAGACCGGCGCTACGTTCCCGTGGAGTTACCGGGCTCCGTAACTGACTTGGGTGGGTTCGTCCGGGCTGTAGGGCAAACAGCAACTCGACATCAACTGGTGAGCAGCCGGGTTGAGGAAACGTGTTCGCAAGGCTGTGGTTCTCTCTGCGAGAGCCATTGCTCGTGACGTTTCGTCGAGTGCAGGGCAACGCACAACATCGAGAAGCATCATGGACCTCGCTGAATTTCATCCCCGCTACTTCAACGCGACTAAACACGCGGATGTGGCGGTTGTGAAGTTTGAGATTTCACACCTCAACGACGAAGAAAACATTGAGGAACTCGGGCACGAATTGTTCGCCCTGGTGGATCAGTTTGGCTTCCGCAAAGTCGTGTTGAACATGGGCAGCGTGGAATACGTCACCAGTTCCGTCGTCGGGAAGATCATCACGTTGCACCGCAAGCTGCATCGCTCCGATGGTCAACTGGTGATTTCCAACCTGACGCCCGGCGTGAACGAAGTCCTGATGGCCAGCCGGCTGCTGAGCTACTTCAAAGTCTCGCCGACAGAACCCGAAGCGCTGGCCAGCCTGAGTGCCTGAGTGCGCTGCTCGGGACATCATCTGTAGCGCTGCTGAAACTTGGGCGGCATTCATCGTGAAGCAGCAGTACCGCGACCGTGAGGGAGCGGCCCGGCGCCGTTCAACAAGACGCGAGAATCGTTTGAGGATTGAGATCAGTGCTGATTGCAATTGAAGGTATCGACGGATCGGGTAAGGGGACGCAGGCCAAGCAACTGCTGGAGCGGTTCCTCGCTGCTGGAAAGGCCGCCGCTCTGGTGAGCTTTCCCCGGTACTCGGCGACGCACTTCGGTCGCACGATCGGCCGGTTTCTGAACGGCGAATTCGGTGCGCTCGATCAGGTCGACCCGCACCTGGCTGCGACGCTCTACGCCGCCGACCGGCTGGAATCGAAGCCGTTCCTGCAGGAGAAACTGACCGCGCACGACGTTGTGATCTGTGATCGCTATGTGGCCTCGAACGCAGCTCATCAAGGTGCGAAGCGCACCGGAGACGAACGCCGTGCTCTGCAGCAATGGATTTCGCAGACCGAGTTCGGAGTCTTCGATCTGCCGCGACCCGATCTGGTCATCCTGCTGGATTTGCCAGCGACGACCGCACAGGAACTCATCGCCCGCAAGGCAGCGCGCGACTACACCTCGAAGAAGGCCGACATTCAGGAAGCCGACGGCAACTATCTGGCCGGCGTGCGGGACGTCTATCTGGATCTCGCCGCGACCGAACCCAACTGGTGCCGAGTCTCCTGCCTCAAGAATGGCGAGTTGCGATCCGTCGAAGACATCGGCAACGAGGTCTGGCAGATCGCTACCTCGGCGCTGGAACGAGCCGCGTGCGGCGGTTCCAGTTGCTCAAAGCAGCAGCCATGACCACGCCCTCAGAACAAGTTGAAGAAGAGTTCGGCGTTCCGATCCCCGGCGCGATTCTGCCTGAGGATCAGTGGGCGAAGACGGCACTCAAGAAAATGCCTCATCCGGGACCGCTCGACTTCGCGGCACTCTTTGGAAGAACCGCACCGATCGTGCTGGACCTCGGTTGCGGCAATGGTCGCTCCACTCTGTTGAGTGCGCTGCAACGTCCCGACTTCGATCATCTGGCTTCGGACATTCTGCCCGTTGTGATTCGTTACGCGACGCGACGCGGTAATCAACGCGGCCTGAGTAACACTCGCTGGGCTGTCATCGGCGGGCGAGAACTGCTGCGGGACTACATCGCACCGCACAGCATCACCGAGATTCACTGCTATCACCCGCAGCCATATTACGAACGTCACGAGATTGGCAAGCGGCTGATCACTCCGGAATTCTTGAGCCTCGTGCATCGAGCGTTGCTACCGGATGGTCTGTTAGTGATTCAGACCGACAACCCGGCCTACTGGAACTACATCGCGTCCGTCGCGCCGCACTTCTTCGACGTTCAAGAGCATCCGACCCCGTGGCCCGATGCTCCGTCAGGCCGCACGCGTCGCGAAATCCTCGCGCTACAAAAGGGCCTGCCGATCTTTCGCGGCCTCTGCAAACCGCGAGCAGACCTGACCGAAGATGCTCTGCAAGCTCTGGTCAAAACGCTGCCTCGCCCCAACTTCAACGCCGACCGCCGCCTGATGGCACTGGACCGGCTGGAGGCTCAGGGAGATGGTCAACAAGGCGACCGACGAGACGAGACTCGAAGTCGCCGACGTTATTAATCAATCGAGATCAAAAAACTCTTCTTCGCCGCTGCTGCTCAGTCCGCCTTTTCGCAGGGTTGGCTTCTTCCCCGAACTGCCCATCCCCGGTGGCAGTGGGGGAGCCTTAACGGAAGGACTCTTTGGCTTCTCGGCGCCGGGCTTGGCGGTCACGACCGGCTTTGGTTGGGGACGAGCCCCGGCTGAAGGCGCGCTCGCGGGACGAGCGGCCGCCTTCTTGCGTTCTTCTGCGATTTCCAGATCGATGATGTCGTCCAGATCGACGGGCACCTTCGGCGCGTTCGCCGGACCGGGCTTCCGACCAGAGACGAGCACGCCGCTGGATGGTCCTGCCGGTCGCGCGGGCGCTACGGTACGAGGCTGAACCGCCGCGGGCTTGCCAGACACAGGTTTGGGGGCAACAGGCGCAGGTCGCGTCGCACCGGGTTTCACACCAGCTTTCGGGCTGACAGGAGCAACGCCGGGCTTCTTCGGCGCGGGCCGATTGGCGTCGCAGACTTTGCATCGCCCTTTGGAATCGAGGGCCTCGCCACATTCATTGCACAACGGCACGGGCATGCCGGAATCTTCGATGTCGGAGTCCTGCCGCCGCTTGGAAAGTCCCGCCTTCTCCAGAGTGTCCAGCGCGTCGAAGACGGGTGCCGGGGCAGGCTTGGCTTTGGGGACTGGCAGCGGCTTGTCCATCAGCGTTGAAGGCGGCTTCACGGCAGGAGGCTTCGCCTTCAGCTTCAGATCCTGCGACTGCCAGGAAACAGCCTCGCCAGAAGTCATGCCCGCGACATCTTTCGTCACGAGATTCTCCGCTCGGACAATCTCCGTCGTGGCGATCTTGCCGCTCGTCACATCCTTGGCCGAGACGTGCACGCGAGCCTGCTCGTCGTATCGGATCGTCACGCTGACCTGCGAATTCTCCGGCAGCTTCGGTGGCAGGTTGTCAATAATGCACGTGCCGAGTTCGACGTACTTCTGATCGGCATCGGTACCGCTTTCGACAATGTGCAGGTGAACTCGCTTCTGATTCGGAATCACCGTGCCAAAGGTCTGTTCGAACGAAGCCGGCAGCGCGGTGTTGGCGGGGATCAGGAAGTGCGGTTCACGCTGTCCGGTTTCGTTCCGCACCAGAATGCCCAGCCCGCGAGCGGTCACGCTCTGCTGCTTGATCTTCGCCAGTCGAGCCGTGGCAGCCTCATTCAGAATCGACTTGGCGAACTCCGAATTGGTCAGCAGCATGCCGGCGTAGTAGGTGGCTCCGTGAGCAATCGACAGGTCAGGAGACAGCGACGTATTCAGCGTGCGACCGCCGATCTTCTTCAACGCATTACGCACCATCGGCATGCGGGACGAACCACCGGCGGTAAGGATCACGTCCACGTGAGCCCAGCCCAGCTTGTTGTCCTTCAGCATCTTTTGCGTGATCTCGCACGTGCGATCCACCAGTCCTTGCGTCAGGCGTTCGAACTGGCCCTGCTCAACCTGGTAGGTCTTGCGGTGCCCGCCGTGCTGGACAGTTAAGGCGGCCTTGGCGCGCACGGACAACGCACGCTTGGTGTTCTCCACTTCGAGCGCCATGAACTGCAGTGACTGCGGATCTTCGCGCGGATCAACCTTGAACTCTTTAACGAACTGGCCGGCGATCGCGTTCTGTAAGGTCTCGTTGAAGTCGAGACCGCCCAGGTTCAGATCGCCGCTGCTGGCGATCACGCGCACTTCATTCTTGTGATACCGCACCAGCGACAAGTCGAACGTACCACCACCCAAGTCGTACACCAGAATACGCTGTTCTTCAGCCAGTTCGGTGAACCACAAACCTTCGGTACCCAGCACGTAGCACAGCGCCGCGGCCACGGGCTCATTGATGATGTCGACACGCTTCAACCCGGCCTTCAAGCCAGCTTCGACGGTGGCTTGCCGCTGCAGTTCGCTGAACTGCGCCGGCACCGTGATAACGGCCTGCTCCAGCTTGCCGATCTTTTCCTCAGCGGCGGACAGCAGCTTCTTCACGATGATCGACGAGACATCCACCGGCGTGTACGACTTGCCGTCAATGGTCCAGCGTTTGTTGGAATCGCCGATAAATCGCTTGGCATTTTGAATGACTCGATCTGGTCGGACGATCGCGTTCCGCAAAGCCTCGGTACCGACGACCGCTTCGCCATCTTCGATCAAAACCACCGACGGCGTCGTTAGCTCACCCTCATGATTGGCGAGTGTGACCGGCTCGCCATGCTCGTTGAGATGCGCGATGCACGAGTAGGTCGTTCCGAGATCGATGCCGACAGCTTGCGTCTTCAACATGGGAGTTCTCGTGGCGTGCAAAAGAAGTGCGCGGCCATACTAACGTGGTTAATATATGCTCTCCAGCAACGATTTCCGCTGGGTTTTAAGCCGATGCCATCGTCGCCGGGAACTTGCGATTGTCGGAAGGAGATTCGTGTGCTGACTAGGCAGATCACGCAGATTCGCAGCAAAAGTCGCATCATCCGATCAGCTGCGGACGGCACACGCCGCACAAACATCCGGGTTTGCCAGTTGCTGCTGGCTTGTCTGGCAATGCTCTTCACGACGATTGTCACGCTCGCCCAACCGCCAGCAGCATCCAAGGCGTCGGCGCCGTTGAGCACCGGGGCCAAGTTTGCGGATGCCATCCAGCAACCACTCTCGCTCAACTGGACCGACCGACCGCTGCGCGTGGGTTTCGACGAACTGAGTAAGTTGCGACAGGTCTCCATCTTGCTTGATCGCCGTCTGGATCCCTCCAGCCTGGTGACCTTGCAGGCCAACAAGGTCGGTCTGCTGCAGATCGCCAGGCAGGCAGGGGTACCGCTGGCAGCGGATGTCAGCGTGGTCGGTAACGTCGTTTACCTGGGACCGCGGTCAACCGCGCGACGCCTGAGGACGATGGTCGATCTGCGGCATCAGGAACTGCTGGCTCCCACGGGGCCGAAGAAGACTCCGACCGCTCAAGGCTCGGCGGCGCGAACGACGCGCTACTTGATTCAATGGGATGATCTGACAACGCCAACCGAAGTACTGAAGCTGATTGCCCAGAAGTACGAGTTGCAGCTCGAAGGCCAGGAGGCTGTGCCTCACGATTTGTGGGTGGCGTGCTCATTGCCCAGCGTGACCTCGGCGGAAGCGTTGCAACTGGTGCTCGGTCAGTTTGATCTGTCGTTCGAATGGGCCACCTTAGGCAAGACGGTGCGGATTGTTCCGCTGCCTGAGAGCCCGCGTATCGAACGCACGTACGACGTCGGAACCAAGGCAGCTCAGTTGGCGAAATCACTGACCACGGACGTGCCGGAGGCCACCGTCACGGTGAAAGACGCGAAGCTGATCGTGACTGCCCGCTCCGAGGAACACGATCAGGTTGATGCCATCATCCATCCGAATCGGCCAGTGACTCGCCCGACGAACTCGGCACCGCCTCAAATACTCTTCACGTTCGAAGTCAAGAACGTGCGGCTGATCGACTTCATGCAGAACTTCGAGAAGCAGTCCGAGTTCCGCTTTGAATACGACGCGGATGAACTCGAGAAGGCGGGCGTGAAGCTGACCCGCGAAGTGACTTTGAAGATGCAGCGTGCGAAACCCGCGGAGCTCTTTCGAGCCATGTTCGCAGACGCAGGCGTCGAGTTCGAAATCGACGGCCTGACGGTGAAGCTGCGACCAAAATAAAAAAGGAGCAGAGGCCTTCTCGACCCTGCTCCTCTCTGTCAATCACCGTTGTTCACGGCGATTTTTCAGCACCTGCTTTGGCATGCTTGATCGCAAAGTCCACCAGATCCTGCGATCGGAAGAAGCCCGGCCAGAAGTTGTGGCCTTGCCCTTCAGCGACGATCAACTTCACGAGTGACTCGGCACCCGCTTCTTTGTACTGCCGCACTAACTCAGCCGAGTTCTCTTTCAGCGGCACAACCTTATCGACGTCGCCGTGGATAATCGTGACGGGAATCTTTGCCTTCGCCAAGACATTGATACGTGCAATCGGGTTGAACTCTGCAAGTCGACTTTCCAGTTCCGCAGGTTTCAAGTCGTAGGCACCTGCGGCATTCGCCAGACCGGGATAGGTACGCAGGTCATACACCGGATAGATGCCGATGATCCCGCACACTCGTTCGGGATGCGCGATCGCATAGCTGCTGACCCACAGACCGCCGCGGCTGCGTCCAAACAGACAAGGCTTCGTCGCGAAGCCGCGCTGCTTCGTCAGCTCATCGTAGAGTGCGTCGAACGCTCGATGACTCTTCGGACTGCCGTAGGCTTCGCCCACATCGACACCGGCGACGGCGACTCCGCTGGCCAGAAACTGCTCGTGCATCCAACGCTCGGCTTCATCGGGATACGGAGCCAGCGTCGGCGCATAGAACACCCACGGTTGCGGTTTGGCCTGCTTGTCTTCGGCCGGCATGAACACAAAGGCCGGACGTTCCGCGACCGTGAAATTCTGGACGTTCAGAGCGATTCGTCCCGGCGGCGGCTTGGGCTTGGCAGGTTCATCTGCCCACAGACCCGAGGTGAACGCAACAATCAAAGCGGTGAGCAAGACCAGTCGCGGCATGGAATTCCTTTGCTGAAAAAGGCACGGTTCGGTCCGAGTCTGCCAACTTGGACTTTGGACGATGACCGTGGCGCAATATCTTTGCCACCGTGTCGTCATCCTTTCTCGGCGCTGCTGGCTATGTCTTATCGAACGCTTAAACGGATCCTTGGCGAAACGAACTTCGAGGTGAAGTGCCTCGTGCTGTTCGGCGTCGGTCTCACCGGCCTCGCAGGGACGACATTCGGCCTGTACTGGTGGCAGACGTCGAATCTCATCGACCAGCAGACCCGCACCACCGCGCAGCTGTTGATGGCTCCGATGATCATGCAGCGGCACTGGGAACGCGCCGCGATCGGACAGCCGGAACGTTCCGTTGATAATGATCCCAATGCCGCGCCCGCCTTTGATCCGCAGGATGCGCGACTGGAACAGATCAAGCATCTGTCGAACGAACTGCAGCCCGAGCACCTGCGCGACTATCGCTTTGAACTCATCAAGGCGAACCCACAGGCTGAATCCGCCGCGCGGCCGAGCGATTCCATTGGCTGGGTCGCCCTGCAGGAACTGCGCAGCGGCAAATTTGAGTTCATTTCGATTCAGCGTGAGAGTAACGAGTACCAATACTACGGCGCGGTCACGGCCAAAGAGTCCTGCCTGAAGTGCCACTATCACGAAACGCGTGCTGACGAAGGCGGCAAGATTGTCGCCGTCAAAGCGGGTGACTTCATCGGCATGGCCAAGATCACGCTGCCACTGCCGACCGTTGAATCCGCATTGCACAGCACGAACGCGTTCGTGATGACGTCCGAGTTCATCAAGGTCGTGCTGGCGCTCGTCGCGATCTATCTCGTCATCCGCTACGTGATCACCAAACCGGTGCTGCACTTGAAACGCGTCAGCGATGCCATTGCACGCGGCAATCTCGATATGCGTGCGGATATCCGGACCGGCGACGAGTTCGAGGAACTCAGCCATGCGTTCAATCGCATGTTGCGGCATCTGGTGACGGTGCAGGAAGAGTTGCAGCAGGTGAACACGGACCTCGACGGCAAGGTCGACGAACTGGCCCACGTCAACCTGCAGCTCTATGAGATGAACAATCTCAAGAACGAATTCCTGGCGACGATGAGCCACGAACTTCGCACGCCGCTCAACAGCATTCTGGGCTTCAGTGAAGTCTTGAGCGACGCACCCAACCTGCAGGACAAGCAGAAGCGGTACGTCAACAACATTCTCACGTCCGGCAAGAACCTGCTGGCGCTCATCAATGACGTGCTCGATCTGGCCAAGATCGAAAGCGGCAAGATGGAACTGCACCCTGTGGAGTTCACTTTGAGCGACCTCGTCGAGCGGCAGGTCGGTACGATGGGGCCCTTGGCCGAGCGTCGCAACATCGCCCTCAACTGGTCCGTCGAGCCGGATGTGCCCGTTCTGTTGCAGGATGCCGGCAAGCTGCAGCAGGTGCTCAGCAACCTGCTTTCCAACGCGATCAAGTTCACACCCGAAGGCGGTCGTGTGCGAGTGCGATCAGAACGTCGCGACGGCAACCGCGTAGCAGTGATCATCGAAGACAACGGGATTGGCATTCCGCTGGATGAGCAGGAACGCATCTTCGAAAAGTTCCGTCAGGGCAAGGTGGTCCCCGGCCAGAAGGACAACCTCACCCGCCAGTACGAAGGCACTGGGCTGGGCCTGTCGATCGTGAAAGAACTCACTCGACTGCTCGGAGGCGAAGTGCAGCTGCAGAGTGAGTTCGGTAAGGGTAGCACCTTCACCGTCGTGGTTCCGATTTCGCTGGACTACAACGAACCGTCGGACGATGCAGCCACCTCGCGGCTGGTGGGTGTCAATCGCTTCCGCACAGTCGATCTGCCCACACGCTCTCCGAGTGATGGCATGGCCAAAGCTACCAGCGGTCAAGCAGGAGCCGTCTCACCACCGTAGCCGCAAAGCGACTACGGCAGTGCGACCGCGCGGCCCGCTAGTTGTTGTCCTCGACGCTGTTCGCTTCGGCTTCGAATTGAGACAGCATTTCGGGCAGCGCCAAGCGACCGCGAGCGTACTTGGCTGATTCGCTGGATGGATAGTCCCAGCGGCAGCGGTTGTAGCGGCGGAACGCCTCGCGAGTGTCCTTCGCCATGCGGAAGCTTTCGCCCGACCAGAACAAGGCGTCGGAAGCGAGACCTTCATCCGGGAACTTCTTGGTGAAGTTGTCGAATGAATCGCCGGCCTGACGGAACTCTTTCGCCTTGTAGTAACACTGGCCAATGCGGAAGGCCATCTTCGGTGCGTGCTGGTGACCTTCGAACTTCTCCAGGAACTTCTTGCCCACTTCGGCAGCGACGATGAAGTCTTCCTGCTTATAGAAGTGATCGCTGATGCGGATCATAACGCTGGCTATCAGCGGGCTCTTCGGGTACGTCGCAGCCAACGTCACATAGGCTTCCAGCGCTTCATCAAAGTTGCCGGCGACTTCATACGCCTGAGCCAACTTGTACTGAGCGTCCGGTGCCAGCGAGTGCTCGGGGTACTGCTTGACGATCGTTTCATAGGACTCGACAGCTTCATCCGTGCTGTTGAGTTCCTGAGCGAACTGGCCGAGCAGATACAGGATGCGCGGCTGATACTTCGGATCCGGGTAGTCCTCCATCACCTCACGCAGCAGGCGTCGGCCGGCGGCGAGGTCTTCCTTCTCCTCAGCAGTTCGACCGAGACTCTTGTGGCTCTTGAAGAGTTCGAAGTAGCTCTCGGCGATATGGAACTTCGTTTCGACGGCGAGCTTCTCGTCGTTGAACGTCTTGCTGAAGGCCTGCACCAGACCGTCCGTACCGATGACGACCGGTAGTTGCTTCGACAATTCTAGCGTGCCCTCAGCGGTGCTGGCGGCCTTGTCGACGTAGGTGATGCTGACGTTGTCACCGAAGAAGACTTCGATCGCCGAATCCGCCGGATCATAGTTGCCGGGCTTCGGCTTCTCGGCGGACTTCAGAATCACCGAACCGGTGAAGATGCCGCTGTGAGCCAGCGTCTCCGTCAGTGGTACTTTCTCGTTCTCACCGAGCTCCGACTTGATCTCCACATACACGGTATCCCGTTCATCGGATGCGTCCTGATCGGGGTCAGTCACCATGAGGAACAGCTTCTCGCCCACGTGCAGGCGTTCCATCGGACGTTCGTAATCACGATCGACCGAGGCGAGGATACCGTTCGAAATCAGACGGCCTTGAGCAGCCACCTTGATGCCCTTCGGCTCCTTGGGTCGCAGCTTGTCGGCGTAGCCCGCTTCAATGCGATCCTTACCGGTGAGGTTGAGAATGCGAGCGACCAGACCCTGATCGCCGGACTTCTGTTCTTCGTCGGTCAGCTTGCCGCCGCCGATCAGATCGCGCGGCATGTCGGATGTAATCGGCACCAGATTCGGGCTCGCCTTGCTGCCGAGCTGCATCACGATCTGGCCGACGAAGCGGCCTTCTTCCAAAGCCCAGTCTTCGGCATCACCTTGCGGCACGGCCGTAAAGGCTCCGCTGACAACGCAACGCACATCAGCGACCGCTCCGTCCGACGTCTTCAGCGAGACAGTCACTTCGCTGCGGCTGTCTTTCGCGGCATCCGGGTCGATGACTTCCACCGTCAACGGCGCTTCGAACGCCACGTTAGTGAGTTCGCTGCCTTCCTTCGGATTCTGATAAATGAACTGCGGGCGAACCGTGGACTTTGGTGGTGGCGGAATCACGCGCGATTCCAGAATCCGCACTTTGGCCTCGGTGGGACGATTCACATAGACGATCGACTCACGCGGCACCGAGTGACCGGGGAACGTGTTCTGTTCGTCAACGTATCGCAGGAAGACGCGATCGCCGCGTTTGACGACCAGCTTCTCGCCGTCCGGCTTGTCCGCGGTATCAACTTCCTTCGTGAAAATGCCGGAGTTGTCGAGCGTTTCAGTGGCGGTCAACTTCACCGGCTTGCCGTCGTTGACCGACACTTCGATCTCCAGTGTGTCGCGATCCAACGTGATGTCACGATCGTAGTCCGTGATTTCGACAATGATTCGCTCGCCCGGATCAATGCGCTTCACGCGCTTGCGGACATTGCCCACCGCGCCGTCGCGATAACGCACGAACTCATAGCCAATCGGGTAGACGCCACCGTTGAAGTAAGTGGCCTGCAGGTCGCTCGACAGCAAGCGGCTGCTGCCTTGATTCACTTGAGTCACGTCGTCGGTGTAGCTGGCTTTCACCGTATCGCCACCCGCGATTTCAAGCACCGAGTTCTGTGACAGCTTCAGCACGTCAGACTCGGTCGGAATGAACAGCTTCGATGGATCATCGCCGCTCACTTCGACGTGATTGATCGCGACCGCTTCGCCGGTGAACTCATGAATGACGAACTTCGCATAACGCACGTCAGAAGCCGGGAAGCGGAACTCCCAGGCCTTGTCGCTCTGCACCACGCGTGAACCCGTCGCCGGCACCAGCGTGATATTGCGCAGGTCCATCAGACCACCGTTGTGAATCTCAATCGCCTTCAGCGACAGCGTCACCTTGCCCGGCTGGTCGATGATGACGGTGCCAATGCGATCGGTGCGGAACGTCGTAAACGCGCCGGTATTGGGCATCGTCCCCCGCACGCGCTGATCGCCGACTGCGAACTCAAACTTGGAATTGCCGCCCGCGTGTGCGTATTCAAACACCACGTCATACATGCCCGCCGTAGCGGCATCGAATTCCCATGAGGCGACGTCTTCGAGGTTCTGCCAGTAACCCAGCACGGTCGGGTTATTGGCAACCTTGACGGGTCCGAACTGCTCGGTCTTCTTGCCGAGCTTCGCGGTATCCGGCGACAGCGTGATGCTGGTGCCCGCTTGAGCCGCTGGTTTCTCAGCCGCTTCAGCAGCCGAGAAGCCCGTCAGATCGAAGTCCGAAGTGAGGAACTGGCTGACGGCCACCTGCTGACGGTTGAGGTCCGCTCGTGCCCGCAGCGCCGAAACTTCCGGCATGTTGGGATTGGCGGTTGTGAAGAACACCACGTCGTGAGTGCCCTTGTCGAACCACACGTCCGTCATGCGACCGCCCGCTCCGAATTCCAGTTCCAGCTTGCCGTTCACGGCAATCGCCGTGTTCTGTCCGTGAATCTGGAACCGCACCGCGCCAGCTCGAGGCTGCACGAACTTGCCAAACCACACAGCCACAAAGTTCTTCGGCAGGCCGTTGTCTTCTTCACCGGCTGTCGGGCGTTTGACGCTCAACAGGCCGTCGTTCACGTCACCCTTACGGACAGGCTGTCCATTCTTCACGAGGTTCGCGACCTGCTGCCAGGTCTTCCAGTCGTGAGCGGCCGCGTTGTAGACGCGATACTGCATGGCACCGAATTCACCAACGGGTTCTGCATCGAGCAGGCTGGGATAACCCGCCGCGCGGAACCAGAACTCGCCGTCGTAGCTCAGTCGCAGTTCACCGCGCACCGGCTTCTTGCCAGCGAGGTCGCCCGTGAAGAACTTCGCGCGGCTGATGCGGCGCAGGTCCTTCATGTCGACAGTCAGGAACTTCGGCGCGGCGCCATCGGGCTCGCTGAGCCAGAAGCTCTTCGGGTCTTTATCGATGGCCATCAGCGCGCTGTGATCAATCGACGTATCACTCGCAATCGCACCGGCAGGCAGTTCGCCGGTCTCAGCGGCACCTTCAAAGATGCCGGTGTGCGGTCCCGTTTCCTTCAGAGTGACCTGCACCTGATCGCCGCTTTCGGCGACCAGCTTGGCGACGACCGTATCGACTTCATCGCCCAGGTCGCGATCGGCGTCCTTGACCCGCATATAGACCGGGTTGCCGGGCTTGATCTGGTTCTTCGGACGCAAGCTCGACTTCTGATTCTGTTGAGCATCCAGCCGCTCGCGGTTCTCACGTTCCAGCCGCTGACTGAAGGTCTCTTCCTCTTCATCGACGATCTTGCCGCTGGCGACTTCAAACATGGCGTCGCTGGCGATTTTGATCTCGACGTCCGACAGAGGAACGCTCTTGAATTCCTTCTTGAACGCTTCCGGATAGTCGGACTTGATGACGTCCTTACCCGTCAGCTGCAGAACCTTATCGCCCTTCTTGGCCGGCCCCAGAACGGTGTCCAGATCCGCGCGGAAGAGGCCCTTACCGGCACCGCCGCTGGTCAGGTAGACGAGTTCTTCATCTCCACCCGGTTCAGTGCGGACCAGCACGGGAATCTTGGTGTTGCCGCGGCTGATACCGAGGTCGCTGTCTTGCACG
>CAYLTY010000082.1:0-33017 GCA_964386705.1 uncultured Planctomycetaceae bacterium
CTGCGAAGCCGTTGCGAGCGAGCAAAAGCAGGGGCTACACAATGTCATGAATGAAATGAACGAATGGTTCGAAGACGAAAAGGAACGTTATGAAGACACCACTGTGCGATACGGGAAGAGATGGAAAACCTGGTATGATGGACTGAACAAGTGGCTTGACGAGCAGGACCTGCCGTCCCGTGAAGCGCGAATCGATAGAATCAGAGATTACTCGATTCCAGAACCCACTAAGCCCGCACCACCACGGCGACCACTGCCTGAGTCGCTGGAAAAAGCCGCCCGAATGATGGCGACGATTCGCAACCGCCTGTGTCATGAGTGGGACTACACGCACGTTGATAGTATTCAATCATTTCGCGACGCCTGTTCCCAACTCAAGACCCACTTGATCGCCGAGGCATTACGAGTATCCAAGGGCCAAAATCGGTACATGTCGTTTGACGTCAGTCAATGCCGCAAGGACGATCCCTCTCTGAGTATCGAGAATGGATACCCGAGCGATGAGAAGGACTGGACGGTATTCGATTTCTGCCGAGCCGCAGTTGAGATCAATAAGGATCAGTATGCGGACATTACGCTGGTGATCGACGCGACAAAAGCGATCGAGTGGCACCTGAGTCGGTGTTTCCAGACATCTTCATATTACGATTCTGGGCACGACGAAGGCGAAGGTGGCGCGGGACTTATTCAGCTGCTAGATCGCTGCGAGACCCTACTACACGCTGATATCATTGAGCTTATCAGGGAACTGGCGAATCTGCGGAATCAGGTGATGTATTACGCTATTGTCCTGACTCCAGACGAGCGAGATCGCTATATCACAGCCGTCACAAACATTATCGGCACCTTTAAGATAACTGATGGCACCCTTGCGCCGGTAGAGCGAATCAATGTGCCGCTGACTCAGTGTGTTATCCAGAATGATGAGATTTCCCTTACTATAGTTGGAAAGTCGGCGCCAATAGAGGGAGGCGAGTGGATCGGGTGTCTCGTCGTGGTGGCGATGACGTTCGCGGTGATAGCGTTTCTGGCTCTGGGATTTTACTGGGTGGTGTTTTAGATAATGTTCATCATGTCGCTATGTTGCCCCGGTCGCAGCTTGATATTGTCCCCTTTCGCGCCACACTTCGGGGCCGCAGGTCTCCCGCATGAGATCACGTTCGGCTCTGAAGACCGGCCATAATACTGGCTACAACGCTTTTCGTTCATTGAATTGCCACCGTAACATCCCCGAAGCACCACGCACCAACGGGAGTAGATGTCATGCAGAATCAAGTCGAACAGAACGCGGATTCGCTCAGCCGCCGGGACTTTGTCAAAAGTGCCGCGTTGTTGTCGACGGCTCTGGTGGGAGGGGCTGTGTGCGGCCCGGCACTGGCGGCACAGACGAAGTTTCGCAAGCGGATTTCTTATTTCCGCAACGGTGAAATCTATGTCACGCAAATCGGCCAACCAGAGGGCAAGCCGCTGACCACAGGGCATATGGATTTCAAGCCGTCCTGGTCTCAGACCGAAGATTTGCTCGTTTGCTTTCGCCGCACCAAGGACGATCCGGATACGCTCAAGTGGAAAAGCGCAATCTTCGTTATCAAGGCCGACGGCGCTGACTTTCATCTGCTCAGCGATGGCACACGCACGGATTTTAATCCGACCTGGACTCGAGACGGCAAGAATACCCCCATCTGGAACCGGAAGAACGATGCGACCGGTGGTTACTTCGTGATGCAAGGCCAAGTCGGCGGGAAGCCGGGTCGGGAGACGGCCCTCACCGACGAGCGCATCCATACCTGGGTTCATTCCTGCCTCGCCGACGGCCGCATGCTGGTCAACTGCGTTCACCCCACGCTCGGACGGGGAGTCTTCCTGCTGTCCAGGTCCAATGGCAAGAGCCACTATCATCGCATCGACTGCGAGCTGTCAGCCAAGGGCGAACTGCATCGCGCCAGCATTTCTCCCAGCGAGAAAAAGATCTGTTTCGAGTTCATGCCCGGGTTCAAATTCACCGAACCCGGCCACACGCTCTACATCGCCGACTTCGACGCCGAGAAACACACCATCGCCAATCTGCAGCCAATCGCGAATCAGGAAGGCAAGCCGAACTGGTACGCCTACCCGCGCTGGATCGATGGTGATGCGGCGGTGGTGTATCACCTGAATAATTCCGGCAAAGGTCAGCTCTACGTCTACGATGTAGAGGAAAACTCGACAGTCCGAGTCTCCACCCGCGCCAATGCAGATTATCGCTACCCCCATGGCGAAGCCGCCCCCTGCTGAATGGAGCAAGTTCGGGGGCATTCATGCAGAGCTACAGGGAGTAATCTGAATCTGATAATTTCACGCGAGTACGGGCTTCTTGTCGCGTAACAACCCCGACAGGCCGCGAACGGTAAATCGGTGCTGCCCATACACTACTACACTATATGTCATGCCAAAAGACACGACTACTCCTGTTGACCGGCGCGCGTTGAAGGTGCTCTTTGACACTTACTGGACCGCTGCCGGTTGGCGCAACGAGCGATCGAGAACAACTCCATCCGACGATTTCGAGCACGCCAAGCAAGCCGGAGTCATGTTCGACCCGATCCGTGTATCACACAATGACATCGTGAAACGGGCAATTGCAGCCGTAGGCAACTTGGAACGACGTGCCGTCGCCGATGCGTTTATCGTCAGCCTGACATCGAGGCGTCTCGACCTTCGCTCGGCATTGGGTAGTTTCGCTGTATTCCAGCATTTTGCGTTGCACCCTGCTCCCCGCGAACGCGAAGCCTGTCCGCAGTGCGGTGAGCACAGCGGCCAGCCGCATGAGGAAGATCTGAATGTGCTGAATTTCGAGCGATTCAAATGGGGCGGTGTGCGGCACGATCAGCCCCTATATGCCAGCATGGACTTGGAACTGTTTAGCAAACTGCCTCGTGCTACCCCTACCGCTGCCGACATAAGGGTCTTCAGGGATGTGTTGAAGGCCATCGATGATGCGCCAGACAAGACGTCGTCCGCGGTACTTGAGAAGCACTTGGCCAAGGCGGTCAAATCGAACAACGCGGAGCGTGATGTTCTGATTGGCATCCTTGGCTATTGCGGGGTCTTGGCGACAACCGCGCATCCCGGTTACATGAGCCGCTTCGTTCCAAAGACCGATCGCGATCTTCCGGAACGTCGATTCGTTGACATGGCGTACCCGGCTTGTTGGTGGCAGCGAGTCGATGGGATTAATTCGGAGGCTCTTGGATATTGGTTCGGCCACGTGTTGTAGTGCCTTTTCCGGGCCACCTTGCGAGATGCCTCATTGATTGACTTCGCTCCCCTCGCCCCGCGTGCGGGGAGAGGGGCTGGGGGTGAGGGGCGATCAATTCTTTCACGACGGATCAAACACAGATGAAACACGGACAAAAGCCACTTCAACAGATCCCTGCTCCTTTTCTGTGTTTTGATGAGTGTTTCATCCGTGGCCAAGCTGACGCCTAGCTGAGATGCACAACATCCAGCCGGCGTCACGAAAGCTGAACCGTGACATGTTCTCCTGCGGCTGCGGCCTGCTGCATTTTTGCGGCGCAGGCGTTCGGCGGTTGAGGCTGCAGCTGGCTCCGGTTGACAAATCACTTGTGCCAACCCACTTTGTATTACGTCTCTCAAGAGCAGTAACGTGATGCTTGGCCGAGTTGGCCAGCTCGCTGCTCAATTAACAGTGAATCCTCAAGAACACATGCGCGACCTTTCCGAACTCATTGATCGCAACGAGCCGGCTTGGCCGCTCGTGCAACAATGGATCGCCGAGGCGTCGGTACTAGTCGAGGTACTTCCGGCTGATCCCGCGGCCGGAGATGCTGCCCTATATGCAACCCAGGTGACGACGCGAAGCCCGATGGGTGCGATCGCGCATAACGCAGCCGGTATCTTTATTGATAACGGTTGGCTGCGTGTGCTTGGAGCGGGCAGGCATCCGCGCTTCCAACGCTCGCTACCGAACTGGAACGAAACCCGGTCGAATCGGTTTTACTTGGTTGCCGACGACGCTATTGGTGGCTTCTTCGCAATCAACGGCGGCTCGCTCGGCGAAGACATTGGCAATGTCTACTTCTATGCTCCTGATTCGCTCCGGTGGGAGCCATGTGGGTTCGCCTACTCGCAGTTCCTTGCGTGGGCGATGTCGGAAAAGCTGGATGAATTCTATGATTCGCTGCGCTGGGACGATTGGGTTTCAGAGGTCAAGCAACTAAGCGGCGACCAGGTAATCGGGATTTACCCGTTCTTGTGGGCACGTGGGGTACCGATCAAAGAGCGCCATCGTGGACTTGTCCCGGTTGCGGAGCAATGGGCGTTGCAGCTCGATTTGCAGCGCCAACTGGATAGCTAATGAGAGAGAACCAGCCACTGTACTCGCAGCATTCCCGAAGTCGTTGCCAATCTCGTGAGCGGGCTGTCCGCCAGATTGAGGCGATTCATCTCCAGGTGAAGCTGCAGGCATCTCAGTCATGGAATGCTGAGATGCGTAGGCCAGTCTGGCTGGGAAGGAGAGCGATCGCCCCTCACCCCCTGCCCCTCTCCCCGCAAGCGGGGCGAGGGGAGCAATAATAAGCGTGCGGCCGAGTGCAATTGGCTTCTGCGATCCGTACAGAACCGAAGTTGGATGTGCCGTTCATTTCTGTGATGCGTATCAAAACCTCCCTAGGTTTTGATAGCGCTTGGTTTTTAGGGTCAGAGACGCTCCGCAGCCGGGGGAGAGTTCGATCGTCAGGCGGCGGCTTGTTACGGGGCGAAGTGTTGTCGCGTCGGTTTGGAGGGATTCGATCTGGTGCTCTCCATAGGCACCGGCTTGCAACTGTAAGACTCGCGGTTCGGTCTGATGGATGTTGACGAGGGTGACTCGCACTTCATCGGCTGTCAGGCGGTCGACGAGGGCTCCGACGTCCTGCGGAAGTCCGGGACGTTGCCGCTGCGAATCGAAGTATCGCAAGCGAACATGCAGGGCCGAACCCAAGGGGACCGGTAAACCGCCGCTGGTCAGATACAACAAACTGTGAATTGAGCACGGATTATACTTCATGGGGTCGTCAGAGAGCCGCGTGTCGGGAGTTGTTTCATCGGCTCGCATGGCCGCGATGCGAGTGCGAATGCGGCTGAGATCAGCTCGCAAGGCGGACTCGGGATAGGTCGCGTTCTGCCCGCGGAGAAACGCGATCCACGGATGCGTGGCCACTCGGTCGAGATCCTCGTTCCGCATCGACCAGTAGGCGACCTCGAGTGCGCCGTGATGCCAGGGCTCGGGCTTGAAGTCATACCAGCCATTATCACCAAACATGTGCGGGGTGAGCTGGCGACCGTCGATCAGCTTGCGTTGAGCGTTCACAGTATCAATCTGCTTGCGCCAGACATCGACATACTTTTGCTGGCCGCTCAACAGCAACGCATTCCCAAAACCGGCGAGAGCCAGTCGCACGGTGCTGCGATGAGCCTGCTTGCCCGTGACGGGATCGAACACCGTGAAGCCCCAGCCGTACGTGCCACCGTACCATTTTCCGTTCGCATCGCCGCCGATCCGCCCATCGCGTCCGATGTTCGAAGGCAGCAGACCTTTGTTGGCGGTTGCGCGCTCACTCCAGGCATCCACATAATCCAGAACCCAGCGTCGATATTTTTCTTCGCCCGTGGCCATGAAGGCATTCAGGGCGAGCGACGTCACCATCAGATTCTGCGGGTGATCGCCGAGCGTCTCAGTATAATCTTTGAAGTGTGCTAGCATCTCGGCGTAATTGCGCTCGCCGTGACCGGGATGAAACCGGCCTTCGATTTCAATGGGATCGCCTGCCCAATCGAGAGCGGTGGCCGGTCGTTTCAGCGGACCGCGACTGCCGTTAAACAAGCTGACGATGATACGCTGCGACGCGTCATAGTTCGCGGTGGCCGTGGCCTGCAGCGGATTATCAGCGCTCGGGACGTAGAAGTCGGCAAAACGCCTTACTCGCTGAGCGAACTTGGGAGCCTCAGGAGCAGACAGCCCCTGCATATTGAAAACCGTCAGCCCTTCCGCGTTGTGGAGCCAGTCCATCATCACGGGGAACTCACGGTAATACATACCGTCACGAGCAAACTCGACCTGAGATGTCTTGGCAGCCGTAAATTGCCGCAAGTGCCCCTCCCAGGCGGTGAGGTAGAGATCCCGCACACTGTCATCCGCGCCGAGCATATGCAGCAGCGGCCAGTCGGTGAGGTTTTCAATGGCATCGTCCGGCCCGTCATCGCCGCCCCAGCGTTCCACGCACTCCAGGAAACCTCGACTGTCAAAGTACCGCGCGTAGTATTCGCGACACGCACTGACATTCGCCTTGAAGAGTTCGCGTTCCAGCAACGCCCAACCCGGAGGCGGCATCGGAGTTTCAATTCGCACAACGGTCTCGGCGGCATGTACTCCGCTCATCGAGAGACTTGCGACGAGTAGACTGATTAAAACCAGCGTCAAGGCGCGTAGCATCATCATCATCACGTGAGTCACTCCTCGAAAGGCCAGCGAAGTTTCGCCACCGCGACGATTCTTGTAGTGAAGCATTCCCGCCAAGCAAGTCACACCGCTCACTACGCGAAGCGCGATAGCCCTACAACTTCCTGGCAGCAACTTCTCAAAGACAGGGTTTACGCGAGAATCCCCGCAGGGTGGCCTTGGTCGGTGCGCCCTCGTTACAGCAGTGGGTTCGGATGTGGTACGATGGGCGCCGGGGCAACACCTCGCCAGTTCGCGTCGAATGGCCTCGAACCGCTCTCTGGAGAACACCATGTCCAAGTTCATCACCCTTTCCGCGTCGGTCGCCGTTGTGACGATTCTCGGCCTTGGTTGGGCCTACAGCCAGCCAGCTAATGTCGATTCTGCAGCCAAAGTGAAGAACGCGGACCTCGTGAAGGGGCTCACCGTGACCGGCACGCTGAAGCAAGCTATCGGAGATTTCAGTTCCCATGGAATCCCGAAGGTCGGTGATGCATTCGAGATCAATTTTGATGACCTGCCGAAGCAGAAGATCGAATTGACGCCTCTTAAGAACGGCGAGACTTCTTACATGCCGTTCCATGCCTCCCTTGCCGTCTCGCGAGTGCAGCAGGTCAAGAAGGAAACTGTTCCGCGCCGCACCGTGATCGAATTATCCGCCATTGATCGCCACGACAAATTCGTGATTCGGATCATGGCGGAAGACCTCGCGAAAGGCGGCAAAGTCCGCGTCATCTTTTACCATCCGGCTGATACCATCGGCAGCATGGCCGAAGCGGAAGGCGTGCTCAAATAGTACCAGCGGGAATGAGTAGCCAAAGAGTTGGGCGGCACTGGAATCGATATCGAAACACCAAAGGCGTGAGATGATTCCGTTGTCGGTCAAGGTATGGGGGCTTCGGATTCTCATACTTGCCAGTATCATGCTCCTGTGCGTCATGACTGGCTCGGAAGCTCCGGCGGGCGCTCTCATGCTGGCCTGGACGCCGAACGTCCTGTTTCTCGTCGCCTTCACGCGAGGCGTTCTGCGCTATCCTCGCTTTCTCGTACCTGTCAAATCCTTCGAACCTGTGCTCTACCGCTGGATCGGAGTCGGACTGGTCAAGAGGATCGTGGCGACGGATATGTGGCCCCTGCTCCACGGCGTTGATCCGCCCGAAAAGCTGAAGAACAACCAAGAGTCTCTGGATCGTGCTGAACTCGCAATGAAGTGCGCGGAGGTCTGTCATGGCGCAACGTTCCTCTTGATGTTTCCCGTTGCGCTGTACTACCTGACGGCCGGTCGGATCTCCTGGGTGTGCTGGATACTTGGTATCAACCTGGTACTCAATGGCTACCCCGTCATGCTCCAACGAGCCAATCGTTGGCGAATCCAGCAAGTTCGCGACAAGAGAACCTGAACAGTGATCGAGCTTCAGTGGGTTGAAGCAGCGATGGTGCCGCAGGGTGGCCCGATTGTTCGTTTGAGGGTTGGCGCAGCCACAGGAAGTTACTGCATCAACGTCTTGTCGCTCTGCGACCCCGGTAGGCCAAGTACAGTCAACCGAGGCCACCCGCGAAGGCTTTTCGCTGCGACGATTCTTGTAGTGCAGCCAGCCCACCAGACAAACCACGGAGCTCATACTGCGAGAAGCATTAGCCGGCAATGCCCAGATAACACGCTGCCTACCACCTGAAAATTTCGTCCCTAGTGATTGACAAGTCACGGGCGCAAAACCACTTTGTGTAGCGCCAGCCGAGAGCAGCAACGCGACGCCTGGCCGAATTAGCCGGCGTGCTGCTCAATTCATTGTTCGGCGACGACCACTCTACTACACAGATTAGAGCACATGGCCAAAACCGTCATCAATGCCAACACCGTTATCAAAGAGGCGAGCTCATGGCATGAAGCCATCGCAACGCTGATGGAGCTGCGTGAAGGAGGCTTTTGGTCGTTTCGCGGCCAACGCGACCATAATTGGCACCTCGGACTACATCATCCCCGAAACACCACGGAGGCGGACCTACGGAAAGGCTTTGCACAGTTCAGAAAGCGCTGTCTTGAGTTTAATAAACCCACATATGTTGATGAACATCACAAATGGAGATGGCTCTTTTTTGCGCAACACTATCGACTCCGAACACGGTTGCTTGACTGGACTACTAATCCATTAGTCGCGCTCTATTTCGCCGTCGAGAATGTCCTCACCGACAAATCGACACTTGAGAAGAACCCCTTCGGAGCCGTCTGGGCAATTCGCGTCCGTGAACAAGACTTCCAAACCGAGGAGCAATTGGAATCAGCAGATCCGGACAAAGTGAAACGCTGGATTATGATCAATCCACCGCCCGTGACTTCCAGGATGATCCGCCAGTCGGCGAGGTTCTCGTTTCATCCCGAGTGTGATGAGCAGCCGCTTGATGACATTCCGCGACGCTATAAAGAGGAGACCCTTGTAAAGGTCATCCTCCGTGACCCCAAGAAGCCAAAGGCCAATCCCGCGGACGACATTCGCAGGAAATTGGGAATAATGAACGTGCATCACGCCTCTCTCTTCCCTGACCCAGATGGCGTCGCTGCATTCATAAACACCGAGTGGCCGGCCATCACGACACAGTATCCACGAGACTAGTCATAGCGCAAAGAGGTCGCAGGGTGGCCACGGTAGGCCGAGTACAGCCAGCGGGGCCACCCGTGGTACTGGCAAGAACGATTTCAACGTGTCGTTGAAGGATTCTTCACAGGCTCCGTGTTCCGACCTGATAGACTTCATCCGGTTAAATCGACTCATCGCGAGCTCGTACATCGAAGCATCCAGAAGAGGGTCAACTGAACCCAAAGCGCAACCGAGTTGCCGATCGGGCGTTTGCTGAAATCGAAGTTACTCGGCGGCAACCGCGTGATATTGGTCGTCAGGCAACATGAAACGCATCACCCCCACCTGGACGTTGGCTTCGACGATTGTATTCGGTTTGTTGCTGGTCCTGATCCCCGTCAGCAACAGCTTGAAATTCGTTGACGACGACTTCAAGCCCCTGCATTCGATTGCCATCATGTCGCATTGTCGCTGCGCGATTTCCGACGGTGGTCTGTGGTTCTTCAGCCATGACTATCTCTATCGAGGAAGCATCAGGTTCCTCAGTGACGACCACGGTGGTATCTATTACAACGGCGGACACGCACGAGTGAATCAGGATTGGGGTTGGTATGCGGTAGCCTGGGATGCCATCGGCTGCGGAGTGGTTCAGCTCAGCTACATCGGCGATCAGGGGGACGTTGTCGGCAGAGACTTGGACGCTGATTTTCCCGGCATTTATTTTCGCCACTTCACGGGCTTAGGCATGGACCACCCAATGTGGACCTTATGGGTGGATCTTTGGCTTCCAATGTTGATCTCCGCGATTCTGCCAATGTTGTGGATGAAGCGTTGGGTTCGTTCACGGTCGCTTGCCTCGCTGTTGCACCTCAGAAGGGTGGATTCAAATTCGCCGGGTGGCGCCGGCTGACTCCTCTTGGTCTACCAGGTCGTGTAGCGACAGGACGTCAATCACCAAAACGCGATAGCAAAAGTCCCTTCGATCTCGCGGGTGACGCAGCCACCAGAAGTCGGGGCGGCCTCATCGCACTCAGTATGCAAACGCATCGGAGTTGACAGACAGATATGCGCCGGCAAAAGTGGGTTGGCACACGATCGCCCTCCCGCTCTTGCCAGAAGAAGCACCGCCATGCGAACTCTGTCTTTGAAAGCTGCCGAGAAACTTCAAGCGTCCTTCAAAGGGCGCATCACGTCGTGGCATGACGCGCTCCACGAGTTTCGGGGCCAGCCCAGGGTGCTCATCCCGGAATCGGCTGAAGACGTGGGGCGAGCTCTGCAGTTGGCGGCGGCCGCTGCCCGGAGCGTGTTCGTTCGCAGCGGTCGCAATATTTCGACGGCTGACGTGGGCAGGACAGCCGTGGAAGATGCCGCCGTCATCAGCATGGAAGCCTTTCGGGATGTCGAGATCGATGATCAGCGGCGAGTCACTGTCGGTGTGGCCGCGACGACAGCCGACGTCGCCAGGAAACTGGACGGCCAACAGCTCTTTCTTCCACTCGGAGACAACCCGACGCAAAGCATCGTGTCGGCGACGCTGAGCATCGAGGCGTCACCCTTTCTGCGCAGCGGGAGCGAGCATGGTTCACTGCGCGACGCTCTGATTGAGGCCGAGGTTGTCCCGAGCGAAGGAACCGGGGCGGGGAAAGCCAAAACGCTGCAAAAGAAGGCGTTTCAGAACCTGCTGGACAGTGACCGCGGCGCGGTGATCACGAAGCTGGTCTTCGACGCCTCCGTGGAGAACAAGAACGAGGCGAACCGCTGGATGCAGGCCTGGATGGCGTCCTACGAGCCAGGCGCCTTCGCCAGCTTGTGCGACAAACTCTTCGGCTCCGACGACGAGCTGATGCCCGCGGGTGTTGATTTGAGCGTCCGCGTGACGTCGGCCGCTTACTCGACGAAGCTCATCGTTGTCCGGATCACCGGGCGCGGGGATGACGACCTGCGCGGCGCCCAGGCGATCGTGGAGAAAGCGCTGTCGGAAGCCAAGCTCGCGACTCTTGGCAACGAACCGCCCGTCATTGGTCCCGGTTCGAGTATTGCCGCCTGGGTGGCGACGGGACAGAACAGCGCCGCGGTTGACGAAGTGTTGCGACGGTTTGGCAGTAACGTCGCGCCGCGGCCATTTGCGAAGTTCCGGCAGGAGTTTTTGGACGCCGTGGACTTCAACATCGGCGCCGACGCGCGCTCGGGTCGCGAGTATGCACCGGGCGTGAGAGCCTGGGCTGAACTGCAACTCACGGCGGATGGCAAGGTCGTTGCCCGGGCCAAGCTGGTCGACACGGACGCCAAGCCGGAAATCGCCAAAGAAGCGCGGGAACGCATGGCCGCGGCGATTCCCGCTGACAAGATCTCGCCGACAGCCACTGTCTCCGCCCGCGCCGTGGTGCGACGCTCTTCGGACAGAGCGTTCATGCGCGACGTCGAAGTCTTGCCGAATGTCGAATCGACAGCCGACTTCGACCTGCAGCCCAGCAACTGGATTGCTCCCAATATCATCCCGGGATTTCAAGGCGAAATCTACCAGGCGTCAGACGGTGCAGAATACAGGCAGATAATTCAGCAATATGCCGTTTCGTCCTATAAGCAGCCGGTGGTAACGGCTCGTATGACACCTAAATATGTCGCCATGCCGCTGGACTCGGCTGACGTGGTGAAAGCCGTTACTTACGCGGCCGCCAATGGTCTCAAGATTGTGACCAGATCCGGCGGACATCAATACTGCGGACTCTCGTCGGGCGGCAGTGGTACTCTGCTACTTGATATGAGGCTATTCAAGGATGTGACTATTTCATTCACGGCGGGAGTCCCGACCAGGATAACGGCAGGGCCGGGCGTGCCGCTGAAAGACATCTCGCGAGAGCTGTTCATCAACAGCGTCACGATCCCGCACGGCGAGTGCCCGCTGGTGAACCTCGGCGGGCACGTGCAGACCGGCGGTATCGGTCATCAACTCCGCAGCCTGGGCGCCACGCTGGACTGGGTGAGTTCTTTCAAGATGGTGACTCGCGATCCGAGTTCACCCACAGCCGACGTGTACAAAGAGCGTGAATTCACCCGTCCGGCCGATGGAGGAAACGACGGACCTCCAAATGATAGTGATGTGTTCCGTGCGGTGCTGGGTGGCGGTCCAGGCAGTTGGGGTGTCTTGACGGAGATTACCTTTGATCTGGTGGGAGATGGTCAATATCCGAACTCGAAGGGGTACACACGCACGTACTTGTATGAAAAGAAGGGCTTCATAGCCGCGATGCGGCAATTGCGGGCGTGGGTGGAATTGCAGGCGAATAATAGTCTGCCATCAGGCATCGACCTGTTTATCAGCGTTGTTTCGGGCGACCTCGTCCAGACGCGACCCGGAGCGCTGATCGTGGAAACTATGTGCCGGACTACTGCCGGCTCGCCGAAGATCAACGAAGTCGTCACCGCGGTGGACGAAGCGGTATCGCCGCTGAACCGTCTTGGGGCGAAACTCGCGAGTCCCATCAAGGGCGCGGCGCCGATGTCTCTCATCGCACACAAAGGCGTCCGGGAGATCGGCACGTTCGGGCTGCCGCCCAGTGGCCGCGAGTTCGATTACCCTTATAAGAAATCGCTTCACATCACCCTGACGCCGTTCTCAGATGCATTTATCGACGATTTCGTCAAACTCGTCGATAACGTCTATAATCACTGGGGCTTGAAAGTCGTAGTTCAAACGGCGGTTGGGGGCGGTGACTTCAAGGGCAACGGGCAGAAGCGGAACACGCACATGCAGCGGCGTGAGGGACTCGTACAACTCGTCTTCGACGTGTTTTATAAACCCGGTTTCGACGCCATCGCCACGCAGTATCAGGCGGAGATGAAGACCCTGCTGGACGATTTCAGCGACGACAAGGACATTCGCATGTGCTGGGGCACCTTCGAAGACGCTGGCACTGCAGGTGCTCAACTCGATATGCGCCGCCAGGAAGTTCAGAACTTTTATTACGACTCACCAGACGAATACGCGAGGCTGAAAGACATCAAAACCTATACCGATCCCAAGGATGTCTTTCATACGCCTTTCACGGTGCAATAAGTCGTTCTACTCACTGCTGGTGACAGTCTTCTCATGCCACTCTTCGCGAGAACGATAGACCGCCCAAACAAGATCGCCGACATAGTCAATGCCGACTTGAAGCCTCGCCAAAGGAACGAATGCGGCGCAGCCGATGCATATGTATCGAGTGTCGCAAGGTCTCGGTCATTTGCATCGCCTGTTGCGTTGTGAAACGGTCTGGTGCGTCGGGCATGCGAGGTATCCGACCTCAGATGCGAGAATTCTTATCTGGAATGCGATCATAGAATTCCCGTGGAACGTCGCCCCACGTCGCTGTGAGACTGACGTCAAGACATCCTATGCAAAGCTGGCTGCGGCGATCGAACCACCATCCGTCCATCAGAACGGACGGGGGATATGGGACAGTCCCTCCTGACGGCATGTCGCGACGGTTAGGCCAGTTGCGATTCCAGGGGCCACGATACAGCCACAGTCGCTCATAACGGTCAACTGTCAAAAACCAATTGCGTTCGGCTTCGAACTCGTATCGGCGACTCGTGTAGTGCCGATAAACTCCGTCGCGTCCAACTCCCCAGTAATACAGCATCGCCTGGACGCTTCCGGTGTCGCGTTTGACTATCTCCACGAGCTGGCGGCGCGTGGGAGACAAATACATTCCGTACTGATCGATAATCTGATCAGTCCGTATGACTCGTGGCAATTGGCTCGACCAAGCATTGAAGGCCAGCGTGACGACCAGGGCCGCAGCAGCAGTGAGGACCGCCAGATTGCTGGCAACACCGGACGAAGATCCGGCGTGCTCCACTGAGACTCGATTCATCATGCAGACTCCTGCTCGATTCAGCGAATGATTTGATCGCGATTCGATCGTATCAGGCAGCAACTCGGGACGCATCCGCCAGTGCAACGCGGAACTTGCGGCGATCGCTGGCAAATGCGAGTTCAAAAGCGTCTACTCTCTGAACGTGCGGCTGGAATCCCCGCCTACTCGGCAACTGAATACAGGATTATAAGGCACGCTGAAAGCTGGCTTAATCATGCATCGGACAGGCAGATTGTCCTCGCTGCTGAATTCGATATGCCGAGACGTTTGAAGTGATTTATCGTTGTGAGTTTCTGATCGTCCATCACCGCAGTGATAGAAAGCGCTCGCTATGACAATCGGTCTTTCGATGATCATGTTGACGTCGGATGCTCCTCTGCGTGCGGCGGAGTTTCAGCAGCACCTGGCAACGTTCTGGCCTGACATGCCGGAAGTGACCGACGTGGAAGAGAAGGATGAGACCCTGTCTCTCCATGTCGCTGACGCGGATATCATCATGGCCAAGATGCCCGGCCCGATTCCGTGGTCTCAACTGGAAGGCCCGTGTGCTACGAGTCTCCTGTGGAAAAACGCAGAGAAAGAAGTCAAGTCGCACAAGATCCACTGGATCATTACGGTCAACGCCGAGCTGGACCCGATCCCGATGTCCATCCTGCTGACTCGAGCCAGTGCTGCTGCCATGGCGGCCTGCGACGCGGCCATTGGTGTGTATTGGGGTAACTCGACGCTAGTGGTACCCAAACCGATCTTCAATGACTTTACGCAGAAGGTGCTACCGCACGGACCACCGTTATACATCTGGGTCGACTTTCGCGTCGGTAGAGATTCTGAGAGAACGTCTTCGGGCTTTACTCAAGGTATGGAAGCACTCGGTCACATGGAGTTCGAAACCGAGAAATCTCCTGAACCGCCAGGCGAGCTGCGTGAACGATTCGTGGGCCTGGCTGGTTATGTCATTGATAACGGTCCCGTGATTCAGGACGGTGATACCATCGGCGAAGACGCGGACGAGCGAATTCGCGTGGTGTATTCCAAGTCGGCGTTCGGCAACGAGGGCATGGTGATGCGACTGGTCTACGAAGCCGCCTCGAAGAAGAAACCGTGGTGGAAATTCTGGTAGGTCAGTGGTGGCTGCTCGATGCCGGAATGGAGAAGCTCGGGAAGCTGGCAAGCCACTGAAATGGCTGTGACCAGGATACGAGAGGGCGAGGCCACCGCTGTGAACAATCCGCGTTTCCGAAAACGTTCTGATCGCGGAGCGATCAGCGAGCTAGGCAGGAGCATCCCTCGCGAACAGTGTTGCCGCGTCACGCAGTTGCTATCTGTGAAGTGTATGAGAGAAAATGCCTGGTCACTCGAAACGAGCGATTGCGAAAGTCGACCTGATGTAGAGCGGACAATCCTGTCCGCTGTCGTTTCGACGGACAGGATTGTCCGTCCTACTGTCAGAGTTGCAGTCACTCGAGTCACCAGAGCTCGACGGGGCCGTTGGGGACTTTGACGAGTGCGGTGGCGATCTGGCTGGCGCGTTCGCCGTGACGTTGTTCAATCTGCTCGCAGATGGAATCAAACTCGTCCCGGCTTTCAAACAATCGCAGACGCGTTTCCAAGTCTTCCGGAATGCCGAGACGGGCTCCGTACCAGGCCGCGAACTTGCGGAACAAAATGCAACTGCGATCGCCATGTTGCTCGTACATCAATTCGAAATGGCGACGCAGGAAGTGCAACTGCTCGTCGACTGAAGGCTCAAAGTCAGGGTCGCGGCCGTCGAGTGCTCTTTGAATGCGGGCAAACAGCCAGGGGTCCAGCATTGCTCCGCGACCGATGGCCACGGCGTCGCAACCCGTGATGCGTCGCATCGCGAACGCATCGTCCACCGTCCGCACATCACCGTTACCGATGACGGGGATCGACTGCACGGCGTCCACGACCGAACGGATGCCCTGCAGGCTGACGGAACCGCCAAAGCCCTGCTGCCGCGTGCGACCGTGCACCGTGATGGCCGCCACTCCGACCGCTTCCAGTTCCGCCGCCAGCTGCGGAGCGGTGATGTGTTCCCGATCCCAGCCCAGCCGCATCTTGACGGTCACCGGCACGCGCACGGCTTCCACAATTTTGGCGACCAGATCGTGAGCCACATTCGTCTGGCAGGCCAGCTTGGCTCCGCCTTCGCCGTGCACCTTCGACATCGGGCAGCCCATGTTGATGTCGATGCCACCGTAGCCGCGGTCTTCCAGCCAGCGGGCTGCCGAGCCAACGATGCCCGGATCGCTGCCGAACAGTTGCACCGAAAGCGGCTGATCTTCCGGATGCGTTTCGATGAGCTGCAACGACCCACGCTTGCCTTCCAGCAGCAGCCGTGCGTGCACGAGGTCCGTCGTCGCGAGCCCGATACCACCGAGTTCTCTCAGCACCCGCCGAAACGCCAATTGGGTATAGCCCGCGAGCGGCGCCAGAAAGTACCGCGACGCCAGGCAGCGACTCCCAATCTGCAGACTGCGAGGTTCGTCGGTCACCAGTTCCATGAACGCTTTCAGCGAGACGTGATCGGGGTGTAACACGGATCACAGGAAAATCTAAGGGGGGTTGAGCGGCAAGGCGCTAGCCGCCGGTTCTGCAGCGTAGCATTCTCTCGGAGTCAATTACCCGCCGCTAGCGTTGCAGCTCACTCAACCTGACTGCGGAATTGGACACGGATCGTAGGTCAGCCACTCCGAGGCTTGTGCAGATCCTCTTTTTGACCCGTGCTGGATTCTGGCATCGCTTCGAGCGATTCTTCTCGCAGCTTGCCAGTTGCAGAGCGCGGGATCCACCGAAATGCACTCGGTGGCGGCAAGTCATCTGCATCGGGTCCTCAACCGAAGAAGGCGACGCGCAACATCATGCAAGTCCGTTGTCCGCACTGCCATAACGGGATTGAAGTACTCAACGACGACCCGTCGGGAGATGTGTCGTGCCCGTCGTGCGGCAGTTGTTTCAACCTGGCCAAAGACATTGCCACCGGGGCAGATGATGGTTCGCATGCCAAGACGCTGGGCCATTTCCAGTTGCTGCACTGCCTGGGGCAAGGCGCGTTCGGGGCGGTCTGGAAAGCGCGGGACACGAAGCTCGACCGCATCGTCGCGCTGAAGATTCCGCGGCGCGAGCTACTGACGGAAGCGGACGCCGAGAAGTTCCTGCGCGAAGCCCGAGCCGCGGCACAGGTGCGGCATCCAAACATCGTTTCGGTGCATGAAGTCGGTCGCGAGAACGACCGCATCTACATCGCCAGCGACTTCATCGACGGCCCGACGCTGGCCGATTGGATCGCCGCGCACCCACTGACCGTGCGCGAGTCGGTCACTCTTTGCGCCACACTCGCTGACGCGCTGCACCACGCTCACGAATGCGGCATCGTCCATCGCGATTTGAAGCCGCAGAATATTTTGGTCAGGGCAAACGACGGGGCAGTCAAAGAGCATGACTCACAAACCGCGACCGCCAGTTCTTCGTCTTCACTAACCCCAAACACCCAAACCCTGACCCCTTACCTCACCGACTTCGGGCTCGCCAAACGCGATGCGGGCGAGATCACGATGACGGTGGACGGCGCGATCCTGGGGACGCCGCTCTACATGCCACCGGAACAGGCTCGTGGCGAAGCACATCAGGCGGACCGACGCAGCGACGTGTATTCGCTGGGGGTGATCCTCTTCCAGTTGCTGACGGGCGAATTGCCGTTTCGCGGTAGGAGCCAAATGCTGATTCAGCAGATCCTGAACGAAGAGCCGCCCGCGTTGCGCAAGTTCGAAGCGCGACGTCGAAACGATCTCACGGTTAGGTTTTCTTGCGTCGCCCATACCGAGGTTGATTGAGGCTTTCTGTCCAACCGCATTTCGCTTCACATTGAAGAAAGCGCCCATATTGACCACGTCTCGCGACGGTCCAAGATTGGCAATTGGGACAGCGAGGATTCTCAGGTTCTGCGAATGACTCGCCGTTTTCATTTAAAACAGAAGTCGGACGTAACGAGAGAAGTTGGGCGATTTGAATGGCGAATGCTTCGTTGTCGACGCGGCCCATGATTTCGCTTGTCTTCGATGAATGCGAAAGTGGATTGAGTGACCCAAACCAAACGATCCGACCGTCGATCACAACAACTTTTTCGTGAATGTCTTGTCGCAAGTCGATAGTGGCACCAATGGATTCAAGTGCTACAAGCGCAGCACGACCTTGGTCCTCTGGTATTCCACCATTGAACGCTGGCGGTCGCGTCACGCAGCGCACTTTGACGCCTGCATTGATTCTCGATCGAAGGACATCACCGATATCAGCTGTTCGTGCCGGAGTGATGAATCCAGAAAAAATCACTAATGACTTTCGGGCAGCAGCAAGGTCTAGCCGACAGGTCTTCCAGAAATCCGTTTCTCCGAAGACGCCTGTGCGGGTCGTTTCGGGATCAAGCTGCGGCCTAGTTCCAAAGCGTTCGAGGTCGTCTGCGATCGGATACATGGCGAGGACGTCGCGAACATCAACTGTCTCGCCGTTATTCTGAAAGTCGTGGAGAAGTCCTCGGAGAATCGCATCTTTCGGAAGCTTCTGGTCCAAGAAGTCGAGATTTCCGACAACGATCACATTCTCTTTTGCCCGGCTGAAGGCGACATTGAAAAGTTTGGCTCCACTGGCGCCCAAGTGATTGGCTTGAAGGAACAGGCCCGCATTGAATTCACCAACGCTATCGACAAGATCAATAACGATCGTCTCGCGTTCGTCGCCTTGGAACCGATGTGCGGTGCTGATACGCAAAAGTTTCGACCAGCCGTGGCCGTCGGCAATTGCGTGCAGCAATTTGATCTGCGCAGCATAGGGTGAACACAGTCCAATCGCATTGGCACCATTCGCGTCCTGAAAACAACCATACTGTTGCAGGTGAAATAACAGGTTTCGGATGACGAGCGCATGCATCAAGTTCAAATGCGACTTGAACGCGTTCCGTGTCGTGAAGGGTGATACCGACGACGTATCAATTAACGTCAGCCGATTTTGGAAAGGCGATGGCAGACGAGATGGTTGCGATGAATATCGGCTTGGGGCAGTTACGAGATTGCCTTTATAGAATGTGGCGGAAATCACGCGGCAGATTCTGTCATCCATTCGGTATTGCTGGCGGAGCATCACGAAACGCGGCAGTGCGGTCCCCTTCGCGACTGCCTCGGCAATTCCAGCGCGCGTAAAAACGTCCTGGCCTAATTCGTCGAAGATCGCCTGCTGTTCGGTTGGGACGATAGGAGGCAACTGACGGAAATCGCCCGCGATGACGACACGCTCTTTTGCCAACCCGGCCACAAGAAAAACTGCCGGCAACAGAACCATCGAAGCTTCGTCGAGGATGATTGTGTCGAACGAACTGAACTCGGTTGGGCGTAGAAACGTCCGTGTCGCGGTGGCTCCGATAATGCGAGCTTCAGTGAGCGCTGAGTTTTGAATCTTCTCTAACTGCTCGGAGATGCGTGAAAGCTCGGCCCGAAGCGGTACGCTGCGAGATTCGCAGTCCTTGCGGGTTCGCTCGCATCGATTGCGATCTTCAGAAATGAGACGAGACTTCAATTCGTCTTCGGCTCGTCGAAGTTGCTCGACGGTCTTTTGTTGAGTGGCTTGTTCAATCGCGCGGGCCTCCATCTTCTCCCGTCGATCCTCGAACAGTTCCTGCGATTTGCGCAAATCTCTACGGATTGTTTTCTCATCTCGCATGAAGAATCGCCGGAACCCGCCGGCTGACTCGAACTCGTGCAATTCACGGAGAAAGCGATGCTCGTCAGAGTTCGCGCTTTGTAATTCATCGGCGAGGCTTCGCTTGGCGTCGCCGAGTCTTCGCAGTTCTTTCTCAGCATTGGCGCGGCGCTCCGATTTTCCATTGAGAGTATCAAAGAGTTCGAGTACCTCTTTCGCGCGGGTATCCTCTTTGCTTATGAGAACTAATTCTGCCTCGACGACCAACTTGCGTTGCGTCAATTCTTTCGAACGCCGTGCGACGATCCCGTCCACTGTGATGAGTTCTTCAAACGTTTGTCGAAGCTCGTCATGCTCGATACGTCCAAGCCTTAACACACGCCCCTCTTGAAGTGCCGGTTCCTTCGCGAGACTCATCTTCTGGCACAGCTTCAAAAGAAGCTGATCGACCGCCTGATTCGTGTTCGAGCAGATCAAGACTCGCTTTCCCGATTCGTATTGAAGACGAGTGAAGATGGCGAGCACATCGGTTTTGCCAGTGCCAGGTGGTCCCCAGAGCCAGGTAAGCTCATTGGCCAAGGCCATCCGCACAAACTCCTGCTGCTGTTGGTTCGGCTCTGGATACCACGGCCACGCGGGCGACGGGGCGGGAAGACGAACAAGCCCCTTGTTCTGAATGACGCTCGTCGCAAAATCCATTCGAAAAGACGGCGAGGTACCTGCTTCGATTTGAGCAAGCCGGTCGTGGAGTGCTTGCAGTAACGCCGTGTTGTCGATCCTTAAGATACAGTTCAAAATTACGGGACCGAAATCGGCCTCAAGTGTCACAATGATTTGGCCTTGAAACAGCCCGGTGATTTGTCCCGCGATGGACTTACCGCCGATGACGACATCCACCTTTGCGGACTCGAACAGATTTGCCTCTTCTGTGAACTCGAATTGGTATGAATAGCCTCGCAAGTCGGCGGAAAGGCGGCGACCATCCTCAAGTGCGAACTGCTGTGTGCCATCATTCTTTTGCTTGAGTTCACGAATCAATTCAAAAAGAGCGGCGCAAAAGACCTTTGCCAATGTGTTGCTCGGCTTGATTCCGAGCTGAACTTCATCTTTCAGTTTCGGCGCCCACGCACTGGGGCGGCCAGGGACGCCCAGCGGCTGAACCTTGTGCAACCCGCTATTCGGTGCTGTCGCGGCTTTGCTGATGGGCTTTTCTACTATTGGTAGCAGTTGTGGCGGCGGTTCGTTCTGAACGGCGATGGGTTGGGCAATCGCGGTAGATTTTTCTCCGGGTGGCGTCGCTCGAGGCAAGTCAGGAATCGCTTTCGGCTGAGCAATTTGGATTGCTGGTAGCGGATGCGGCACTGTCGCTGGTGTTAGGATTGCTTGCGGTCGGTGAAGCACTGCTGGGGCCAGCGTTGTCGCCGCCTGACTGCTCTTAAGCTCTCTTTCAATCTCCTCACGCAACACGCGAGCGATTGACGTTTTGCGAAAACCTAGCTCGAGCAGGATTTCTAGATTCTGCTTGTGATCCGAACGACAAGTCTCAAACAGTGACCTGAGCTCTTCGGTCTTCTTTTGAAAGAACGGTCTTTGGGGCGGCATCTGTGCTCACCAATCATCGCTCAACCGCATGCTAGGCATCACGCACAACAACTTCTGCAATTCGCATCAGAAGTGTTCGCATGTTTGAAAACGTGCTGCGTGTTTTTAGTCGGCCCACAGTGTGGCTGACAACCACTAGGCCAATCACTACACCGCGCGGATGATGGCGGCGGCGGTTTGGCCCATGGAGGTGCGGCTGACGGACATGGCGGTCAGGTTACGCAACTCGGTCGGCGAACCGCTCACGACGTTCAGCATGCAACGGGGGTCGGGGATGCGGTAGTTGAGCGTGGCCGGCAACACCTTGTGCTGCAGGGCCAGCACGCTGCCAGCGAGTTCGACCGAGCCGGAACCGGCGTCGAAGTGGCCGAAGTAGCTCTTCATAGCGGTGACTGGAATGCGGCGAGCAATCTCACCCATGCCCCAGTGGTAGCCGCGAGCTTCCACCAGATCGTCGCGTTGGGTGCTCTTGCCGTGCGCGTTGATGTGGCCGATATCTTTGGGCTCAATGTTCGCTCGACGCAGGGCGGCTTGAACCGCTCGAGTCACGCCACGACCGCCCGAACCGTTGTCCCAGCCCTTGCCATCGCAGCCCTGACCGACCGCCAGCACCTCGGCATAAATCCGGGCGCCGCGACGGACGGCATGTTCGTAGGTTTCGATGACGAACGCCGCGCCGCCTTCACCCACCACAGCACCGTCACGGGTCACGTCGAACGGACGGCTGGCGGTTTCAGGAGCGTCTTCGCAGTGCGACATGCTTTCAAACAGGTGGAATTTGGTCAGGTCCACCGGATGAATGCTGGAACTCGACGAACCCACGATCATCACGTCGGCGGCGTCGCGTTCCAAAACCCGGACACCTTCCGCGAGGGCCATCAGACCGGACGAATCGCGGCTGGTGATCGTGTTGTTCGGTCCGCGCGCATCGTGTTCGATCGAGATGTGGCAAGCGGCCATGTTGGGCAGCTTCTTGATGAACCACAGCGGCGCAATCTTATCGAGGCTGTTTTCGCCCCAGCGTTCGAAATCGAACGTGCGGTCCTCGCGAGCACTGGTCATGGCGGCTTCGGACAGATCGCACGGCGAAGGCGAAATCCGGCCACTGCCAAAGCTCACGCCCAGGCGGTCAGGGTCGATGATGCCATTGGCGAGGTCGGCATCTTTCATGGCCAGCGACGCGGCGACAACGCCCAGCAGGGCATCGCGCGACATCGTCTTGATGGCTTTGCGGTTGTAAACGAGCTGGGGGTCGAAGTCCGGAACTTCCGCGGCCAGCTTCGACGGTAACCCGGAGCTGGGTACTGAACGGAGATGACCCACGCCGGACCGGCCGTTAACGAGACTCTGCCAGAATGCGTCGTTGCCGACACCAATTGGCGAGACCGTTCCGACCCCCGTGATGACCACTCTGGGATAAGAAAAGGCTGCAGACATTGCGTCACCCTGATCGCAACACCAAAGCAAGCTGGGCGCCTGCCGCTCCATCAGCCCAACGCAGACCCAGGATCAAAGCGCTCAATCTCGACTGGCGTTCGGCACAGATGGATTATCGGCCAAACATTTCAATCGAATTTGAGTAAGACGAACTTTCCGCTGAATTTGGGCAGTTCTTCAGACCCCTCGTCAGAACAACCCCAGCGACGCTTCTATCCGTCGGCGTGACCCAACAGCTCCAAACGAAACTGTGACCTCAGCCAGATTGACCCCGGTTGGCGTGACCCCTCAAGACAACCGGATCCGACTGACGTACGGCGGCGATTACACCCGTCATGTTTTGGGGTGTCAAGGAAGGTTTCCCGGCTTCCTGATCCTGAAAATCAGCCGCTGATGAAGTTGCGTAGATAACGACAACTTTGACGGAGCGAATCTCGGCGGGTTTCCAGCGTCGCTTCGTACGCCCGATCCTCAACTTCCACGCACACCGGACCGCGATAACCCACGTCCGTTAGCACCGAACAGAACCGGCCCCAGTTAATTTCGCCCAGGCCTGGCAGCTTCGGAGTGTGGTATTCCAGCGGGTGAGCCATGATGCCAACCCGGTTCAGGCGGTCCTGATCCAGCCGCACGTCCTTGGCATGCACGTGAAACAGCTTCGACGCAAACTCTTTCATGGGAAGCAGATAGTCCATGTGCTGCCAGACCATGTGCGACGGGTCGTAGTTGAGCCCGAAGCTGTCGCTGGGAATGTCTGAGAACATCCGTGTCCAGATATTCGGAGTTGTCGCGAGGTTTTTCCCGCCCGGCCATTCGTCTTTGGAAAACAGCATTGGGCAGTTCTCGATCCCGACGCGGACGCCCTGATCCTCGGCAAACTTGATGAGCGGCTTCCAGGTCTTGAGGAACCGCGGCCAGTTGTCGTCGACGGATTTCGTCCAGTCGCGGCCGACGAACGAGTTCATCTGGTTCACGCCCAGGAGGGCCGACGCCTTGATCACCTTTTTAATGTGTTCCGCCGCGGTCTTGGCTTCGTCGGCGTTCGGCGACAGCGGGTTCGGGTAGTAGCCCAAGCCACTGATCTTCACTCCGGTCGATTCGACGAGAGCTTTGACGTCGGCGGCTTTGGACTTGTCGAACTGCGTCACGTCCACGTGCGTCACACCGGCGTAGCGACGCTCGGCCTTGCTCACCGGCCAGCACATGAGTTCCACGCACGTGAAGCCCGTTTGAGCGGCGAACTTCAGCACTTCTTCCAGCGACTGATCGGGCAGAATGGCACTGGCGAAGCCGAGCTCAAGCATGTTGGACATAGGACAGGCCCTTGAGTGAGTAAATCAGCAGGAGGTCAAACGACGCTATTTCCCCCGGACATTGCCGAAGGCTTCGATGTGCAATCGGGATGAAAACCGGAAGTGGTGCTGTTGAGCCAGCGGCTTCAGCCAGACGGTCTTCTCGGCCAGTTCTTCGCGAGTCGTCGCCTGCGGCATCAGCCAGACGCGCCGTCGGTCGATGTTCGCCATCGGGGCCAGATACTCCTCGATCTCGTCCAGATCGTCAGGCGTATCGACCACAAATTTGAGCTGATAGTTGAAGCGGTTGGTCAGGATGGCCACGACCTCGGGCCGTAAACGAGTCTCGTCATGTCGGGCCAGCCACTTCTCGTCCTGTTTCGGGGACGAGTTCGACAGCTTCGGGCTGATGGACATCAGGTCGGCGGTCACGTCGCGGAAGATTGTGCCGGCGGTTTCGATCGTGATGAAGTGCCCCGCTTCCTTGAGCTGTCGGGTGAGTTCCGTCATGTCGACCGGCATCATCGGCTCGCCGCCGGTGATCACGACGTGCTCCACGCCGAACGCCGAGATCCGCTGCCGGAGTTCCTCGAGCGGAACGTCTTCGCCCTCCGGATTCCACGATGTGAACGGCGTATCGCAGAACCAGCACCGCAGGTTGCAGCCGGTCGTCCGCAGAAAGACAGACGGCGTCCCGGAATAGGCTCCTTCGCCCTGAACAGCAGTGTACAGCTCAGAAATCAGCACGGGACGGGACTCGACGAGAAAGATTCCGCACTACATCGCAGCCCACAATCGTCGGCGACTGATGCCCTCAGATGACTTGAGTAGGAGCCACCGCCCGGCATCAACCGGGCAGGCGAAAAGGATTCAGGTGGCAGGTTTGGCCGGACTCGCCTTGCTTCCGTTCAGCAGGATGTCGCCCGACGGCTGGATTGTAATGCGGGTGCCAGGTTCGATCGCCCCATAGTCGGCGCCGTTGATGCTCAGTTGCCCGTCCTTGATTTGCAACTGGTTCGACTTGGCCCATTCGAACTTGTAGAGCTCAGTTTTAACCTCGCCTCCCTCGCTGGACGAACTGAAGTCCAGCGACGAACCGCTTCCGGTGTTCTCGCAGTCGATGAAGTACCGGCCATTCGCGAGATTGTGCCTGGCGTACGTTGCCGGAGGTAACGCGGGCCGATCACAGCCCGCACCGAGTAGCGCGAGTAAGACACCGCAAATCAAAACCCGATACATGGCTTCCATCTATCTCCCCGCAGAACGCTTAGACAACAACGAGATCGCTCGGGTGCGGAGTCCGGTCCACCAGCGGCAGGACGTGGGGCTTGTAGACTTCCATGTAGGCCTTCGCGAGCCGGTGTTCATCCAAAGCTGCCTGGCTTTCCCAAGCTTCCACGAGGATGAAAAACTTCCGGTCTGCCTGCGAATGGAAGACGTCAAACCGGACACAGCCGGGTTCGGCCCGAGACAGCGTGCACTGCTGAGTCAGCAGCTCGCGAACTCGCGGCACGTCGCTTTCGTTCTTTACCGTCAGCACCACGTTGGTGTAAACCATGAGTCGTAAACCTCGCGGCAATTGGAACTTACTGACTTTAGATAGTTTTTGATCACGTAGCCGGGCGCCAAGGTCGAGGCAAGAGGTTCCTCGCAGTCGGGCGCCTGCCGCCAGCATATCCCGTCGTACGACTGATCGTCCACGATCCGCCCCCGAACTAGCCCCAATCGGCAGCATTGTCACCAGCTGCCAAAACGATCAATCTTCGGCAGCCGGAACAGTTCCCGGCGAACCTCCGGGTCCGCCCGAGAATCGAGTTCTCGCCACATAAAAATGCTTGTGGCATTGCTTCCCTCGCAAAAGCCGACCTGCTACAACGCCCGACCCAAATGGCGTGACAGGGGACGCAGTGCCTTCGTTTCACGACCTACGCGTGCAAGTCGTAACTGACTTAAACGCAAATTAACGGGAGAGTACCCGAGCGGCCAAAGGGGCCAGACTGTAAATCTGGTGGCTATGCCTTCACAGGTTCGAATCCTGTCTCTCCCACATTTGCGTTGCGCGGGTGTAGTTCAATGGTAGAACGGCAGCCTTCCAAGCTGCACACGAGGGTTCGATTCCCTTCACCCGCTCTGTCGTTTTGGGTAACAGCTTCGCTGGTGTAGCTCAGTCGGTAGAGCGCGTCCTTGGTAAGGACGAGGTCATGGGTTCAAGTCCCATCACCAGCCTTATAGAGTGAATAGTGAGGCCCCTTCGGGGGAAGATTGTTTGTATCGATAGGCTTCGACAGAGCGATGTCGGCCGAGTCTGATGTTTGTGACTCAGTGAAAAGGATCAGGTAGTAATGGCAAAAGCGAACTTTGAACGTAAAAAGCCGCACGTGAATGTCGGAACCATTGGTCACATCGATCACGGCAAGACGACGACGACTGCAGCAATTCTGGCTGTGCAGGCTGCCAAGGGCCTCGCTCAGATCAAGGCTTATTCGGATATCGCCAAGGGTGGTACGGTCCGCGACGAAACGAAGACCGTGACGATCGCCGTGTCTCACGTTGAATACGAGACCCCGAATCGCCACTACGCACACATCGATTGCCCCGGCCACGCCGACTATATCAAGAACATGATCACCGGTGCCGCTCAGATGGATGGCGCCATTCTCGTGGTGTCCGCTGCTGACGGCCCAATGCCTCAGACGCGCGAACACATCCTCCTGGCTCGCCAGGTGAATGTGCCCGAACTGGTTGTGTTCCTGAATAAGTGCGACCTGGTCGACGATCCGGAACTGCTCGAACTCGTTGAGATGGAAGTTCGCGACCTGCTGACGCACTACGGCTTCAATGGTGACGCGATTCCGATCGTCCGTGGCAATGCCAAGGGTGCTCTTGAGAATCCGGCTGATCCGGCCTTTTCCGAGTGCATCACCAAGCTGATGGAAGCTCTGGACTCCTTCATTCCTGAGCCAACCCGTACTATCGACAAGCCATTCCTCATGGCCGTCGAAGACGTGTTCTCGATCGAAGGTCGCGGTACCGTGGCCACCGGTCGTATCGAGCAGGGTGTGGTGAAGGTTGGCGAAAAGATTCAGATCATCGGTCTGAAGGACACCGTCGAAACCACCGTCACCGGCGTCGAAATGTTCAATAAGACGCTCGATAGCGGTATGGCTGGCGACAACGTCGGTCTGCTGCTCCGCGGTGTGAAGAAGGAAGATATTCAGCGCGGTCAGGTTCTGGCTGCCGGTGGATCGATCACTCCGCATATCAAGTTCGAGTGCGAAGTGTACATCCTCAGCAAGGACGAAGGTGGTCGTCACACTCCGTTCTTCAGTGGATACCGTCCTCAGTTCTACTTCCGCACAACGGACGTGACCGGTGCTGCTCGATTGCTCGGCGGCGCTGAAATGTGCATGCCTGGCGATAACGTCAAGCTGGAAGTTGAACTTGGTAAGCCAATCGCCATGACCGACACCAGCCGCTTCGCTATCCGCGAAGGTGGTAAGACTGTCGGTTCCGGCGTTGTGACGAAAATCCTCCAGTAATTGAGTGTAAACGCGAGGCTTAATAATGCGCGAGTATGTTTGGCTGGAGTGTACTGAGTCGGGTTCTCGCAACTACCGCACTCAAAAAGAGACGAAGGGTACCGAACGTCTGGAGCTGAAGAAGTATTGTCCGAAGCTCCGTCGTCACACGGCCCATAAAGAGTCACGCAAGAAGTAAGTGGCAATACGGGTGTAGCTCAATCGGCAGAGCAGCGGATTCCAAATCCGCAGGTTGGGGGTTCAACTCCCTCCGCCCGTGATTTGATCGTCCAAGTTTCAATTGGCGTTCGGAAGTACAAATGCACGGACAAATGGGGGAGCGAGCGGTCCTCATCGCGGCAGCAGTCCTCGCCTGGATTATTGCCAGTCATATTCTGGCGCTCACACACGTTTCTACTCAGACCACGACCGCTTTCGCGCTGCAGGGAGTTTTTGCTCTAGCGGTGGCGGCCGGCGTGCGAGTGTGGCTACGTCGATCAGCGGCCTACGAATTCGTGGCATCCACGGAAGATGAATTCCGACGGATGAGTTGGCCGCCGGTGGAAGAGGTGAAAGGCTCGGTGATTGTACTGATGGTGTCGCTGCTCGGGATTGCGGTTGGCACGCTGGCGATTGACTTCATGTGGCAGTCGATTTTCAAGCTCGTCGGGTTCCTGACGTTCACATAAACCTAAGCAGATTGCGTGAGCTAACATGAGCGCCGACGAAGAGTTTCAATGGTATGTGCTGAAAGTCCAAACCAACCGGGAATCAACAATTCGCAAATCGCTGGAGCGGGCCATTCAGCGCGATGCGATGGAATCATACTTCAAAAGGATTGTGGTACCGACCGAAAAGATTTCTGAGCAACGCGGGGGTCGGAAGGTTGTCCGCGAACAGAAATTGTATCCCGGCTATATTTTTGTCGAGATGCATCTCACGGATGACAGCTGGTACACGGTTCGCGACATTTCGGGAGTGGGAGATTTCACGGGGCATCAGGGCAAGCCATTGCCGATGACGCCCAGTGATGTGGAGAAGATGCTCGGCGGTCACCTGGAGCCCGGCGAAGCTGCTACTCCCAAGATTCGCATATCGCAGCGTGTGGGTGAGACGGTCAAAATCAAGACAGGTCCCTTCGAAGGATTCTCTGGGACGATTGACAAGATCGACGAAGAGACAGGCGTAGTGACGGTTGTTATTGAGATTTTTGGGCGTCCGACGTCTGTCGATCTCGAACACTATAATGTTGAAGAAGTTTAGTCTGGGAGATTGGGGAGAGAGATGGCGAAGGCGAAAGCGGTAACGGCACAGGTCAAAGTGCAGATTGTGGCTGGCCAGGCAACCCCTGCTCCACCAGTAGGTACCTCGTTGGGCCCTCACGGCATCAACCTGGGTAAATTCGTTTCTGAGTTCAACGAGAAAACTCGTCCGATTGCCGGCACGCTGGTGCCTGTTATCGTCACGATATACAACGACCGCAGTTTTGAGTTCATTGTTAAGACGCCTCCCGCTGCTATTCTGCTGAAGCAGGCAGCGCAGGTCGCTAAGGGATCTCAGACCCCGGGCCGTTCCTCGGTGGGAACGCTCACGAAGGATCAGATCCTGGAAATTGCAAAAACGAAACTCGCCGATCTGAACACAGAGAGTCTTGAGTCAGCCGTGCGAAGCATTGAAGGCGCAGCCCGAAGCTGCGGTTTGCGGATTGTTTAGATCAACAGAGCGGGTTCATTAGGGTATTTTGATGTCGACTACCTCGGTACGTATGACGGCGCTCCGCAAAGCGACCGATAGCCAGTCTGTCAGCAATCTGGCTGACGCCTTGAAGAAGCTGTGCACTCTTGAAGATTCCGTCGATGCGAAGCGCAAGATTGGCTTCGATCAGACGGTCACTTTGACGGCTCGTCTGGGTGTGGACGTCAAGCAGGCTGACCAGCAGGTCCGCGGCGCTGTCGTTCTGCCGAACGGTACTGGTCGCAAGGTTCGCGTTCTGGTGTTCTGCCAAGCGGCGAATGTGGCGATTGCCAAGGAAGCCGGAGCCGACTTCGTGGGTGGTCCCGAACTGGCCGCCAAAGTCAAAGAAGGCTGGATGGACTTCGACGTCGCCATTGCGACGCCCGACATGATGGGTGTCGTCGGTCCGCTGGGTCGCTTCCTCGGTCCGCGTGGCTTGATGCCATCGCCTAAGGCTGGCACGGTGACCAACGATGTGGCGAACATCGTTCGCGAGTACAAGGCCGGTAAAGTAGAGTTCCGCGCTGATGACGGCGGCAACGCCCACTGCGTGGTTGGTCGTCTGAGCTTCGGTGCTCAGTCGCTGCTGGAGAATGCCCGAGCCGTGCTGAACGCCCTGACTACTGCAAAGCCTGCGGCCGCTCGCGGAGTTTATTTCCGCGGTGTGACGATTCAGGCGACGATGACTCCGAGCATCCGAGTCTCGTCAGACGCAGCTCAGTGGTAAGCGATTCGTCTCGAAATTAGAGGTTTGGTAACATGGCTAGCGCGTTGCACACTGCATTGGTCAAGGAGCTGTCCGAGGCCACAGCCGGTGTTGATTACATTGTGAGCGGTGACCTGTCCAAGGTGCCCGCAGTCGATGCGAACCGTCTTCGTGTTCAACTTCGAAAAAATGGTTATTCTGTCCTGACGTGTCGTCCGTCGCTGGCGAAGTATGCCTTCGCCGGTACGTCGCACGAGGCCTTCGCTGGCAAGTTGAGCGGCTCAACCACCCTGATCTGGGGTGGAGCAGATCCGGTCGAACTGGCGAAGACCGTCACTGGTTGGGCAAAGCAGGTCGACACCCTTAAGATCACGGGCGGTTCCGTGGAAGGGAAAGGCCTGGACGCTGCCGGGGTGGAAGTCCTCAGCAAGAGTCCGGGCAGGGCAGAGATTCTATCGAACATTGCAGCGGCAATTCTCGGACCTGGGTCGAGACTGGCTGGTGCTCTCCTCGGTCCTGGTTCTGTGGTTTGTGGCGCCATCAAGTCGCACAGTGAAAGCGAAGCTGCGAGTTGAGCGAACTTGGTTGCATGGATTTTTGATAACATCGAGAGGTGAAGTGTGAGCGAGAACGTATCTGTGAGTGAGTCAACCAAGGAACTTGGCGACAAGATTGCTGGTCTGACACTGCTGGAAGCCAAGGCTCTGGCTGACTACCTGGAAACGCTGGGCATCAAGCCAGCTGGTGGTGCCGTTGTGATGGCTGGTGGCGGCGGTGGCGGTGCTGCTGCTGCTGAAGCTGCTCCGGCTAAGACTGAGTTCGACGTGATTCTGACCAACTTTGGTGAGAACAAGATTGGCGTCATCAAGGTCGTGCGCGCTGTGACCGGTCTGGGGCTCAAGGAAGCCAAGGATCTCGTCGAAGCAGCTCCGAAGGCCGTGAAGACTGGCTTGGCCAAGGAAGACGCCGATAAGGTCAAGGCCGAACTCGAAGCCGCTGGTGCCAAGGCTGAGTTGAAGTAAGCAGAGTTTGAAGATTGGCAGTTTACCCGTCACAGTCTACCCGAAGGCCAAAACTCATGGTCTGATCGATTGGTGGCTGGACGGGTATTGTCATTTATAGTCGAAGTCCCTGCTTAGTCAGGTTTGTTGGGGGGAGCAGATGGCGATTGCGGTTCGGACGAATCTTGTACCGGAAGAGAAGCGAGTTCTCGGTGACGGCAGGGCAGGAGTCGCCGTTGGCGATCTGGCTGACCTGCAGAACGCCGCCTATGAACGATTCCTGCAACTGGGAGTAGGCAGGTACGAGCGATCGGTAACCGGGCTGGAAGCCATTTTCCGCGAGGTGTTCCCCATCGTCAGCTTCGATGGCACGGCACGTCTGGAATATCAGGGTTACGAACTCGGCAAAGCGCGCTACAACGCCGACGAATGCCGTCAGTTGCGCCTGACCTACGGGCGTCCCTGCCGCGTGTTCCTGCGGCTGATCAAGGACACTGTCGTGGACGAAGAAGTCTACGTCGGTGACTTCCCGATCATGCTGGGCGGCGGCGAGTTCGTCATCAACGGTGCTGAGCGCGTCGTCGTCAGCCAGTTGCACCGTTCTCCCGGTGTGGATTTCGTCAGCACTGCGGTGACAGGTGACCGCAAGTCGTTCTCGGGTCGCTTGATTCCTGAACGCGGTAGCTGGATCGAACTGAACGTCACGAAGCGCGATGCGCTGTCCGTGCGTATTGACCAGAGCGGTCGCTTCTCGGCGACCACGCTGCTCCGCGCCATGGACAAGTCGTTCTCTTCGAACGCCGGCATCGCGAAGCGGTTCTACAAAGTCACAGACGTTTCGAGTCACGATCTCAAGGCCGGCCAGGTGGTCGCTGATGACGTGATTCTGGATGATGGTCCGGTCGGCCCGGGCGAAATCCTGATTGAGTTTGGCAGCACCGTGACCGAGGGGCATCTGGCCCGTCTCGCCGAACTGCCAAAGCGCAAGATCAAGGTATTGCCGGAAGGCTACGATCCGGTTGTCATCAACACGCTGCGTGATGATGCCTCGTCGTCTCACGAAGAAGCCTTGCTGCGCATCTATCAGCGTCTGCGTCCGGGCAATCCGCCGTCACTGGAGAAGGCGCAAGAGCTGTTCGTAGAACGCTTCTTCGACGCGAAACGCTATCGCCTCGGTGTCGTCGGTCGCTTCCGTCTGAATCGCAAGCTGGGCCTCGATCGCAACGGCGAAGTGATGGCTCTCCATCCGGACGACTACGCAGCCGCAGTGGAATACTTCATCCGCCTGCGTACCGGCGATCCGACCGCCAGCGTCGACGATATCGATAACCTCGGTAACCGTCGTCTGCGTACGATCGACGAGCTAGCTGCGGAAGAACTCCGCAAGGGCCTGCTGAAGGTTCGTCGCACGGCTCAAGAGCGTATGGCGATCAAGGATGCTCATGAACTGTCGCCGCGCACGCTGGTGAACCCGAAGAGCATCTCGGCAGCCATCGAGTTCTTCTTTGGACGCAGCGAACTGTCTCAGGTTGTGGACCAGACGAACCCGCTGTCGATGCTCACGCACGAGCGTCGGTTGTCGGCCCTGGGGCCTGGCGGTTTGAATCGCAAGCGAGCCGGCTTCGAAGTCCGCGACGTGCACATTTCGCACTACGGACGTATCTGCCCGGTTGAGACGCCCGAAGGTACCAACATCGGTTTGATCTCGAGCCTCGCGCTGTTCTCTCGCGTGGACAGCTACGGCTTCCTGACAACCCCCTACCTGAAGGTCTCTGACGGCAAGGTGTCTGATACCGTGGTGTATGTGCGAGCGGACGAAGAGACCGACGCGTACATCATCCCGGCTGATACACCGTTGGATGGTCACAAGCTGCGCGATGCGCGCGTGCTGGCCCGGTATAAGAACGACGTGATCCTCGTCGAAGCGGCCCGCATCGCCTACATGGACGTGTCACCGGCTCAGATGGTCGGCGTGTCTGCCAGTCTGATTCCGTTCCTCGAGCACGACGACGCCAACCGCGCGCTGATGGGTTCGAACATGCAGCGCCAGGCGGTGCCGCTGGTTCGCGCCGAGGCGCCGTTCGTCGGCACCGGCATGGAAG
>CAYLTY010000083.1:0-11041 GCA_964386705.1 uncultured Planctomycetaceae bacterium
AGTGCTGCCGGTGTTGGAGACTTCGAACCAGTCAACGTGAATCGGGCTGTTGCCGCTGCTCCACGGAGCGATTTCGGAGATGAAGAGCGTCGGGTGAGCCGGGTCTTCGTTCACGACGTCGTTCAGAGTCAGCGAGTAACTGGCAGTCGCGTCTGGTGTGTTGCCGACAGCAGGATCATCCACTTCGACAACAATGTCGTACTTGGACTTGGTTTCAAAATCGAGAACCGTTCCCGCCTTGAGGTAGAGGCCGTCAGCAATCACTTCAAAGAAGTTCTTGTCAGTCCCGCTCACCGTGATGTTGTTGGTTCCGATACCGTCATCCGCGAGAACAATGCTGGCGACTTTTCTACGCGCCGTCGTATTCGTGTTTTCGTCGAGTGATGTCGTCGTGTTGGTCAAGGTCAGGCCAGTAGGAGCCTGATTTGGTGCGGTCGCCGGGGCGAATACCCATAACTGCGGATGATCGAAGTCACCGCCGCCGTTCTCGCTGACGACATACAGGTTGCCGTTACCGTCCATCGTCAGACCTTCGTGCTGATGCTCGGGCACCGACAAGGGATTACCAGCATCAACAACGAAACTGAGTGAACTCGAAATGTTGCCCGAGCGATCAATGTTCACGATCTTGCCGGATTCTTGACTCAGCAGGAGCAGGTTGTTGGCTTGGCCACCGGTGAGTGTCGTGAGGTTTGAGAGCGCGAACACGTCGGCCAGGTCCACCACTCCGGCGAGTGCTGGATCGAACAGGTCCATCGAGTTCTCCGTCGAGGCTGAACCGTTGGTGGCTGTTCCTGCATCGAAGTCAATATTCGTCTGGAAGATCCCCTCGGGTGTGGTCTCTTTGACGGCGATATAACCGCTTTTCGTCGGGTCGTATGAAATGCCTTCAATACCGATGTTGCCGACATTCGTCCCGAGCGCCACTGTTTTGACGTCGGCGCGATTCAGTGTCGTATTGGGCACATAAGTGAAGAAGCTGACCACCCGATCGCGTTCCTCAACCATGACGAACTGGCCCTTACCAATGTAAGTCAGGCCTTCCGGGTCATAAAACTCAGTCCCTTGTGGGCTGCTGCCTGTCGCCAGCGTCATGGAGTCAATCAAGGCACCCGTCTTGGACACCTGCACGATTGACGTGCCGCCATCACCGACAACAAAGAGCGTGTCGGTATCCTTGTTGTAGGTGACTGCGGAAACTTCCTGAGCCAGCACGCTGTTCGCTGGCGGTGTGGTACGCGTGGGCTCCGGCAGATCAAAACGCCCGACGCGGACGTAATTAGACAGATCGACTCCTGTCAGAGGTGACGCATTAAGCCGCGTCCCCGGCGATCCGGTTTCTGCGCCATTCGAAGAGAGGAACGCCCCGTTAACACCTGCGGTGCTCAACTTCGAGACGCTAGTGCCTTGGGCGGTGTTGTCGAAGGTGGCAGAGGCCGTTGCGCTACCGAACGTCACGCCAGTGACAAGGGTGCCGCTGGAGTTGAACAGATGCACTTCATCACCCGACGTGCCTAAGCCAACTCCCGATCCACCGTAAGCTCCGATGAGGAAACCGCTCGGCAAGGTGGTAGATCCAAACCAGGCGGTGGAAAACTTCTCAGTGACTGAGGCATCTGTGGTGCCAGTGGAGTTACCCTCAAAGAAGACCGCCGACTTTCCGGCAGGAATGGTGGTCACGCCCCGCAGAGCAACGGCGTTGCCGATTGCTTTCGAACTGTCGTCCATCTTCCAGCCGGTGATATCCAGATCCGTGGTTCCGGTGTTAGTGATCTCGAACCAGTCCGCCGCGTAGGTCCCGTTGCTACTTCCGGAAGGATGAACTTCCGAAATAAAGGGGACCGCTGATAAGAGATCACGCTGCTCCAGCACCTCCGAGTTTCGTGCTTGCGATGCTGCTGCCGTTCTCACCAGTTGGCTGACCGCTACACGCTTGATTTTTCGCTTGCGTGAGGCTTTTTCAGTTCGGGCTTCAATGAAGTTCGTCCAACCGGTCTTCCAGCTCAGCAACATGGGGTAGCTCCAGAGAATGTTCAGCGGCAGCAAAAAATCAGGGGCCGAACGCTAGGAGCGATTTGTGAAGCAATTGTTTTCATGCGGTGAAGAAACGGCATCCAACCAGACCGACTCGAAGGTTGCGCAATGCGCATCCCGGAGACTATCTACACTAGCAGGTTTGGACCGGGCGGCAGCGCCTTGTCGCTCAGCACACGCAGGATTTTCTGGGATCCGTGCAACTCGACCTGTGGTGTTGATCGCTTCGCTGCACTTAGGAGGCCGAGCATCTGCTATGAATTCGCTGGGCGAACGCATGCGACGTCGAACGATGCTGCGGACTCTGTGCTGCCGAGCATCAGAAGGCCTCCTGGATGAAGAACTCGACGGAGTCTCTGTTGCAGCAATTGTCTGGAAGCTGGCTTCATATAGATCAGAACGTTGCGCAAGAGTACCAGGTCAACGTTCTCGATGTCTGGCCAAGGGCCAAAGAGGTTGATTCGTTCGAAGCGAATCATTTTGCGAAGCTGCTCGTCGATGGTCCAGCCAGACGCATCGCGGCGGAAGTGTTGTGCTTGTCTTGCGGGTGTCAGGCCGCGACTGATTTCGACGTCGGAGAACTGACCAGTTTTCGCTTGGTGGAGGGCTTTGGAAGAAAAGTCGCTGGCGAGCAGGTCAACGTTCCATCCGCGCAATCGTTCTGTGAATTGTTCGCGCAGAATTATGGCGAGGCTGTAAGCCTCCTGCCCTGTTGAACAAGCAGCACACCAGATCTTCAGTCGTCGTTCTGCGGCTCGCGCCTCGATGAGTGACGGAATGACTCGCTTGGTCAATTCCTCGAAGTAGTGGGGATCACGGAAGAAAGATGTTTCGTGAGTCACCAGGGCCTCGCAGGCTTCCTGCTGCAGCGCGCGGTTGCTCGTGCTTCGTAAGCCTGCGATCAGGACCTCTGCGCTCGACATACCCAATCGACGGGCCAGCGAGGACAAACGCGTTGTTACGAATTCCTGCTGATCGTCCTCCAGTGACATGCCTAACTGTTGGTCGACCAAATCCCGTACGAGTTCAAAGTCATCCGGGGCGAGGCTCATGGAACGCCTCGCTCTCGACGCCGTGCTGTTGCCCGGTCGGACGTGCGCCGCACGATCTCGCTGGCGATCTGATCCAGTGGCAAAACGACATCGGCCAGCCCGGCTGTGGTCACCTGGCCCGGCATCCCCCATGCGATGCTGCTGGCTTCGTCCTGGGTGATCACGGTGCCTCCCGCACCCCGAATCGTGCGACAGCCGGCAAGCCCATCACATCCCATGCCGGTAAGAACGACCGCCAATGCTCGAGCGCCGTAAACTTCAACTGCAGACCGAAACAAAACATCTGCAGACGGGCAGCAATCATTCTCGGGAGGGCCAGTCTGCGCGGCGACGCAAACATCAAAGCCTTGTCGCTGCAGAACCAGATGTTGCCCGCCCCTTGCGAGCCATACGCGCGCAGCCGCGATGGGCGAACTCGTTTCGATCTCGCGAACGTCGAGGCCAGCTTGGCGAGTCAAGCTTTGGGCCAGAGCTTGCGTGAAACCTTGAGGCATGTGCTGCACGATCACGATCGGCACTGAGAACGATGGTGGCAACGCAGCAAGCACGCTGCCCAGAGCGGCAGGCCCACCTGTTGACGCAGCGATGGCAACGAGCTCTGCAGGCGCAGACGATAGATCAATTGAGTTATCACCGATTCTCGAAGCAGGGGATTGCGGATGATCTGAGCGTCCCGCGATGGCTTGCTTGCGGGGCAGGGCTGAAGTTTCGCCGGAAACCAGCTGCTTGATCTTTCCCGTCAGTTCGACCGCAACGCAGCGTTCCAAGTCGGCATCATTGGCTGGCTTAGTGACATATGCGGTGGCACCGTGCATCAGGGATTCAACGGTGGCGTTCGAGCCGCGAGAGGTCTGTCGGCTGAACATCACCACCGGAACATTGCGGTCTCGCTTTCGGAGCTCAGTCAACGTCTGCAGGCCGTTGAGTTCCGGTAGTTCGACTTCCAGAACGATGACGTCTGGTTTGGTTTCCGTCGCGTTGGCGAGCACCGTCTGGCCGTTTGAACAAGAACCGACGACATCAATCTCTGGATCGCGAGCCAGAACGCGGCTGATGGTGCGCCGTGCGTTCGCTGAGCCGTCAGCAATCAGGACTCGAATGGGCTTCATGTCGCTCGTCGGGAAGACTTCGTGACTTGCGAGACGATGGTTTCCAATGCTCGCGGAGTATCGAAGAGTAGCAGCAAGCGATCGGGAAGTTGAAATGCACCGCGAAACAGGCTTTTCGTTTCGGCGGGCGTTGTGTCGGGTGGAGCGGTGAAGAGCCCAGCGTCGACTTCAATCACATCGCCTACTTGATCGACCATGAGACTCATCAGCTCCGAATTGTGCCGCACGATGATATTAACAGGTCGGGGCGCAGCTTCCGGTCGTGGCGGCATCCGCAAAACATGTCGCAAGTCGATCGCGGAGATGATCTGGCCGCGCATGTTGATCAGACCTGCGACCATCGGATGTACGAGCGGCACGGGAGTCAGCGTCTGCGCCAGGAGAATCTCCACGACTTCACCCACAGCGATGCCGAGCATGCGGTCATTCAGTGTGAAGGTGCAGATTTGTGCGACGTCGGACATGACGGACTTCCGGAGTTTGCGGCTAAGACTGACGCCGTTGGTCTCAAAAAACTTTCATTACGAGCGGAACTGGGAAACCAACCCATTGAGCTGCGAGGCCAATCGCGTGGCGTCTTCCGCGGCAACACGCGTGGCCGTCGCTCCAGCTGCGGTGCCCTCCGCGGCACGGGCAACCAGTGCAATGTTCTCAGCGATTTCAGTCGCACCCTTTGCGGCGTCAGCCACGTTGCGGCTGATGTCACGCGTGACGACGGTTTGTTCCTCGACGGCCCCCGCAATCGAGTTCTGGAAATCATTGATCTGCTGCACCGTGTGACTGATGCGGCTGATCGCACCGACGGACTCACGGATATCCTGCTGAGTCGCGTCGATCTTGCGCCGGATTGACTCAGTGGCTTGAGCGGTTTGCTTCGCCAGTTCTTTGACGGCGTTAGCGACGACTGCGAAGCCTTTGCCGGCCTCGCCCGCCCGAGCGGCTTCAATGGTAGCGTTCAATGACAGCAGGTTGGTTTGCTCTGCAATCGAATTGATCACCTTGATAACTTCACTGATCTCGGCGCTGCTATGCCCCAACTTGGCGACAGTTGTGTTGGTGGTAGCTGCCAGTTCAACAGCGTCGGTAGCTACTCGGGCGGCTTGTTGAGCATTGTTCGCGATTTCTCGAATAGCAGTATTGAGTTCGCTGACGGCGACAGAAACCGCCCGTGCATTTTGACTGACCTGCTCCGCGACGCTCGAAGCACGACGTGCCTGCACCGAAGTCTGCTCTGCGTTGGAAGACATCTGACAGCTCACTTCCGACTGTCGATCTGCGGCAACATGCAGTTCGTTGGCACTGGTTCGCAGTGACTGCATCGCTGCCTGCATGCCTGCTGCGGCTTGATCGACGGCGGTGGAGATCTCACCGATCTCACAGTTTGAACTGTGGTTCAACCGATGGGTCAGATCTCGATTCGCCAGGGCCTGCAATCCGCTGACACATTCTGAGAGAGGTTGAGTGACACTGCGGGCGACAACAACGACGAGCACGACGGAGACAGCCAGCGCCGCCACAGTAAGGAAAAGAGCCCACATGCGTCGCGACGCATACTGATTAATGCGCGTCGTCAGCAGAGTATCAAGCTCGCGCGCGGCGACTTCACGCAGATGCGCGGCGGCATCGGACGATTTTGTGATCGCTAGATCCAGTGTGCTGGTCGGAGTTGCGGGATCTGTCGTTGTCAGCCGCAGCAACTCATCAATCGCGACGGTGAAGGCATCCAGTGCCGGTTCGATCTGTCGTAATGTTGGGCTGGCTCCATAAAAGTTCGGATCTTCCAGTAACGCTTGACGCAGGCTGTCCACAACGGCGTCGCGGTCCACTTCACGCAGCAGGGAGATCATTGTTCCCGACAACGTCCCTTGAGCTGCTGCGGCACCATCAGCACCTCGCAATGCCAGTCGCAGGTCGCTGAGGCGGTTCTGAAGTCGAGGCAATCCCAGCGTTGTCGCGTCCATCAGGTAGTAGCTGTCGAGGTCGGGATCGAGAATCAGGTTGGACGTGTTTCCGACATGTGCCGCCAGTTGCCCTACGTTTTCACGTAACTGGCGATGGCGGACATCACGAGCCGCGGGACTGAGTGTGCTCAGATCAGTCTTCAGCCTTTGCCAGCTGGCGTCGAGTTCGCTCGGCTGGGCACTCGCCCGTTGCCGCTTGCGCAATCCATCGTCCGTCACTTCCAGCGAGACACCGGATTGGCGCTGCGCCAACGCCAGCCGCTGCAGGGCTGAATCGATCTTGGACTGCTCGGTGATGAGTTCCGCATCGGGCAGAGTTTCAACCGCCGACAAGATGTGATGGCGGAGCAGGCCGCGCTGCAGATCGTGGAGTGTCCGCAGGTATTCATTACCGGCCAGCTCCTTCTGTGCGAAACGAATATCATCGTTAATACCAGCGATCATGAAGTACAGCAGGACCGCAATTGGCAACGCGAAGCTCAAGCTGATCAGGAAGAGCTTTTGCGGCAGACGGCGGGATGTCAGAAGAGGCATGGTCATGATGGTATTCGGCAGGCTAAGAGTAACTATTGATTTATTGATGAACTGTATGCGGAGAAAATACTGCTACCGATGTCGATGTTTTGTGGCATGTGGCGTCATGGCGTGGCCTCCACAAAATCTGTGATACGCCCGAGAACGATGGCGGTCGACGTGACCTTGAGATCTTGTTGATCGGATGCGTCCAGTGTCACGGGCTGTAATTCTACAGGCCTCGGTATCACTTCCAGAATGCGGTCAACCAGCAGTCCGATCTGGGAAACCGATGTCCGATAAATGACCAGAGGTTGATGATCAGTGTCTATTGTCGTGGTGTTATTTAGGTCAATCTGCGCCATTTGCCGGATGGGCAGCACGTCGCCGCGATACTGCACCATGTTGCCTGCCGACGAGCTTTCGATCGCGCTCAGGGGAATCTGTTCGAGGCGTATCACATTGGAGAGCGGCAACGCTATCTGTCGGGATCCGTTTACCTGGCAGATCAGGACCTGATCCTCAAACTGTGGGATCTCATCTCGAACCGTCACCGGTCCGGAAAGCAAAGTTTGTTCGGACGCCAGTAATCCGCAACTTCGTGCGAGCCCCAGTGCGTCCAGTATGAGTGCGATCTGGCCGTCTCCCATCAGTGCCGCACCGCTGTATTCGGGGCGGTTGGAGAACAATACTCCTAGTGGTCGCACCACAATCTCCTGCGCATCTCCGAGTTCATCGACCAGCAACGCGAAGCGGCGCGAACCCGTTTTGAGCACGAGAATATCTAGTGTTTCGCGCTGTGATCTGGGTTTGAAATGCTGCGTTCCCAGTCGAGCGCTCAGATCGGCGATCGGAAGTAGTTCTCCCCGCAAGCGGAGCACTGGAGTATCATGGTAGTTTTCATACGCCTGCGCCATCTCGTCGCCGCGCAAGCGCAGCAGTTCTGCGACGTTGATCTGAGGAATCGCGAATCGCTGACCGCCGCAGATCACTACAAACGCAGGGACAATCGCCAATGTCAGAGGCACTGTCAGCCGTACCGTGGTGCCAACATCCTTCCGGGTTTGCAGTTCAATCGTGCCGCCGATGCGTTCGATATGTGTTTTGACTACGTCCATACCAACGCCGCGTCCGGACAACTCCGTGACGCGGTCGGCGGTTGTGAACCCTGGTAAAAATACGGAGTTTCGCAGTTCGCTTTCCGAGATCACCATCGCGCGATCTGCAGCAACGATTCCTGCATCGACCGCCTTTTTGCGAATACGCTCAAGGTCGAGTCCCGCGCCGTCGTCTGACACTTCAATGTGTACTTGGCCTGTCTCCTGAAAGGCTCGCACCACAAGATGGCCTGTTTCGGGTTTGCCTTTGATTTTACGGAGGTAGGGCTTTTCGATTCCGTGATCAATGGCGTTGCGAACGAGGTGCACCAGCGGGTCGGCGATTGTCTCCAGCATCGACTTATCAAGTTCGGTATCACCTCCTTGCATGTCAAGCTGCACCTGCTTGCCACACTGCTTGCCGAGGTCACGCACAATTCGCGGATACTTTCGCCAGGCGTTGCGTACCGGTTGCATACGCGTGCGCATCACTCCGGCCTGCAATTCGGTGGTCAGTGTGTTAAGCCGCTGTACTGGTTCCAAGAGTTCGTCGTCCGAGCGATTTGCCGCGATCTGGACGATACGATTGCGAGCCTGCACCAACTCTCCAATCAAGTTCATCAGATGATCAAGGTGATCAATCGGAACTCTGATGATCGTCGATAGCTCGGGATCCTGAACGAGGATGCTCTCTGACGCGAAAGACGAACCGTGATCAGATTGCTCCGTCTTAGGAGACGGCTGAATTTCCACGACCGGAGGCTTTGCCTTTGCCTGTGCTTGGGGTGGCGCAGTCTGAGGATTGACGGGAACGACAAGAGGTTGCACCGGGGTGATGGGTTCGGCTGCCGGCTTAAGGGGCGCAACAGGCTTATCGAGGCCCACCGCAACTGGCGGGGCAGGGGACAGAGACGATTGGGCTGATGGCTTCTGAAAACTCGTTGTCGCGGCGAGGTCGTCCTCGTCCAGCAAAGTGCTCGTGAATCCCGAGCGTTCGCGCTCTTCATCCAATTCTGTCGAGGGTTCTACAGCGGATGCTCCAGCCTGACTGTGGGGGTCGTAGCGTATCGCTTCATCGACGAGCTGGCTGACTTCGGTGGCGGCTTCGTCGGTTGTCGCTTCGATCTCGGCGATCAGTCGTCGCAATCCATCAACGAGCCGCATCAACAAGTCGGCGACACGGGATGTCATCGGCATTTCGCCGGAACGCAACTGGTTGAGCAGTGTTTCGCCGGCGTGAGCGAGAGTCCCAGTTTTTGTGAGTTCTAGAAACCCGGAGTTGCCCTTAATCGTGTGCAGGGTGCGAAAGATATTGTTCAGGCGGGCCTTGTCATCAGGCGACGCTTCAAGCGCGACCAGATCGGTGTCGATGCGGTCTAAGCCCTCGCGACACTCGATGACAAACTCTTTAATAAACTCGCGATCACGTTCCATTTTCGGTCTCAAGTAAACGACCGCGGTCACCGCTTGCCCTGGCGGTGATGCCGCTCGCCACTTTAATCGGCGGCGAACGCAGACAAGTCGGTTTCTCTGATAGACACCCCGCTTTCGACAATTCCCCTGTTAACAAAACGAATCACGTGCCTATGCCGTGGCCGCTTTGCAATAGTGCTGAGTGCAGCGATCTGACATCCCGGCGCATGCTGACTATTGAGCCCGCTGTTCAGACTGTCATGCACGGCGACCGAAGATCTGCACAACGATGTTACGCACCAGCTCGCGTTCAAAGCTCTTGTTGCAGATTGCTGAAACGCCGAGCTGATAAATCGCCGCCAGTTTCTGAGGATCAAACTCCGTCGTCACCATTACGATTGGCAGATCGCGTTGAGAACTTTCATTGCGGATGTGAGCGATGAGCTGTCGTCCGTCCATGCGATCCATGTTGTAGTCTGTGATCACCAGATCGAAGCGGTTGTTTCGCAAGAGTTCGACCGCGACGTCACCGTCATCGGCTTCGGTGAAGTTCGCAAATCCCAGCTCGGTCAACGTTTTTCTCACTTGTCGCCGCGCCAAGCTGCTGTCATCCACGAGTAATACTTGCAAGTTGGACAGACCATTCAAAGGTTCATACTGCTCGCTGCCGCTGATCGCTCCTTCAATGGCTTCCTGCAGCGAATTCGCCTGGAAGGGCTTTTTGAGCAGCCGCACGCGGCCCAGTTGCCGAGCCGCCGTGCGAACTTCGGGTGTCCAGTCATCGCCACTCAAGAGAACAATGGCTGAACGCTGTCGAGCGCGCAGCTCGCGCAAATGGTTAGCCAATTCAAGGCCGCTCATGTCGGGCAACTGAAAACTGGCGACGAGCACTTGGGGCGGTGCAGTCTTGATGAGTTCGGAGGCTTCCTTTCCGGAGCGGCACTTTTGAATTTGTGTAATTCCCAGTCCCTGCAACTGCTGTTGTAGTACCTGTGCCAACATCCGCGATTCTTCCACGATCAAGATCGACGCGTCAGCAAGCGACCACGTTTCCGGTGCTGCGGCGACTTCTGTTTTTGAAGGCTGGAACTCCTGATCCAACGCCTCGATCAAGTCCTCCATGGTGGCATACCGGTCGTTCGCTTTCTTGGCGACCATGCGTTGAAAAATGGCATTCAGACCTGGAGTCACGTCACTTCGAAGATCGGTCAGTTGCGGAGGGACTTCGCTGCGATGGGCCATCAAGGATTGCACCAGCCCGCGACGTTCAAACATCGGCCCGCCGGTCAGCAGGTAGAAAAGGGTGCAGCCGAGGCTATAGATGTCGCTGCGAGCATCCACATCCATCGGATTAGAACCCTGCTCAGGAGACATATAGTCCACGGTGCCGACCACGTGGTTGGAGGCAGATAGACCGCCGCTGTCGTGCTCCCATTCGGAAACGCGGGCCAGTCCGAGGTCTGCCACCTTCAGGCAGCCGTTGAGATCCAGCAGCAGATTGGCTGGCTTGATGTCGCGATGAACAACGCCTTGCCGATGCGCATAGGCCAACCCTTGCGCTGCCTGGCGGACAAACGATACGGATTCGGCAACGCTCAACGTCTTGGACTTCTCGATGACGTCCTTCAGGCTGGCACCATCGACGTATTCCATGACGAGAAAGTCACCGAGTGGGCAATGATCTGCGTCATAGGCAACAACGACGTTCGGATGAATGAGCCGCGCCGAGAGCCGAATCTCCCGACGAAACCGAGTGATGAACTGTTCGGTCGCGACTTCCTTTTTGATGACCTTTAACGCCACGATACGCTGCATGCGGCGATGGAACGCATCAACTGGATCGACGCCTTCGGCCCCGCTGC
>CAYLTY010000083.1:11051-32964 GCA_964386705.1 uncultured Planctomycetaceae bacterium
CCATGCCGCCTTCGCCGAGCTCGCTCAGGACGCAGTAATTGCCATAAATGAGTTCGTGAGCTCGACCGCTCTCGATCCGCTCAACCTGAAATGGCGTCAGCTTGCCTTCTGCCACGAGTTGAATCAGCAGGTTCGAGCTGGTGAGCGTTTCTCCGCGTTTCTCAATGGCATAGCACGTTTGAGCCAACTGTTCCTCTTCCACCAGCCCGTGATGCAATAGGTCATCAGTGACGTTCTCCAGAGTCGGAAGAATGTTGGTGCGGTCGTGGTGCATAGGGCTCTACGGGTTTGTCAGGTGATGCCGTTTGTGATCGCCAGATGGTAGTCACTCGCGTCGTCATTCGAAGGCGACTTTCTCGAACAAAAACCGCATCTGTGGAAACGCGCCGTGCTGCGGAGTTGCCAGCTTGCGCGGAGATGTTCGGTGCTCGCATTCTCACGTGTCCACGGTCGTTGATTGTCGCGCAAGGCGAGTTGGATTGGCCGCTGGCCACGCAATTCCTGAGACATGTTCCCTTGAATGGTGTGCGGGCATTGGTGCGGTGTGTGGTCCCAAAAGGACGAACACCGCTTCTCAGAAGACAGCTAGGCAGAAGTATGAAGAAGCCTTGGGAAAACTACCTGCGTCAGTGGAAGGAACTGCTGAATCGCCAGACATACCACGCAACTCGCCGCAGTCGCGCCGCGATGGGACGCTGCGGAGAAGTGCAACTGCTGGAAGCTCGGTTGGTGCTGGCTGCCGACCTGAATGACCAGATCGTGGAAGCGATTTCGCTCGGCGGGATCACTTCCGAAACGACGCAAACCGGCACGATCGGCACGACGGTTGACGATGCTGGCGATGTGAATCTTTACCGGTTCACTGTGTCCGCCGGTCAGCGCATCTCGTTTGACGTTGACCACGTGACAGGATCGTTCAACTCGGCGCTGCGACTGTTCAATTCCAGCGGTGCTCAACTCGTGTTGAACGACAACGCCGCTGCGCCCGGTGAGACCGTCGGAACTGAAGCCTACTTATCTTATACCTTTACGACCGCAGGTACGTACTACCTTGGCGTCGGCGGATCAGCGAATACCGGCTATAACATATTGACAGGTGCAGGCGATCGCGCGGCCAGCACAGGCGACTACTCGCTGACAGTCACTTGGATCGACACTGACGACCAACTCTCCGAGGCCGCTGCGCTCGGTGCGCTGCTGAGTGATTTGAGTCGAGCTTCAACTGTCGAACTGCAGCGGGACGTCGATGTCTATCGCTTCACAGCTACCGCTGGTCAGTTGGTGAGCCTTGATGTCGACCGATCGACCGGCAGCACGTTGAATTCATTCCTGAGGCTGTTCAGCGCGGACGGTACTGAGGTTGGAAGTAACGACAACGCCGCGGCTCCCGACGAAACCGTCGGTTCTGATTCCTATCTTCAGTATCAGGTCACAACTTCCGGCGATTACTTCGTAGCGGTGTCCAGCACGGGTAACTCTGGCTTCAACATCTCGGATGGAAGCGGTGATCAGGCTGGGACGACGACTGGAGCGTATACGCTGCGCGTTCTGTACGTGGATCCGAACGACCAGATCTCCGAAGCTGCAAGCGTTGGCGCGATCGCGAATGATGTCTCGGTAACGGGCACACTCAGCACGACGACAGATGTCAATTTCTACTCAGTCACAGTGACTGCTGGTCAACGACTCGGATTTGACATCGATCATACGGGCGTTGGGCTGAACTCACTCTTGCGAGTTTTCAACTCTGCGGGAACTCAGCTCGTTGTGAATGATAATGCTGCTGCGCCAGGTGAAACTCTTGGCCAGGAAGCGTATCTGGCTTACACATTTGCTACGGCCGGTACCTACTACATCGGTGTTTCCAATAGCGTTAACGTCGCCTACGTGGCCACAACTGGTCTGGGGGATCGGGCTGGCACTACAGGCGCGTATTCGCTGACGATTTCTCCTCTGGATATCGACGATCAGATTTCGGAGGCCGGGGTCATAGGACAGGTGCTGGGCACTACGATCCGCAGCTCCGCGATTGATATTCCGTATGATGTCGACGTGTATTCGGTCGCGGCGCTCGCCGGCCAAACTCTGACGTTCGACCTTGATCTCGTGACGGGCAGTACCCTGGATTCGTACGTACGCCTGTTTGACTCGGCCGGCAGTTCGCTGGCTGTCAACGATGACGGTGCGGCGCCCGGGGAAAGCTCAGGGCCCGAATCGTTCCTCAGCTTTGATGTCACGTCCAGCGGCACGTACTACATCGCGGTGTCAGCCGCCGGTAATACGAGCTATTCCGTCTCCGCGGGTACTGGAGACGCAGGTGCTACGACAAGTGGTCGGTATTCTCTGAGTGTCTCCTACAACGACACGAATGACTCCATCGCTGAGGCCTCCAGCCAGGGCAACATTGTCGGGGCTGCGAGCGTTTCCGGGACCATCGGCTCTGCGGCGGATGTGAATCTGTACGCGATTAGCGTTCTGGCCGGGCAGCAGATTGGGTTTGACGTCGACCATACGAGCGTCGGGTTTAACTCCTTCTTGAGGGTCTTCAGTTCGAACGGTGCTCAAGTCGCGTCGAATGACAACGCCGCGGCGCCTGGCGAGTCACTCGGCCAGGAAGCCTACTTGCGCTACACATTCCAGACGGCGGGAACCTACTACGTCGGATTGTCCAGTTCGGCGAATACGACGTATGTCGCCACGACGGGGCTCGGCGATCGCGTCGGGAGTATGGGTGACTACAACCTCGTCATGACGCCATTTGATTCTGACGATCAACTGAGCGAAGCGGCCACATTGGCTCTCACGGGCACGAGCGTGGCGCAATCGTCTAATCTGGAGAATGCTTTAGATGTTGACGTCTTCCGTGTTTCTGCGATCGCTGGCCAACGGTTGGGGGTTGATATCGATCGGCTGACCGGAAGTACGCTCGACTCTTACCTGCGTGTCTATGACGCTGCCGGGAATGCAGTTGCTTCCAACGATAATGAGGCCGGTCCCGGAGAAGCTGCGGGAACCGAGGCGTATATTGAATTTGATGTATCGAGCAGCGGCTTCTTCTACTTCGTGGTTTCGGCCGTCGGCAATATCAATTACGACGTCAGCAATGGCACCGGTGACAGTCTGGCGGCATCCTCTGGTACCTATTCTATTACGGTGACTTCGGTTGATGGCGACGATCAACTCGCCGAAGCCGCCAGTCTTGGTGCCGCGACGACAACATTGAGTGCGTCTGGAACGATCAACATCGCCACTGACGTCGATTTGGTGAAGTTCACCGTCAGCGCCGGGCAGCGCTTGGAGTTCGATGTCGATAACGCGAATGGCAGCACAGTGAACTCGTTCCTGCGGATCTTCGACGCATCTGGTCAGCAGATTGCGATGAATGACAACGCCGCCGCGACCGGTGAGACGCTGGGCACTGAGGCATTTTTGGCGCAGACATTTGCCACCAGTGGAACGTACTACGCCGGCATTTCAAACACCGGCAACCGCAGCTATGTCGCGACCACTGGCGCTGGCGACACATCGAGTTCTACCGCGGCGACAGGCGACTACTCGTTGACCATCAGTCTGGTGGACGCGGACGATCAGATCAGTGAAGCGTTTAACCTGGGAACGATCGCCACCTTTATGAAGCGTGATGCGTCGATCGAATCCAGCCGCGACGTCGACATGTATAGGTTCACCGTCACGGCAGGGAAGAAGCTCGGCTTTGATGTCGACAACGCAACTGGCAGTTCGCTCGATTCGTTCATTCAGGTCTTCGACGCCAGCGGTAACGTGCTTGCGTCTAACGATAACGGTACTGGCACGGGGGAAAGCAGCAGTAACGATTCCTATGTGGAATACACCTTCAGCACTGCTGGAACCTACTACGTGGCGGTCTCTTCGAAGGACAATCAAGGTTACAATCCGACCACAGGTACGGGTGACACCGCGGGAACTACAGGCGGATACTCGCTGACTGCGACGGTGATACCGAATTCGTTGGGTTTCCAGATTGACCTGACGTTCAACGGTTTGACACCGTCGCAGCAGGCCATCTTCCAGCAGGCGGCAGCTCGCTGGAGTGAGATTATTATCGGCGATTTGCCGGACGTGACGTATCAAGGGCAAGTGATCGACGACGTGAGGATCTCGGCTACTGCTACGGCGATTGACGGTGTCAACGGCATCCTGGGATCGGCGGGACCCACCGGGTTCCGTGGCGGTTCGGCGCTACCCTACTTGGGGCAGATGAATTTCGATACTGCTGACTTGTCCAACTTGGAAGCCAGCGGCCGATTGGTAGACGTGATTATTCACGAAATGGGACATGTGCTGGGCATCGGGACCTTATGGAGCCATCTCGGCTTGCTCTCCGGCGGCGGCACCAGCAACCCGCTCTTTACGGGAGCTCAGGCAACTGCGGCGTATAATCGCATCTTCAGTACCAACGCGGCTGGAGTCCCTGTAGAGAACTCCGGTGGAGCAGGTACGCGCGACGCTCACTGGCGTGAGTCCGTGATGCCGTACGAGATCATGACCGGCTACCTCAGCCAGCGGAACAAGATTACCGAAATCACAGTCGGTTCGCTGGCCGATATGGGCTACAGCGTCAACATCGGCGCGGCTGACCTGTATCCGTTCTAGCTTGCGGTGTTTTCGAAAGGCATGTCGTCCTGCTTTGAGGACTCGGGCATGGCCGCGTCATGAAGCTGACGCTTCGACTCCGTCTGCTTCCACCAACATCAGAATCTCGGTTATGTACTTCTCAGGATTGCCTTTGAAGATCATGCCAGGCCCCTTGAGATAGACCTCGCGAGTTGGGGACTGAATCGTCCAACCATGCGTTTTTACATAGTCGATCAGCTTGGCGTAGGACCGGCCAAGTTGATTGTACGGACCGCGATGTAGCACGGTGACAGCGAGGCCGCCCGGAAGCTCGCGAACATTGATACCGCCAACTGATTCGCCTTTGCGGATTGGCATACAGGGTTCGAAGTTGGCGTCGGTTTCGCGGTACTCGCTGTCGTAGCACAACATCATCGGTTTACCACAGATGCGGAAGCCGAACGCTTTGCCGATTTGCGAGAAGCCTTGTCCACAGTCGCTGTACTTACCCTGCATTCTGACGCCCGCGACCAGCATCGGAGTCAGTGTCTTCTCCTGCACATCGAAGGATTCGTCGTTCATAGTCTGCCTCGCCTCTCTTTCATTTGAAATGATCTGGTCAAGTGCCTTGCTGACGCTGCGGTAGTGACGCAGTCGGTCTTCGATTGCCGCGCGATGTCGCTCTAAGAACTCGATGATGTCTGCGTCGTCGTTGTGTTCAGCCAGAATGCTGGAGATCTCCGCGAGGGGAAGATCCAGGTCTCTCAGTCGCGTGATGATGCGAGCGGTCTCCACCAGTGGCGTTGCGTAGTAGCGATAGCCAGTCCCGCTATCGACCTTGGTTGGCACGAGCAGTCCTTGTTCGTGATAGAAACGCAGCGTCTTGATGCTGAGCCCGGTGATGCGCGAAAACTCGCCAATCGAATACACTCTCTTGCACCTTTGATGTCGGTTTAAGGTCCAGTTCGGTTACGTTACGGCCTCCAGCAACGGGAGAGTCAAGCATCCCGAATGAGAAACTTTCTACGTCGCTGGCCGGGAACTGATCCTTGAAGTTTTTCTGACGATTCGCGAGAGGTTGCGGCGATGAATCTTCATTCTCGATTCTGTTCGCTCCGTATCGTTTCTTTCATGGCGACGCTGCTGGCTGTTTCCAACGCTAACTACAGGGGCGTGGCCGCCGACGAGCCGCTTGTCAAAGCGACTTACGTCTACAAGACGGTTGCAGACGTGAAGGTTGAAGCCGACGTCTATCGGCCCGAGGGAAGTGAAGTCCGGCCGGTGGTGGTCTGGATTCACGGGGGAGCGCTCATCGTTGGCAGCCGATCTCAAGTGCCCAAGCAGATCCTGGAACTGTGCACTCGCGAGGGGTTCGTGCTGGTATCGCTCGACTACCGACTGGCTCCAGAGGTGAAGTTGCCGGAGATTGCTGAAGACCTGCAGGACGCGTTTCGCTGGCTGCACGAGCAGGGGCCGAAGCAGTTTCACGCAGACACTGGTCGCGTTGTAGTGACGGGAGGCTCAGCCGGAGGTTTCCTGACAATGCTGTCCGGTATCGTTGTGAAGCCGAAGCCAACGGCTCTGGTGGCCTATTGGGGCTATGGCGACATCGACGGCGAATGGACGCGAGAGAAGTCGAATCACCACGGCGTCCCCGTCGCTCGCGAAGAAGCCGTTGCTGCCGTCAACAAGAGCGGAAAGGTGCTGACGAACACCGATGACCCAGCCGAAGGTAAGGCGCGAGGCGGTTACTATCGCCACCTGCGTCAAACCGGCGGCTGGTCGCTGGGAGTTACTGGTATCGATGCCGAGAAAGAACCCGGCAAGCTCGACCGCTTCTGCCCGGTCAAACAGATCACTCGCGACTACCCGCCAATCCTGATGGTCCACGGCACCAAAGACACTGACGTCCCCTACCACTGCTCCACCGACATGGCTCGAGAGCTGACCAAGCACGGTGTGAAACACGAGCTTCTCACCATCGAAGGAGCAGAACACGGCCTTCGTGATGGTGACTCAAAGAAGGTAGCCGAAGCCAACGCACGAGCCTTGGGGTTTATCAAAGAGCATTTGGTAACGAAGTAAACCGTCGGATCTGCTCCCGCTTTGTGAAATCCGCTGAAGCTGTTTGGTGGTCGATCCCCTTGCTGTTGTGCCTCGTCAACCTGTTGCCGCGTCCGAGAAGATGCTCAGTATTCGCGAGTCAGAACGCCACGCTCCCCACGGCCGTGCCAGCGGTCGCCGGCATCGACACTGGGCCAGCCGCCTGTTTCAAGCACATGGATGACGTCCTCGGCCTCTGCAGACATCGGCCACCAGAAGCCCGGAGCGATTCGATGATCCGTCGCGGCAATGTGGCGCAGATGGGGAAACGCAGTTTCTAAGCCGCCTAAAGTTTGAGATCGCCTCGGTCTGCTACCTGGAACGAGCTCAGCAATTACATACATGCTCCAGAATTGCACGTTGATGTCGTCTTCATTGAGTCCACGGAGCGCGGCATCACGACAGCGTCGATAGAGCCTCGAGCGACGGTCGGTCAAGTATGCGGCACAGCCCAACTTGTTTCCTGCCTCGCCACGCAACCAACCCGCTAAATCAGTCCGTTCAAAGATCTCCACAAGAATCGCTGTCGCACGTCGATCGTCGGAAAAGCTGATGCCATTAATGACTGCTTCCAGCCATCGCCGATCAGGAGACGGTGATCGCAACTCACGTTCTCCGATTGCAAGAAATGCCCCCAGGACTTTCGGATCGGCATTGAAAGCGCTTAACACCCATGCGCAGCTCAGACGAATCGATGGCTTGGGTAAGAGTTTCAGGAGTGGTGGCACAGCCTGGCGAATCTTGAAGATGTTGATCAACCAGAAGCTCAGTTCTTGATGAGCACGCGACAACCGAGGCAGCGCGGCAACCAAATCTCCGACAGTGACGATACCCTGCTGCGCCATCCGCTTGAGCCGTCGAGTGTTTCTCACGTCCATTGCCCGACAGCTCTGCTGGGCCTCGGGAGATCGCTTGGCGACGAAGTGCACATACAACTCCACAAGTTGGTCGGACCGCTTCGGCATCAATGGCTCCATTCGACGTTTCCAAGGACGGATCGCGCGCATTGAATAACACAGCGAGCCAGCAAGACACGATGCTGTGCCGCGAGGATCGGTCAAACGCGGGGCCGTGTTATCACTTGGCAGCGTGGCAGGAGCCTCGCAGAATGGGCCGTGGTCTAGCCAACCCGCCACCTTTGCTTGGAAATCCAACTGAGGTCTTTTCGTCATGCCTCAATGCAGGAAGACACTACCATGATTCGAGCGGTGAGTTCACGCGTCGTACTTTGGTTATTGGTCGTCTGTCTGGGGATAAGTCGGAGCAGCGTCGCTGCTGATGCTGTGAAGGCGAGCTTCCGGTCTCATCAGCCGACTCGGCCTTTGCCGGTACCGATGACGGGGCAGGCCAAGAACACAGGTGCCTACTACGTTGATCCTGTGCGCGGGAATGACGATGGCGAGGGCTGTGGGCCTGCGCCTTGGAAGACCTTGAAGGCGGCGTTCCGGCGGCTCAAGCCCGGTGACACGCTCTATCTGCACGGCGGAGTGTATTACGAGAAGGTTGCATTGACGAAGTCGGGGACGGCGGAGCAGCCCATCACGATTGCGTCGTTTCCAGGCGAAGTGGCTGTGATTGATGGCAGCCTGCGTGAGTTCGCGGAATCGCCGGCGACGAGCTGGCAGCCGCTGGAAGGCGGGGCAGAGGGGGAGTTCGTCTCGACCAAGACTTTTGAAGATGCTGACGCACGACGCATACCGACTCAGTTTTTGCCGGGCTCATGGGAACCGATGTGGGGTATTGAGGATGACCGGCCGCTGGCTCTGGGGCATTTTGTGGACTCCATGATTCCGCTGCATGGATATCGGTTGCTGACGGATCTGCGGGCCACCAACGAGTTGTGGATCGGTAGTAAGAAAGAACGTGACACGGGGCTCTATGGCGGTCCGGGGCTGTGGTTCAACCGGGAGACGGGACGCATTCATATTCGGCTGGCCCATCATCATTTGGACGGGTTGGGTAAGAACGCATACAGAGGAGAGACCGATCCTCGCAAGCTGCCACTGGTGATCTCGGTAGGCTTTGGCGAAGACGTGTTTCGCATCACTGGTATCAAGCATGTGAAATTACAAGGACTTGTGTTTCGCGGCGCGACCGGCAGTCCGATGATCAACATGTACGGGTCGGACAATGTTGAACTCGATCACGTCACAGTGTTTGGTGGTTTTCCCGGCTTGATGGTTGCTGCGTCGCAGAACATTCGCGTTAAGAATTCCGCGTTTCGAGGGCTGGCCGCGCCGTGGACTTCGCGAGCCCACATGAAGTATCGCGGTACTCCGACATATCAGGTCATTCTGCAGAATGACCAACCGCTCAATGAAAACATCGAATTGAGCTGGTCAGAATTCACGGACGACCACGACTTTGCTTTCGTACGCTGGGTGAAGAACCTGCAGTTTCATCACAACTTCGTGGATAATTTCAACGACGATGGTTTGGAGTGCGGTGCAAAATTGCGCGATCACACGATTTATGTTTATCAGAATCGGATCGGCGGTGTGTTGAGTCCGTTTACTCAGCACGAGATCGACAAAGACGAATCGCCGATTGATCACAATCCCAAGGCTGGCGTCTTTGTCTTCCGCAACGTGTTTGATCTGCGTGCGGGTAGTTATTCCACGCCTCCGACGACTCCTGATCCAAGCGGTGCGTTTCTGCGTGCTGAAGGCCATCTGGTCGGCGATCACGGCAGCCCGGTGTGGCCTGTGATGCACTTCTACCACAACACGCTGGTGCGCGAGACGCCGGTCTTTCGCGACAATTTTCTGTTCGGACTCGCTGTCATGGGGCTCCGCAAGACGGAACGAGACGTTTTCAACAACATCTTCCTGCAGAACCAGAAGGTACCCGGAGTGAACTTCATCGCGATGAAGGAAGCCGAGCACCTGCGTGAGGGCGGGAACGTCCTTTGGGGACAGGTAGATGGGGCCAAGCAGCAGGGCGATCCGTTTACCAAGTTCCGTTCATCGCAACTGTTCAAGGACAGTCAGCAAAGATACGCACCGGGGTGGACGATGCAGGACCGGATCGTCGATCCAAAGTTCGTGGCGTTCGCGGCGGATGCGACTCAGGCTTCGGATTTGCGCCTCAAGTCCGGCAGCCCGGCGATCAACAGCGGATTGGCTGTGCCGGCTGAATGGCCCGACCCACTGCGTTCTGAAGACGCCGAACAACCTGATGTCGGCGCGCTGCCGTTTGGTGCTGAACCGTGGGGCGTCGGTGTTGAAGGCCGCATTGCGCTCTTTGGAGGCTCAGCAGCCGCTAATCGCTAAATGGACCTTCCAGCCGGGGATGGGGTGGTCAGAGATCGCCCCATTCGGCTGGCGCGTCGGACGCCTGATTCCAACTATTCCAGACACGCCAGAAGTCCGGCAGATCACCACCGAAGGCTGCCAGGGCCTGATCGAACAGGTCACCCAGCCGTGCACCGGCGAAATCGGACTCGGAGCGTCCGAGTTTCGTCGCCAGTTCCGTCACTGCGGCTTTCAAGGCTGGCGAAGCGGACTTCGGATTAAAGAAATGGTCGGCGGTCCCTTCCATCGGATCCCTTTCCTGACGCTGTGTGCACGTCACTTTTTCTTGCCGGTAAGCTCACCGTAGACGTGCTCGATGTTTTCCACGTTCATCTTCACGTCGACTCCGGTCCACTCTTTGTAGAACGGCAGGTCGATTGTTTTCTTAATGTCATCGAGCGACTTGCCCGCATCGATGCCTTTCTGGATCTCTTGGCGCAGTTCAACGAAGTATCTCTTTTGGGTCTGGATCAGGCTGGCGTCGGCCATCTCGCCGTGCCCAGGGCAGATGATCTTCGGTTCGAGCGTCGCAAACTCGGTGAGCACTCGAATCCAACTCTCGGTGTTGCCATCGCCCGTGTAGTTGAAGGCTCCGTTGACGCAGGCATCGCCAGTAAAGGCGATCTTGTGCTTGGGCAACCAGGCAATTGCATCGCCAGCGGTATGCGCATGCCCGAAATGGAGCAACTCGACGCGTTGGTTGCCGTCGTCAAAGATCATCTTCTGCGGGAAGGTCAGTGAAGGCTTGGCGTATTCCAGCTTGCCGTATTCGGCGGGGTTGTCTTTCTTGTTCTTTTCGAAGTCAGCCGTGCCTTTGGTATCAAAGAGTTGGCGGCTGTTTTCGGAAGCAACTGCCGTCGCACCGATCGAGTGGAAGACCGGGTTCCCGTGCGCGTGATCTCCGTGATAGTGCGTATCAAAGACGTAGCGAATTGGCTTGTCCGACGTCTTGCGAATCTCCTTGATGAGTTCTTCGCTCTGATTCGGGAAGCTGGCTTCGATGACCAGCACATAATCCTTGAAGACGACCCAGCCCTGATTGCAGCCAATGAACTTGGGCTGAGTTTCCACCTTGCGAAAGAACACACCCGGCGCGATTTCCGTAATGACGGTTTCGGTGGGCTTGAACCAACCTTGCGTCCAGCCGGTGGCGCCAAGAACTCCCGCCAGTGCCAGCAGCGAAACGATTACCCCGCGACGTTTCATAGCATGTCCCTTCGTCTGGAATTGATTCGCAACGTGTCAGGAAAAGCAGCGCGTGGATGAGTTAGTCAATCAGCTTGCTGATCGGATACTCGACGATCCCGCGAGCTCCGGCAGCTTTCAATTGTGGCACAATGCTTCGCACTACGGATTCGTCGATAATGGTGTTCACGTCGACCCAGTCGGGATCGGACAGCGATGAGATCGTGGGCGTCTGCAGAGCCGGCAAGTTGGCCAGCACGGTTGTCAAGTGGGTGCGGCGCACGTTCATCATCAGGCCAACCTTGCCTTCAGCGGCCAGGCAGGCTTTCAGCATCATGGCGATGTTTTCGATCTTGGCCTTACGCCACGGATCAGCCCAGGCGGCTTTATTGGCAATGATCCGAGTGGTGCTCTGCAGAACCTCGGCCAAAATGCGCAGGTTGTTGGCCTTCAGCGAACTGCCGGTCTCGGTGACTTCGACGATGGCATCCGCCAGTCGCGGAGGTTTGACCTCAGTGGCGCCCCAGGAGAACTCAACCTGAGCCGTCACGCCATGCTTGGCGAGGAAGCCCTTGGTCAGACCCACGGCTTCCGTGGCGATGCGCTTGCCTTCCAGATCCTTCACCGTCTGAATTGGGGAAGATTCAGGCACGCACAGCACCCAGCGGACCGGACGGCGGCTGACCTTGGAAAAGACGAGTTCGCAGACTTCGTGCACGTCGGCGTTGGTTTCGACGATCCAGTCATGGCCTGTGACGCCGGCGTCGAGGATACCTTGCTCCACATAGCGAGCCATTTCCTGGGCCCGGATCAGCAGACATTCGATCTCGACGTCATCAATCTGTGGATAGTACGAGCGGGAAGAGAAGGTGATGTTGTAACCTGCTCGTTGAAACAGCTTCGCAGTAGCTTCCTGCAGACTACCCGCAGGGATTCCCAATTTCAGCACGTTGGCCATGACCGACAAATTCCGTAAAAGCGAATACCAGCAAGGTGAATCTGAACGCCGCGGGATCTTAGGACAGGTGATTTGCCACCGCCAACGAGCCCACGTCGTTCATGCTGGACGATTTGACTAAACGCGAGGACAGACATGTTACTGGCCGCTTTGGAGTTACTGGACTTTGTGGCGATTGCCGGGATTGTGGCTGTCTTCTCGGGCGGGGCCGCCGCGCGAGCGTCTTTAGGACGCAAGCAACGTGAACGTCTGGAGCGTATCGACCGCAATCTGGAGCTGGTCATGGCTCAGCTCGGCATGCAGAAACCAGCGGTGGGAACGGAAAAGAGCAGTCCGCAGGACGCCGAATGGCAGACGCTGGCGAACGATCCGAACCAGAAAATCATGGCGATCAAGGTGTATCGTGAGCAGTACGGTGTGGGGTTGGCAGAAGCCAAGCAGGCCGTTGAAGATTACATGGCGCAGCGTTAAGGCTTCGAGCTTAAGGGCTGCTGTGAGATTCCGATTCCGACATTGAAGGTCGATTCATGACGTCATTGCCGATCCGAACCTGCTGGTTGTTGTTCGTTCTTGTTTGCAGGATGCCGTGCGAGGCTGCTGAATCCCCAGCCAAGATCACGTTCGAGGAGCATATCCGCCCAATTCTGCGGGCTCATTGCCTCGACTGCCACGGCGCGACTGAGGACATCAAAGGCGAGTTAGATTTGCGGCAAGTCCGGCTGATGCTGAAGGGCGGCAGTTCCGGGGCTGCGATTTCCGTCGGCAAACCGGCGGACAGTTACCTGATGGATCGCGTGCGCTCGGGCGAGATGCCGCCAGGAAGCGTCAAACTCAAGGCAGAGGAAATCGAACGGCTGGAACGCTGGATCGAAGCTGGTGCTCAGACGGCGCGTCCTGAGCCCGAGAAGATCGGCCCCGGTCTAGGGATCACGCCCGAAGAACGCGATTACTGGGCATTTCGACCGCTCAAGGTGCCAACCGTTACGGCGTATCCCGCTGAGGCTCGCGTACGAACGCCGATCGACGCTTTGTTGCTGAAAGCGATGCCGGAAGGATGGGGGTTCGCTCCTGATGCGGATCGAGCCACACTCATCAAGCGGCTGTACTTCGATTTGATTGGCTTGCCACCGTCGCCCGAAGAAATGCAGAAGTGGCTCAGTGATGGCGGCCAGGACTGGTACGAGCGGCTGATGAACGAACTGCTCGAATCGCCACACTACGGCGAACGCTGGGCGCGGCACTGGCTGGACATCGCGGGCTATGCGGACTCGGAAGGCTACACCGTTAACGATGCCGAGCGACCGTGGGCCTGGAAGTATCGCGACTATGTCATCCGCTCGCTGAATGCGAACAAGCCGTTCGATCGGTTCATTCACGAGCAGCTGGCTGGCGACGAATTGGCTGGCCCGCGCAGCGGAGATCTGACTCCCGATCAGACTGAGTTACTGGCGGCGACCGGCTTCCTGCGGACGGTGGCTGATGGCACGGGTAGCGGAGCCGACAATCCTGAGAGCCGCAATCAGGTGGTGGCCGACACGTTGCGAGTCGTGACTACGACGATGCTCGGACTGAGCGTGGCGTGTGCTCAATGTCACGACCATCGCTACGACCCTATTCCGCAGACGGATTACTACGCTTTGCGCGCTGTCTTTGAGCCAGCCCTCGATTGGAAGAACTGGAAGAACCCGCCGCAGCGGTTGGTGTCATTGGCTTCTGTAGCCGAACGTCAGCAGGCTGCGGAGATCGAGAAGGAAGCGCAGAAGCAGGCTCAAGAGCGGCAAGCCATGCAAGATAAGTTCATCAGTGATGAGCTGGAAAAGCAGTTGCTCCGAGCTGACGAACAACACCGCGTGGCGTTGCGTGAGGGCTATCGCACCGAAGCTGCGAAACGCACAAAGGAACAGAACGAACTACTGCAGAAGCACCCGTTTGTGAAGGATCTCAGCCCGGGAGCACTCTATCTCTACAACGCCGCCGCCGCGGAAGAACTTAAGAAGAAGGACGCGGCTATTGCTGCTGTGCGAGCCACGAAGCCCAAAGAAGAGTTCCTGCATGCGCTCGTCGAGCCGGAGAATCACACTCCGCCGACACAGTTGTTTCATCGTGGTGATCATCGCCAGCCGAAGCAGACTGTCGCTCCGGCGGCGCTGAGTGTGCTGTCGGCCGATGGCGGTCAGCGCGACTTTTCCGCTCGTGACGCGGCGTTGAAGACGACAGGTCGGCGGCTTGCCTTTGCGAAGTGGCTGACAAGTGACGAGCAACCGCTGACGGCTCGAGTGCTCGTCAATCGCATCTGGATGCACCACTTCGGACGCGGGCTGGTGGATACCCCTGCTGACTTCGGCAAGCTGGGCACTGTGCCGACTCATCCGGAATTGCTGGATTGGCTCGCGCACGAGTTTCGTAGTGGTCGCGTGGATGAAGCCGGAAACGTGCAAGAGGCTTGGAGCTTGAAACGTCTGCATCGCCTCATTCTCACTTCAACCGCTTGGCGGCAGTCATCTTCGCGAGATCCTCAGCGCGATGCGCTCGATCCTGCAAACCGGTTCTACGCACGAAAATCCCTGATGCGGCTGGAAGCGGAAACACTGCGCGATCGCATGCTGGCGGCTTCCGGAGTGCTGGATCGAACCCAATTCGGTCCAGCGCTCACCATCAAGGAAGACGAGACCGGTCAGGTCATCGTCGATGGTGAGCAGCGTCGCCGCAGCCTCTACATCAAGCAGCGGCGCTCACAACCGGTCGGCATGTTGCAGGCGTTTGATGCTCCCGTGATGGAGACCAATTGCGAACGGCGTCCTGTGTCCACAGTCGCGACGCAGTCATTGATTCTGCTAAACGGTGAATTCACCTTGGCGCAGGCCACAAAGCTGGCAACACGGGCTCAGCAGGAGCTGAGAGAACTGCCTGCTGACGCAAACCCCGGCGAACTGCCGAAGCTGCGTCAGGCTCGAGCTGAACTCTGGCAGTTCGGTTTTGGCAGCTTTGATGAGGCCACTCAGCGAACGGGCTCATTCACGCCGCTGGGCCATTGGACAGGTTCAACTTGGCAAGGCGATGCTCAACTTCCGAACGCCAAGAGTGACTGGGCCTTACTGCATGCTCAAGGCGGTCACCCTGGAGCAGGCGAGAAGTTGGCAACGGTCCGCCGCTGGATCGCTCCGGCGGGCGGCGTCCTGACCATTAGCGGCAAGCTGAGTCACGGCAGCCCGAACGGCGATGGCGTCCGCGGGCGAATTGTGTCTTCTCGCAACGGCTTGGCGGGAACTTGGATGGCGCAAAACAACGGCGCCGATACACCGGTCGCCAATCTGATGATCGAAGGCGGCGATACGATCGACTTCATCACTGACGCCCGAGAGAACGTCAATTCCGATTCCTTCACGTGGAGCGTCGAACTGGCGCTGCATCGCGACAGCAAGCTGGTCGCCAAATGGGATTCGATCGGCGGATTTCACGGTCCGGTGTTGAGCAGCGACGATCTGCCGCGCGCTGTAGCTTCGGCGTGGGAACTGGCTTATTGCCGTCCCATTCGTCGAGAAGAACTCGTGCCAGTCCTGAACTTCCTGGATCAACAACTGGAACTGCTGAACGCACACCCCGAGCGCCTGCCACAGGGCGTGCGAGGTCCCCAACAGGCGCTGACCAACTTGTGTCAGGCGCTGCTGGGGTCTAACGAGTTTCTGTACGTGGAATAACAGGTAGGCCGGACAATCTTGTCCGGCGTCGGACAGGATTGTCCGACCTACAAGGCTTCAAATGTCGTAGTACATCGCGAACTCATACGGGTGAGGTCGCTGGCGCAGGGCTTCGACTTCGTTCTCGGTCTTGTACCAGATCCACGTGTCGATCACGTCTTCGGTGAAGACGTCGCCGCGGAGCAGGAAGTCATGATCGCGGCGCAGTGCATCCAGCGACTGCTCCAGCGAAATCGGCGTCTTGGCGACGTCGACCAGTTCCGCAGGATCGAGGTCGTAGATGTCCTTATCCAACGGCGAGCCCGGATGAATACGGTTCTGAATGCCGTCCAGAGCCGCCATCAACATGGCACTCATGGCGAGATAAGGATTCGAGGACGAATCCGGGCAGCGGAATTCAAACCGCTTCGTATCGGGATTCGGGCTGTTGACCGGAATACGAATCGCCGCGGATCGGTTGCGATAGCTGTAAGTTAGATTGATCGGAGCTTCGAAGCCCGGCACTAGTCGCTTGTAACTGTTGGTCGTCGGACAGCAGAACGCCAGCACAGCCGGCGCATGCTTCAAGATGCCGCCGATAGCGAACATCGCGGTGTCGCTTAAGCCGCCGTAACCCGACCCAGCGAACAGCGGCTGATTGTTCTTCCTCAGCGAGAAGTGCAGATGCAGCCCCGAGCCATTGTCGTTCCACAGCGGTTTGGGCATGAAGGTCGCGGTCTTGCCGTGCTTGGCAGCGACGTTCTTGGCGATGTACTTGTAGAGCAGCAGCGCGTCTGACGTACTGACGAGCGAGCCGTATTTGATGTCCACTTCGCACTGACCGCCGGAAGCCGTTTCGTGGTGCTGGGCCTCCACTTCGACGCCGCAGTCCTGCAGCGCGAGCATGATCTCGGTGCGCAGCTCCTGCAGAGTGTCCGCAGGCGGAATCGGAAGATATCCCTCCTTGCGGCGAAGAGCGTATCCGGCGTTGGAAGGCTCACCGCGACGGCGTTTGCGGCGTCCGCGATTCCATTGGCCTTCGGAACTCTCGATGTGGTAGTAGCCTTCGTGCTCGTTCTGATCGAACCAGACGTTGTCGAACACAAAGAACTCAGCTTCGGGGCCGAACAACGCTTCGTCGGCGAAACCCGTCGACCGCATGTACGATTCGGCTTTGCGAGCGACGTTGCGCGGGTCTTTGTCGTAGTCGGCGCGAGTCACCGGATCCAGAATGTTGCAGGTCAGCACCAGCGTGTTGGCCATGAACGGATCCACAAACGCCGTCGGCGACTGCGGCACGACGAGCATGTCACTCTCGTTGATGGCCTGCCAGCCGCGCAGCGATGAACCGTCGAAGCTGAAGCCGCTTTCGAAACTGGTCTCCTCAAGTGCTTTGGCGGGAATGGTGAAGTGCTTCTGCGTGCCCGGAAAATCCATGAACCGCAGGTCGATGGCTTTGATTTCCCGTTCGCGGATGAGGGCGAGGACTTCTCGCGGAGTCATGAGGTTGTCCGAATCCAAAAGTTCGTCTGAAGCAGTACGAGCGCGGCGTAAGTCTAACGGTTGTGCGGATGTTAGCGAGAGCCTGACCGGGCGGTTATGCGGAGGACGCCCGGAGTAACGACCGTACCCGGCAATCCTGTGGCGCGGGGAGCACCGCTTGACCCGATTGCCCCTGCGCCCGTTGCAACATTTTGTTGAGGAACACGTTGACGATCGCAACGGGGTTTTCCGGCAGCCGCCGGGCGTTCGATATCTACCGACAGCCATCCTTGGGAGAGTTTTGAATGCACCTTCGCGCCGTCATCTTTGCTGCCACGCTGAGCCTTGTTAGCTCAGCCTTCGGCGCGGAGCCACGGCCGATCTTCTCGGACGACGACGAAAGCGTGTCCGAATTCCGTCGCGTGAAGCCGGATGCGCGACCCGTGTTCACGGACGCTCCCTTCTTTGAAGAGGATGTCTGGGTCGACGCGAAGAAGAAGTCGATCCTGCCCGTCGAATGCACCGCCGACGGCATCTTCGAAACCTCAGAAAAATTCTTCGGCGGCTTCGGGCCGAGTTACGCCGAACGGGACCGCTGGGCCTGGCCGGATCGAGGCCGCTGCTGGACCGCTCGAGCGGGCATTGTGGTGATGAACCGCAGCGGAGCGACGGGCGACACACTCATCAACAACCCCGCGACGCCATCTGAGGCGATCGATGCCCGCGACTTCGGCTTCAGCTTTGAAGACGGTTTCGAGTTCGACTTCATCGCTCACGACTTCATCCCGTGGCCCGTCGAAGGCTGCGACTACGAGTTCCGCCTGCTGAATCTGGATATGGAAGAAGCGGGGCAGTTCGGTTCCTTCACCGGCGTACAAAGCCAGATTTTTAGTAGGCCGCCGACGTTTGCTCCCGGCAGCCACGACGTCTTTGCGAACTACACGACCGAACTGCGGTCCTACGAATCGAACTGGCGCAAAGAGGCCGATTGCGGCTGGCTCACGTGGATTGGCGGTTTGCGGTACGTGAGTCTCGACGAAAACCTGAACCTGCAGTTGATCGATCGCACGGCCGTGAATCCGAACGTCGACTACAATATCACGACCAACAATCAGATGCTGGGCGTGCAGTTGGGAGCTCAGATGGCGTTCGTCCGCAACGAACGCTGGTGCGTGGACGCGACCGGCAAGTTCGGCGTCTACGCCAATCGAGCCTCACACATCGGCGAACTGACGGGAATCGGCGGCGTGACGTCCATCAATACGGACGACATCCAGACGGCCTACCTGATGGAACTCGACATCATGGCTCGCCGAGTCCTCAGCGAGCACTGGTCCGCCTACGTCGGCTACGACGTCATCTGGATGGAAGGCATCGCCCCCGCCAGTGCTCAGGTCTCCGCCAGCGATTTCAACAACGGCCGCGGCGTCGACACCGACCACAGCGTCCTCTTCCACGGCTTTCAGCTCGGCCTGGAATTCCGCTACTAAGCAGGGCAGTCGCTCTGGTTTTGTAGGGCGGACAATCTTGTCCGCCTCTGCTTCGACGGACAGGATTGTCTGACCTACATCAGACTGCATCTGAGCGAGTGATATCTTCGTCGCTCCCCTCGCCCCTTTGGGGAGAGGGGCCGGGGGTGAGGGGCGATCGCTTCCCTCTGCTTGGATTCCCGTCTACCCCTGCGGCGGTGGCTCAATCCCGAAGTCCTTGATCGTCAGCAGCGACCGGAACGGCAGATTGCGAGCTGCAAACGTCGCGGCTCCGCCTTCCATGCGATCGACAATCCCCACGACCTGCACGACTTCGCAGCCGAACTGCTGCACTCGGTCCACGGCCAGCAGAGCACTGCCGCCCGTGGTGACGACGTCATCGACGATGACAATCTTCATGCCAGCGACCAGCGGCCCTTCGATGAACTGCTGCGTCCCGTGTCCCTTGGACTCCTTGCGGACAATGCACCCGACCAGCGACCGATTCTGCTCAGCCGCGACGGTCAGCACGCCACCAACGATGGGATCAGCCCCCAGCGTCATGCCGCCGAACGCGTCGAAGTTGACGTCTTTCAGCAGGTCCAGCAGCCCCTCGCTGACCAGTCGCAACCCGATGGAATGCAGCGTAACCTGCTTGCTGTCGAGGTAGTACTTGGACTTCTTCCCCGAAGCGAGCGTGAAGTCCCCCAGCTTCAGAGCACGTTGACGAAACAGTTCAATAAGCTTCTCGCGGCTATACATGGAACGAAATCTCGTGAGTTAGTGAACCATCGAGGCAGAGCATTCGCCGTCGCGACCACCGCCCATGCGGAGGATAGAGCCTCAGCAGCTTCTGAAAAACCGATCGCCATGTGCTGAATGCCTTCTGCAACGGCGTAAACTCCGACAACGAGTGGTCGGGCTTGTCTTGCATCCGCCACGGCAACGGGGCGATGCTCACGCTCTCAGGCGATAGCGCTCCTGTTTGGAGTGATCGTGAAAACGGAACCCGAGACGCCACGCTGCAAAGTGCCTATTTGACTCGATGCCCCGTCGGGATACTTGCCGGTGCAACGCACTCATCGCTTGCCGTTAAATCGTACACAAGATAGTTTTTGCACAGGGCAACGGTGCGCAAACACAGCATTCGTTTGGAGCGACCATGTAATGGTCGACGCGTTGTCACACTTGTCGCGTTTCACTCTGCAGTGGTCACCCTCACCGATTGACGGAGAACTTCGATGGCGAACTGGGATGATCTCAGCGATGGCGATCGCATAGAACTAGGACTCGTACAGGTTGACATCGCTGGACACAGCCAGTTGCCCGGTGCGGATCGAGCTCTCAAGCAGGCTAAATCGATATTCCGCAGTCAAATGGAATCAATTGCAATTGGCCGAAATGGCCGGTTGTTCAATTGGGCGGGGGATGGCGGGGCCTTCATGTTCCTTACGGGCGCAGGCGAGGGATTTGACGACCTCGCGTTCGCCGCGCTCCAAATGCTTGGCACCATGAGTGCCGTTAATGAAGAGATTGCAACACGCACCGACCTTGACGTACCGCTGAACGTCAGAATCTCTTGCGATGCTGATATTGCGACTTACTCACCCAATCCAGGTGAGATCACTGCAGATTTCATTAATCGCTTTCTTAAATATGAGCGAACAATTGGTATCACCAATACGGTTTCGGTCACAACGCGAGTCTGGAAACAATTGACCGGACGCCTGAGAGAGCGTTTCGATTTGCTCAAGCCATGTCCCGAGGTCGTTTCTGATGTGTACAATTACGGTGGAAGAGCTTTGCAGCATGCCATACTTAAGTCGCTATCAAACATTGATCAGCACGGAGGGCATGAGAAATCTCCGGAATCTGCGTCTTGCGTTGAAGTGACTGCATTCGCTGGTGATACGCTTGAGCGGTTATCGAGAATTGCGTACGCCGATGTTATTGTTGACGGTTATGATAATGTTGGTGGCATCAATTTGCTCATTACGAAAAACGGACTGCTATGTCAGCGGCACGCCAAGCTGTCACATGAGGATGAGCTGGATCTGCCTCCCGATGAAAGGCAAAAGATTGAACGGTTGCTTCAGAATGTTCCGAGCGACTTACGTTCTCGCGTTCTTCGAGCTCTTTCAAAACGTACCGCTTGCGAACGTCGCGAAGTAATGGAGCGACTCAGTGGAGAGCAGGACTGCTACGTTCATGAATTAATTGATGATTTACTCGCTCGAGAAATGCCGTTTCGGCACCACGATGCTTGGCGAGATCCGTATGAATTGTTTAACGGTGGTGAATCACTTCGCTTTTACAACACCGTAGCGCTTGGGTACGTACCCTCAATTGGAGACGGAACGCTGCTTGATAATGTCTTTGCTGGGCACTTGAGGATAAGTCGCGTAATTGGAGGAGTGACTGAACCTGTTGCAAAGTTGCGCACATTCGAGAATCGTCACGGCGAGTTGGTCGAAACGACCGCAATTGACCGAGAAGACGAATCCGGTGACGAGCATCCTCGCTGCTCCTAATAAAAGAACGGAGACGTCAAATGCCGTATTGGGTCGAAATTGAAGTAGAGAACAAAACAGATGCAGCGCGAAGCTTCACTGTTCCTAAGGGGCGTATGGTCTCGCCTAAGGATTTGAAGAGTAAAGTTCAAAACCTTGTCGTCACAAATGATACGAAGGTCACAGTGCCAGCAAAAGGAAAGGTGGTTGTTACAGTCCCAACTGAATGCACCGACCCATCCTTTCCCTCTCCAAGGAATACGGTCATGGATATTACGACATTCGGACAAAAAGAAAGAAGGGATAACATCTTTCCGGGCCGCAGAATGTAACTGTTCACAGTGTTTCTCTGCTATCTTTTGTAAGTCGAGTCATCCCGCCGAAGTAACTTGTGATGTAAGCCGGTGTTGAACAGGACTTGGCATTGAGGGACGTCTAGATCCCGTGACGCCGAAAGCAGATTGCCTATCATGTGCGGCGCCGGTTGCCGGCTTTCGGGCTATGCTGGCGCTGCGCGATGTGGAAGTGACTGCGCGACTCGTCGTTCGCAGACTCCGAGTCATTTTGTGCCCTGGTGATGCCTGGTACCTAACCCGCATGTCTCACAAGGCCGATGGAGTCGTCGATTTTCGGTAGCCGTTTG